>JAGBIH010000011.1 GCA_017935095.1 Ruminococcus sp.
GGCAAAGATTCTTGATCATCTTGAGGTCGATTATGAGATCGGTATTGACGAGGCTGCATTCTATGGTCCTAAGCTTGATATCCAGTATAAGAATGTTTACGGCAAGGAGGATACAATTGTTACTATCCAGATAGATATGCTTCTTGCTGAGAAATTCGGCATGGAGTATGTTGACGTTGACGGTACAAAGAAGCGTCCGTATATCATTCACAGAACCTCACTGGGCTGCTATGAGAGAACTCTTGCATATCTTATTGAGAAGTATGCAGGTGCATTCCCGCTCTGGCTTGCTCCTGAGCAGGTGAGAATCATTCCTGTTGCAGACCGTCATCTTGAGTACTGCGACGCTGTTCTTGCCAAGCTTGAGGCAGCAGGAATCCGTGCAACCATTGATGACAGAGCTGAAAAGGTAGGCTACAAGATCCGTTCTGCTACAATGGACAAGCTTCCGATAATGCTTACAGTAGGCGATAAGGAGGTTGAGGAGGGTACAGTTTCTGTACGTTCAAGACGTGAAGGCGACCTCGGCTCAATGACTCAGGCAGACCTGCTTGTCAAGCTCATTGATGACATTGCAAAAAAGGTAAGATAATTTTTTCAGGCGGTCGGTTGACCGCCTGTTTTTCATTTTTTTGTCATTTTATGGGTTTTTATAGCATATTATCCAATGATGGATCGGAGGATAATATATATGGCAGAAAAACATCTTGTTGCCCTTGCAGGCAATCCTAACGTAGGAAAATCAACGGTATTCAATGCTCTTACAGGTATGAAGCAGCACACGGGAAACTGGGCAGGCAAAACCGTGGACGGGGCAGAAGGACATTTTGAGCATGGGGGTATGAGCTTTACCCTTACTGATATTCCGGGCACGTATTCTCTCAGGGCTGATTCCGCTGAGGAGGAGGCTGCCCGTGATTTCATATGCTTCGGAGGTGCAGAGGCAGTCATAGTGGTGTGCGACGCTACCTGTCTTGAGCGCAATCTGAATCTGACGCTTCAGATTATTGAGGCTGCTCCGAGAACTCTTGTCTGTGTAAACCTCCTGGACGAAGCTGAATTAAAGGGAATTTCTGTTGACCTTGAAAGGCTTAGCGGACTTCTGGGAGTACGTGTTGTCGGAGTTACTGCGAGAAGCGGAAAGGGGCTTGATAAGCTTGCCGACAGCCTTTGTGAGCTTATAAAAGAGCAGCCTGCGGAAAAAACTTGTTATGTCAATCTGGGAGAAAAGCTTGAGACGTCTGTTTCTGAGGTTGAGGAGCTGCTTGGAGAGCGTTTGAAAAGAATTCCTGCAAGGCTTGCGGCGACAAGAATTCTTGAGAACGATGAAAAATTTCTTGCAAAGGCAGAAAAGCTGGAGGGCATGGAATTTTCGTCAGACAGCAGTATTGATGGAATCAGGGCAGAGCTTTCAGCAGAAGGAATTGACAGTGAAAAAGTCACCGACCTTATTACCGCAGCAGTAATAAAACGAGCAGGTGATATATGCGCCGAGGCAGTTGCAGTCGGCAGGAAATCCCCGTATCTGCGTGACAGGCGGCTCGACAGGATTTTTCTGAGCCGCCGCTGGGGAATTCCTGTGATGCTTCTTTTGCTGGGGATTATTTTATGGATTACTATTGTCGGTGCAAATTATCCCTCTGATCTTCTTGGCGAAGGGCTTTTTGCCGCAGGTGATTTTCTCTCTGAGGTCTTGCTGGATATGGGCGCACCATCATGGCTGGAGGGCGTACTTATTCAGGGAATATATAAGGTGCTGGCATGGGTAGTATCGGTCATGCTTCCGCCGATGGCAATATTTTTTCCGCTGTTTACATTGCTTGAGGATCTTGGCTATCTGCCGAGAATAGCTTTCAATCTTGACCACGGCTTCCGATGCGCAAATGCCTGCGGAAAGCAGGCGATTACTATGGCTATGGGCTTCGGCTGCAATGCCTGCGGAGTTACGGGCTGCCGGATAATTGATTCGCCGAGGGAGCGGCTGATAGCAATTCTTACTAATAATTTTGTTCCGTGCAACGGCAGATTCCCGACGATTATAGCTGTAATCACCATGTTTTTTGTGACTGTGGGAGGCATTGCGTCGTCATTGCTTTCAGCGCTGATTCTTCTGGGAGTAATTCTCTCAGGCGTTGCTATGACTCTGCTCATGTCGAAGCTGCTTTCCTGTACGCTTCTCAAGGGAGTTGCCTCGTCATTCACTATGGAGCTTCCGCCTTATCGCCGTCCGCAGTTTGCAAAGGTGCTTGTACGCTCTGTTCTTGACAGGACGGTTTTTGTTCTTGGAAGGGCCTGCTGTGCCGCTGCGCCCTGTGGACTGCTTATATGGATATTTGCAAATGTGCATATCGGCGGAGGTACTGTTCTGTCATGCGTTTCTGATTTTTTGGATCCGCTTGGCTCTCTCATGGGGCTGGACGGCGTGATTCTGCTTGCATTTATACTCGGCTTTCCGGCAAATGAAATAGTAATGCCGATTATTCTTATGGCATATCTTGCTCAGGGAAGTCTTACCGAAATGACAGATGCCGCACAGCTTCATGCACTTCTTGCTGCAAATGGCTGGACTATGAAAACAGCGCTGTGCATGATAATTTTCATGCTTTTCCATTTCCCATGCGCAACAACCTGCATGACCATAAAAAAAGAAACAGGCAGCCTTAAATGGACTGCCCTCGGATTTGCACTTCCTGCTGTTACAGGCGTGCTGCTATGTATTTTTGTAAATGGAGTATGTACGCTTATTTCTGCTCTTTAGCTGAAAATACGTCTGCGACCTCGCTGAGGGTTATATATGCGGAAGGGTCGATTTTATGTACGATATCCTTGACACGCATAATCTGAAAGCGGTTTACAACGAAATACAGTACCTTTCTTTCGGCACCGGAAAATCCGCCCTTTGCGTCTATGAGGGTGATTCCGCAGCCGAAATCATTCATAAGACGTTCGCATATTGCGTCGGGCTCAGAGGTTATTATCATGGCTGCTTTTGAACGCTGTAAGCCGTCCACGATGTAGTCAACAGTCTTGAGTGCCGCAGCGTAGGTCACTATGGAATAAAGCGGCAGAATCCAGCTGTTTATTGCTATACCGCAGATGACATAGAGTATGACATTATAAATCATAACAAAGGTGCCGACAGAAAGTCCGAGACGCTTTGCGAAGATAACAGCCATAACCTCTATACCGTCCATAGCTCCGCCGAAGCGTATTGCAAGACCGCTGCCGATACCGGAAATGACTCCTCCGAACAATGCGCACAGCAGCAGATCGGTTCCGGCAAGAGGTGAAGCCATACTGACGTCAATAGGCAGTACATCCGTGATGAGCCATGAGGCAACGGAATATATAATAACAGTATAGATTGCGCTTATGGTGAATGCTCCGCCCTGTTTTTTCAGACCATAAAGGAACAGCGGAATATTAAGTAATATAAGAAATACCGAAAGAGAAAGCCATTTAGGGGTGAGCTGGGCAAGCAGCATGGACGTTCCTGAGATTCCGCTGTCATACAGCTTGACAGGCATAAGGAAAATTGTAATACCGAAGGCATTGATAATTCCGGCTAAGGTCAGCATAAACAGATTTCCCGGCTTCAGACTTCGGATTGTATCAAGTAATTTTTTCATAGAAGTTCTCCTTTAATAAAAAAACAAGGCGCTTTCGTAAGGAAAGCGCCTTGCTGCACTTACTTCTTGAATTTGTCGAAAACGTCGCCGAGCTTATCCTTGGCAGCGTCAACAACCTTGTCAATCTTGTCATCGGGAAGGTCGATACCTGTAATACCCTCAACAGCCTTGATAGGGTCTTCCTTGAGATTCTTGGTAAAATCCTTATCGTCCTTTACCTTGTCAGTGATTTCGCCGATTTTCTCTTTGATGTCCATAAACGTAAACCTTCTTTCAATAAAATAATGTAATTATATTATAACATACTTTTTCATCAAAATCAAGTCATAAAAGAAATATTAAGGCAACACCGCAAAGAACTGTATAAGGTGTTGACTCAAAGGTATGCTTTCTTACTTTTTCATACATATTTAAAGGTATAAGTCTGTATTTTCTTCATATTAAATAATTGACATTGTTTTCTTGCCGTGATATAATAAATTATATGTGTACTGCTGCGGCAAAGTCAATTCGGACTGCTGCAAATAAATATCTGGAGATAATGAAATTGAACAAAACTGTAAATGGTATAAAAATAAATTATGAGCAGAAGGGAAGCGGAGAGCTTATTGTGCTGCTTCACGGCTGGGGAAGCAATATAAAGCTTTTCAGCAACCTCATTGACCTGCTTTCAAAAAAATATACTGTTGTTGCTATGGATATGCCCGGCTTCGGTGAAAGTCAGGAGCCTCCATCGGCATGGTGCGTGGACGACTATGTTGATTTTGTGATTGACTTCCTCAGGGACTATGATGCGGAAAATATCATGTTTCTCGGACATTCCTTCGGCGGCAGAGTTATTATCAAGCTGAACAGCCGCAAGGAGCTGCCGTTCAGCATTTCAAAGGTGATTCTTGTGGACAGCGCAGGAATTCTCCCGCCGAAATCAAACAAAAAAAGCTTCCGCACACGCTGGTATAAATTCTGCAGGAGCTTTCTTTCCACAAAAATTATGCAGAAGCTCGCTCCCGAAGCTCTTGAAAAGCTGCGTGTGAAATACGGCAGCGCCGATTATGTTGCGGCTTCTCCACTTATGAGACAGGTGCTTGTCAAGGTTGTAAATGAGGATCTTGAGCCGCTTCTGCCGAATATCAAGTGCCCGACTCTGCTTGTATGGGGCGTGAATGATACGGCAACTCCCCTTTCCGACGGCGAAAAAATGGAAAAGCTTATTCCTGATGCAGGTCTCGTAAAGCTTGAAAATGCAGGTCATTATTCATTCCTTGAACAGCAGTTCATTTTCAATCGTGTAATGTGTTCGTTTATGAAAATTGAGGAATAATATAACGGAATGCGTCAATTCCGATAAACGGGACATCGTGTGTACCGTCAGTTCCGATAAAAGGGACGTCAGGGACGCCGTCCCCTACAATAAATATTTAGGAGAAATACATGAATATTGCTATTTTCTGCATATATGCAGTTATTGCACTTGTTGCAATAATTTTTATGGGGCTCCGTGAGTTCCATATGCTTCAGCTTAACGGCTACAAAACACCCGAACATTCATGGTGGATGAAGAAGAATTATAAAAGATATATACTGCCGATGATTTTGTTTGTCGGTCAATTTGCACTTCTCTTCACTGACCCTGTTATATATATGCCTGAAAAGCACGTATTCAATGACGGTCTGAATACGCTCTCTATATGTATATGTGTCTTTCTGACTGTACTCAATATAAAAATTGCAGTTGATAACAGACCCGGAAAAAAATTCAAAAAGCCCTTTGTGTATACCGCAAGAGTAAAACGTATGTTGACTACTTTCTTCATACTCATTGCGCTGATTTTTACAGCCGCATTCTTTTCAGCGGACAGAGTTTGTATCGGAGGCAATACAAGATTTACAAATAATCTGCCGTTTATAATTATCGGCTCTGCACTCTACCTTACACCTATTCTCGTACCGCTTTCAAATATCATCAATAAGCCGATAGAGAAGTCGATACAGAACTGGTATATCAACGATGCAAAACGTATGCTTGCGGATATGCCGTCGCTTCACAAGGTGGGAATTACAGGCAGCTACGGTAAAACAAGCATGAAATTCTACCTCAGCGAGCTGCTCAACTCAAAGTACAACACACTGAAAACTCCCGAAAGCTTCAATACTCCGATGGGAGTTACAATAACAATCCGCCGTGACCTGAAGCCTACCCACGAGTATTTTGTATGTGAAATGGGCGCAAGACGTGTTCATGAAATCAAGGAGCTCTGCGATATTGCAAATCCTCATGACGGTATCATCACCTCTGTAGGACCTCAGCACCTTGAAACCTTTGAGTCAATCGAGAATGTGGTGAATACCAAATTTGAGCTTGCCGACAGCGTTCAGGCGGCTGGCGGAAAAATCTACCTCAACGGTGATAATGAGCTTATACGCAAAAAGGCTCCCGAATACAAGAATGCAGTCCTCTACGGACTTCATGAGTCATGTGCTTATCGTGGCTCAGATGTTACAGTGTCCGATAAGGGTACGGAATTTACAGTTACCGCTCCTGACGGAAGTACGTGCAGATACGCTACAAAGCTTCTCGGCGAGCATAGTGTGCAGAATCTTCTCGGAGCCATCGCATACTGTCACGGTACGGGAATTCCGCTTGAAAAGCTTGTTCTGCCCGTAAAGAGAATTGCGGCGGTACCTCACAGACTACAGCTTCTTGACAAGGGTAACGGCGTGACATTCATTGATGATGCCTATAACTCAAATCCGAGCGGCTGCCGTGCGGCACTGAATGTGCTCGGACTCTTTGACGCCTGCCGTATCCTTGTGACTCCGGGAATGGTTGAACTCGGAGCAAAGCAGGAGGAGCTGAATTTCGAATTCGGACAGGAGGCGGCAAAGGTATGCGATTATATCGCACTTGTCGGAAAGAACCAGACTGTTCCGATTTACAACGGAATCAAGGCTTCGGGCTATGATATGGATAAGGTTTATGTGGCGGATTCGCTCAACGAGGCTCTTGCAAAGGTTCAGGCATATCAGACTGATAAGAAAAAAATAGTCCTGCTTGAAAATGATCTGCCGGATAATTATTAAGGCAGTACTTATATAGCTGTAAGAAAATATGCTGCAGCTGACAATAATGTTATTGAAGGAGAAGATTCAAATGAAGATTAATCTTGCTGTTCTTTTCGGCGGAAAAAGCGTCGAGCATGAGGTATCGGTAATTTCAGCTGTTCAGGCTATGGCAAGCCTCAACAAGGACAAATACAATATTATTCCCGTCTATATGACAAAGGGAAATGAATTCTATACAGGTGAGAAGCTTTTCGACATCAACAGCTTCAAGGATATTCCCGCACTCCTCTCCGAGTGTACTGAGTGTGTGTTCGTGCGCAGTGAGGGAAAGGTTCAGCTTATGCGCCAGAAAATGAAGAAATTCGGTTCAAACCTTATTTCTGAGGTGGACGTGGCATTCCCTATTGTTCACGGTACAAATGTTGAGGACGGTGCGCTTCAGGGCTACCTCCAGACTCTCGGACTCCCCTATGTAGGCTGTGACGTTCTTGCTTCAGCTGTGGGAATGGATAAGTTTGTTATGAAGATTCTCCTCAAGGACGCAGGCTTCCCTGTACTTGACTGCTGCCGCTTCTCCTCATTCGAGATTGAAAAAATCGACGAGTGCGTGGCAAAGGTGGAGGAGAAATTCGGATATCCTGTTATCGTCAAGCCGATTAACCTCGGTTCAAGCGTAGGTATCTCCAAGGCGTCCGACCGTGACGGTCTTATCAGGTCAATGGAAGAAGCATTCAGCTTTGCGGACAAAATCCTCGTTGAGCCTGCTGTTGTTCAGCTTAAGGAAATCAACTGCTCGGTTGTCGGCGACAGCGAAGAGGCAGAGGCTTCTGTATGTGAGGAGCCTGTTCAGGCAAGCGATGATGAGATCCTCAGCTATGAGCAGAAATACGTAGGCGGAGGCAAATCCGGCGGAAGCAAGGGTATGGCTACTCTGAAGAGAAAGATTCCGGCAGATATTACTCCCGAGCAGGACGAATTTGTGCGCAGAACCGCTGTTGACGCATTCCGCTATCTCGGCTGCAACGGCGTTACACGTATCGACTTCATGCTCGATATGGCTACAGATAAAATCTATATAAACGAAATCAATACAATTCCCGGCTCGCTTGCATTCTATCTCTGGGAGCCTAAGGGAGTAAAGTATACAGAGCTTCTTGAACGCATGATAGGTCTTGCTCTCAAGCGTGAGCGTCAGGCAGCGAAAATCAGCTATTCATTTGATACAAATATCCTCGCTATGGGAGGAAGCTTCGGTTCAAAGGGAAGCAAAAGATAAATAAGAGCGTGAATTGCATCGGCGGACTGCTCAGAAAAACAGTCTGCCAATGCAATCGGCATAAAATAATAAGGGAGGGTTTAAAATGACCGAAAAAGAAAAACAGCAGGCAGGAGAGCTTTACAACGGAAACGATGCGGAGCTTTTTTCAGAGCGAAACAACGCAAAAAAACTGTGCATGGAGTATAATGCGACAGTTTATAACGATTTCAAGAAAAAATCAAGGCTTCTTGACAGGCTTCTTGCGTTAAGAGGTGAAAATACGTGGATTGAGCCTGATTTCTTCTGCGATTACGGATACAACATTATTATCGGCGACAATTTCTATGCAAATCATAACTGTGTGATTCTGGATTGTGCTGAGGTGGTTTTCGGGGATAATGTCTATATCGGTCCGAACTGCGGCTTCTATACTGCGGGTCATCCCCTCGACTATGAGACAAGAAATCAGGGCCTTGAATTTGCAAAGCCTATAAAAATAGGAAGCAATGTGTGGATAGGCGGAAACGTATGCGTAATGCCCGGAGTTACAATAGGTGATAATGTTGTAATCGGCGGCGGCAGCGTTGTAACAAAGGATATTCCTTCGGGAGTTGTTGCAGTAGGAAATCCCTGTAAGGAAATCAAAAAAATCTGAAAAGAATATACATGACAGGAGGTCTAAGCCATGAACACACTACACTTCAAATATGCAGTTGAAATTGAAAAAACACGTTCCATTACACAGGCTGCCGAAAATCTCTACATGGCTCAGCCTAACCTGAGCAAGGCTATCAAGGAGCTTGAAAATACCCTCGGAATCACAATTTTCCGCCGTACCTCAAAAGGTGTTATTCCTACGGATCAGGGAATCAAGTTTCTTGGGTATGCAAGACAGATTCTCATGCAGATTGATAATATGGAGGCTATTCATTCTCCTGATAAGCCTAAAAACAGCAAGCTCAGGATTTCTGTTCCGAGAGCAGGATATATTTCCAAAGCCTTTTCCGAATATATTGCCGCCGTTGAATCAGATGACGATATGGAGGTTTATTTCTGTGAGACAAATTCCCTGAGAACAGCGGAAAATGTCCGTGAAAACGGTTATGATTTCGGAATTATCCGCTATAACACCGCTCATGAAAAATATTATATGGATTTTCTTGCGGAGAAAAATCTTTCCAGCAAGCTGCTCTGGGAGTATGAAATGCTTGCGGTTATGTCCGCCGAGCATCCTGTTGCAGAGGCTGATAATCTTCAGTATGCTGAGATTTCCGCTCAGTATATCGAGCTTTGTCAGGGAGATGACGCTGTTCCGTATATTTCTGCTGCCATGGAAAAGCTCTTTGCCGCAAATCGTCCGGCAGATATACCGGTCAAGAAGGTCTATATGTTTGACCGAGGCAGTGCTCTGGACTTCCTTCTGACCGTTCCGCAGGCGTTTATGCTTGATTCGCCTGTGCCGGCAAGTCTTTGCGGAAAATACGGTCTTGTTCAGCGCAAATGCAGCTTTCCGGACAATAATTTCAAGGACGTGCTGATCTATGCTTCGGGACACAAGCTTTCTGACAATGAGCTTAAACTGGTAAATAAGCTTTATGAGGTCAGAAACGAGGCTGCCTTCGCAGAATACAGATAGAATTGATATATAAAAGACGTGATATTATTATTCCTTTTGTATATAGGCAATTCTTCGGAATTGCCTTTTTCCATAATGTCTGTTCCGGCTGCAGCTTCTGACTCAGAGTAAAACATAAAATTCATGGATAATTTTATGTGTGATATCATTACATAATCAGATTATACTGATATTCCGTGAATATATTTGCAAATAAACTGCTTATATGATATAATAATATATTATTGCTGTTTTTGTATAACGGCAAATTCATCGCAAGGAAGGTAAGGATAATGTTTGAAATACTTGAAAAAAGAAGCCTTAATCCGACTGTAACACTCATGAGAATCAATGCTCCGAGAGTTGCTGCCAAGGCTGAACCGGGTCAGTTCATTATACTGCGAACTGATAGCGAGAGTGAACGTATCCCTCTTACTATTGCTGATTATGACCGCTCAGGCGGTTCTGTTACAATAATTTTCCAGATTGTCGGCGCTACAACCGAAAAGCTTAATCATATGAATGAGGGCGAGTGCCTCTGCGATTTTGTCGGACCTCTCGGCAGAGCAACCGAAACAGATGGTCTTGAAAAGGTTGCTGTTGTGGGCGGAGGCGTAGGCTGTGCAATTGCTTATCCTGTAGTCAAGAAGCTCCGTGAGCTTGGCTGTGAGGTTCATGCTGTTGCGGGCTTCAGAAATAGTGAGCTTGTCATTCTTGAGGATGAATTCAGGGCTGTTTCTTCAAAATTCATACTTATGTCGGACGATGGCTCTGCAGGTGAAAAGGGACTTGTTACCGATGCACTGAAAAAGCTTATTGACAGCGGTGAAAAGTATGACCGTGTTATAACTATCGGCCCTCTTATTATGATGAAGTTTGTCTGTCAGCTTACAAAGCAGTATGATATTCCGACTGTTGCTTCTATGAATCCGATTATGATTGACGGTACAGGAATGTGCGGCGGCTGTCGTCTTACTGTCGGCGGCGAAACAAAATTCGCTTGCGTTGACGGACCTGAATTCGACGGTCATCTTATCGACTTTGACGAGGCTATGGCAAGAGGCGCTATGTATCGTGATTTTGAACGCAGGGCTCATGAGGATACCTGCAGCCTTTTCCGTAAGGAGGTAAACTGAAATGCCTGATATGTCACCAAAAAGAAACGAAATGCCGGTTCAGGAGCCGGATGTCAGAAATAAGAATTTCAGCGAGGTCGCTCTCGGCTATACTGAGGAACAGGCAATAAACGAGGCAAAACGCTGTCTCGGATGCAAGAATAAGCCTTGTACCGGTGCGTGTCCGGTGCAGATTGATATTCCCGCTTTTATTGCGGAGGTAGCACAAGGCAATTTTGCTGAGGCATATAAAATCATCACAAAGGCAAGCTCGCTTCCTGCTGTCTGCGGACGTGTCTGTCCTCAGGAGAATCAGTGCGAGTCGAAATGTGTGAGAGGAATAAAGGACGAGCCTGTGGCTATCGGACGTATCGAGCGTTTCGTTGCGGACTGGCATAATGCTCAGCCTGATGCTGCTGTTGAAAAGCCTGAGCCTAATGGCCATAAAGCAGCTGTTATCGGTTCGGGACCGTCAGGACTGGCATGTGCGGGAGACCTTGCAAAAAAAGGCTACGATGTTACTGTTTTTGAGGCGCTTCACGTTGCAGGAGGAGTTCTTTCGTATGGTATTCCTGAATTCAGACTCCCTAAATCCATCGTACAGAAGGAGATAGATGGTCTTAAAGCGCTCGGAGTCAAGCTTGAGACAAATACTGTTGTCGGAAAAACCATTTCTATTGATGAGCTTATGAATGAGGAGGGCTTCGAGAGCGTATTTATCGGCTCAGGTGCAGGTCTTCCGAGATTTATGAATATCCCCGGCGAAAATCTCAGCGGAGTTTACTCTGCAAATGAATTTCTCACAAGAATCAACCTTATGAAGGCTTATAAGCCTGACGGTACCACTCCGGTAAAGGCAGGGAAAAAAGCAGTTATAGTAGGCGGAGGAAATGTCGCTATGGATGCTGCACGCTGTGCCAAGAGACTTGGCGCTGATGTTACTGTGGTTTACCGCCGTACTGAAAAGGAACTTCCTGCAAGAGCAGAAGAGGTTGAGCACGCTATGGAGGAGGGGATTGCTTTCAGATTCCTGACTAATCCAGTTAAAATTACTTCTGATGAAAATGGCTGGGTGAAGGGCGTTGTCTGTGAGCAGATGGAGCTTTCCGAGCCTGACGCTTCCGGCAGAGCACGTGCTGTTCCTGTTCCGGACAGCAATTCTGAAATAGCTGCCGATTGTGTTATCATGTCTATCGGTACATCGCCCAATCCGCTTATAAAGTCAACAACGGATGGCCTTAACACTCAGAAATGGGGCGGAATCATAGCCGATGAAAACGGTCTTACATCAAGAAAAGGCGTTTATGCAGGAGGTGATGCTGTTACCGGTGCGGCAACAGTTATCCTTGCAATGGGTGCAGGCAAAAAGGCTGCTGCGGCTATGGACGAATATATGCAGGGAAAATAAGCAATGTATATTTGAATAAAATGTAAATAAATACGGGATTGCAGCAGCAGTCTCGTTTATTTTTTTACTCTGATTAGTGAATGATTTGTCACTGGACACAGTTTCTTAATTAAATGATAGGTTAAATGCGAAATTAACTATACAAAATCGCTAAACAGAAGTATAAAATTTGTACACCTGATTTGTAGCGTTTTGCACAAATTGTATTGACAGATTTCTACTAATGTGATAAAATATGAGTGTAAATTCCGAAGAAGATTTACTGCACTGGATTTTTTTCGGGGAAATTTAATTAATTTATATTTTATGGGAGGATATTATGTTTGAAAAATCAAAGAACGTAAAGCGCTTTATCAGCATTTCAGCAGCGGCTGTATGTATGCTTTCTGCGCTCAGAATCGCTCCGCTGAACGATTTTGATACTGCTGTTGCAGCAGACACTACTCTTACAGCTTTTGAAATAACTGAAGAGATGCGTATCGGATGGAATATCGGTAACTCACTTGATGCTACTTCCGCTTCTGCAAATCCCGGCGTCAGCTCCGAAACAGCATGGGGCAATCCTAAGACAACTCAGGAGCTTATTGACGCAGTCAAGGCTAAGGGCTTCAACACTGTAAGAATCCCTACTACATGGTATCAGCACCTTGACGCTGAAAATAATATCGACCCTGCATGGATGGCACGTGTACATGAGGTGGTTGATTACTGCTACAAGAATGATATGTATGTAATTCTTAACCTCCACCACGAAAACTGGGTTAACCGTGCTGACCTCGGTACAGCTTATGATGAGATGAAGCCGAAGCTTCTGAAAATCTGGCAGCAGATTGCCGATGAGTTCACTGATTACGACCAGCACCTCATTTTTGAATGTATGAATGAGCCAAGAGCTGTTAATACCGACCATGAATGGTGGGGACCGCTCCAGAGTGAGGTTGACACAATCAATAAGCTCAATGCTGATTTCGTTGACCTTATCAGAAATGACGATTCACCATACAGTGATTCACGTCTCCTTATGATTCCCGGTTACTGCGCTTCAAGTGATGTATCAATGATCTCAAAGATCGTTGTTCCGGATGATGAGTTTGTAGCTGTTTCAATTCATGCATATTCTCCTTATAACTTCACAATGAATAAGGAAGTTGAGGACCACAGCACATTCACAGACGCTTATGCTATTGAGCTTTCTACCATTCTTGAGGGTATCCGTTCAACATTCATTGAAAAGGATATTCCTGTAGTTATCGGTGAGTTCAGTGCTTCAAACTACGATAATACAGAGGCTCGCTGCGAGTGGGCTGACCTTTATATCTCAACAACAAAGGCTATGGGCGTTCCTTGCGTTCTCTGGGATAACGATGCAAGAGGCAATAAGGATAAGGCTGAGCGCCACGACTGGATCGACAGAGATACACTTCAGTGGTATGAGGATTCAGTTCAGGTTATTGACAAGATGATGAGCGTGCTTGACGACGAAACAATCGTATGGGGCGGCAATAAAGAAGGTATCCAGTATGATCATGAGGATATCGAAACAGGTACACAGCTTCTTGATGCACCGATAGAGATTGATAACGCTCTCGCTCCCGATGGTAACTGTACTCCCGGTCTCAACGCTACATGGGCACAGCTCGAAGGCGGAGACGTTGCAATTAAGTTTACAGGTGATGCTCCGGTTATCGCTGTAGTAGACGGCGCATGGGAGAACTGGACAGAAATCAAGGCTTATGATATTGACGATGAAAAGGGTATTGCTTACTATTCATCTGAGCATATTGCTTCAGCTTGGAGCGGCGAGGTAGAAGAAATCGAGCATCTCTTCGCAAGAACAGGCGGCGTTACAGCTATCGACGCTATTGCAATTATCGGTGCTACAAATACAGATATTGAACCTCCTCCGGAGGACAACACAAAGAAGTTCAATCTTGACCTTTCTGAAAGAACAGATTCAGCACAGGTTCTCTCTCTTGTTTTCAAGGGCGCTGCTGGCTCAACAATTAACGGCTGTGTAGGCTACATGGGCGAAGAGTGGGTAAATATTGAATACGAAGGCAAAATTGGCGCTGATGGTACATTTAATGTAGAGGTACCTCTCTACGGCAAGGATGCTGCAAGCACAGAGGGCGGAATCCCTGCAGGAATTACTTCAGCACAAGCACAGATTTGGTGGTGCGATGATGCAGAAGGTACTCTTGACAGCTATGAAATTTTAGGTCAGGGTATACCTGAAGTAAAGTATGGCGATGCAAATGTTGACGGTGAAATCAACATGGCAGATGCTGTTGCAATCATGCAGTCAATCGCTAACCCGAATAAGTATGTGCTTTCAGAAGAAGGCGCTGCAAATGCAGACGTAATAGGAAATTCTGACGGCGTTACAAATAAGGATGCTCTTGCAATCCAGATGTATAAGCTTGAGCTTATTACAGCTCTTCCTGTACCTGCTGACGCAGAAATCTGACTGATAAAAAACCGCTTTCCCGAAAATGGGGAAGCGGTTTTAGTTTGTCGGAAAGTCTTATATTCATAAAGGGGACGCTCTGCAGGAAAGAGCGTCCCCTTTGATAAATTCAGGTCTTTCGTTATATTACTTCATCGGTATGAATCATTACAATGTTATCGACTATCACAAAGCCGCTGCATTTTTTCCGCTCTGTGAATGCTATTGCCTGATTTGCTGAGGCAGGCTTATTCATCGGAGGCTCAGCAGCGGAAAAGACGGCATTATCTGAAACGCTTTTCTGTCTCTTATCTGATACAGACTGTGCCTGCGGAATGCCCTGTGACACAATAGCTTCATTTTTACGCTTTGCTCTTTTTCCTTTTACTGCAATAAAAGTCCACATGATGATGTTGATAATCACAAATGCAGCAGCGGCAGCGGCGATAACCAGTAATTCTTCCTTTTCCATTAGTGTGTCACTCCTTTGTTCTGATATTTGTATTATAGCTCGGCACGGAACATTACAGCGGAAATGTTGTCCCGCTCGTTTCTCTGCTTGACAAGCTCGATAAGCTCACGCATTTTCGCTTTCATTGAGCTTCTTGTAGTAATTATTCTCGGCGAAAGATTGTCAAAGATTTCCTGATCTGAAATAACATGACGGAATCCGTCGGAGCAGATAAGGTAATTCACTCCGCTTTCGATAGTTCCGAATTTGATATCAGGGTTGATATTTCCCGTAACTCCGACGCATTGAGTAAGAGCGTTTCTTCTCGGGTCTCTCATGGCTTGCTCGTAAGTCATGGTGCCGCGTTTGATTTCACGGTTGACAAAGGTATGGTCCTCTGTAAGCTGACGTAGCTTATACGAGATTTTATAGATACGGCTGTCTCCAACGTGGAAAAACATATATTGAGAATTAACTGCAATAATACCTGTAGCGGTAGTTCCGATCTGAATATTGAGCCTTTTTCCGTAGTCCACGATTTTTGAATTAAGCTGCTGGAGTCTGTTCAGGACACGCTGTGAGGCTTTTTCCCAGCTCCATTTGTCAAGCTCATACGGAAGCTCATTATCAAACCAGTCGGAGAAGCTTTTTACTACAGTAGCACTTGCAAGCTCACCCTTTGAGAGTCCGCCCATACCGTCGCAGACAAGCAGGAGGGCGGCTTTTCCTTCATTGAAATTTGCGGTTTTGACGCAGATACTGTCCTGATTGACATTTTTTGAAATGCCGATATCCGAATCGGCAGCAACAATATATTCCATGATTCCTCCTTGAAGGCAAGTGATTATCCTTCAATAAAGTCAAATTCTTCGTTTGAAAGTTTAAGAACATCGCCGTTTTTCAGCTTTATTTCGGTCTGAACGGGGATAGGTGAGTTGTTGATGAAGGTTTTGTTTGTTGAATTGTTATCAATTACAAAGCAGGAGCCGTCTCTTATAATGATTGTTGCATGAACACGGCTGACAGTTTTGTTATTGGTCACGCAGAAGTCAACGCGGGCGTGTTCCTTGCCTATTTTGAATACAGGCTTGTTGAGTATTGCGGTTTCTCCATTGCTGCGTCGGACGAGCTTTGGCGGTTCGGCTTCAGGGAATACATTTCTTTCGGTTTCAGCTTCATCGGGAAGCGGGCTGAGAAGAACTGTTCCTTCGTCATCGTTCAGCAGCGAAGGTGATGCATTCTGCTGCGGGGGGATATGGTTTTTCTGCACAGGTTTCTCCTGTTTCGGAGGAGTATAGCTGTTCTGTACAGGTGCAGACTGCACGACGGGCGGCGCAGTTGGCGCATTGTTCCGGCTGACAGACTGTGGAAAGTTATCGTCATCTGCATAGGCTGTACCCTGATTCTGAGTAAATCCTGTATGTATTTTCTGTTCAGGCTGAGCAGTATTCTGCTGCGGAGGAGTATAGCTGTTCTGCACTGGCGCAGGCTGTCGGACAGGCGGAGTAGTGTTCTGACTGACAGGAAAATTCTGACGTGGGACTATGCTGTATGTAAGAGGTGATACGTTCATGATATAGCCTTCAATATCAGGGACATAAAATCTTCCTGTACTGCTTATGTATTCCATAAAACCATTTACTGTGTTAAAATCCTGCGTTGAATTAAAATCTGCACCGGAGGCTATCTGATTGATACAATTGATAAAGCCGTCATTTCCGGAGGAGACATTAAGAACAGGCTGATATACGAAAAAGAGCTCGCCTGTACGATCATTGATAATTATATGCTGAATGTCAAGAACAATATTTCTGAGGTTGAGATTACAATAAATACCGGTCTTATAGATTTCCATAAGCTGAGCAATTATCATAAAGAACTGATCTTTAGTGATACTGTTGTGGCGGAGGAATTTTTTCAGAGGAAGTCCATATGCACCTGTATACAAAAGCTTTCCCGGACCTTGTACAGAGGGACGCATAAAGCCTCTTACGGCATTCTGCGAAAAAAAGTAAATCTCGTTGCTGTTGATTTGTTCATTGGACGAGAGCTTGGATTTTATAGCAATCTGTCCGGAATTATCTGTAATTTTGAGCTTAGCCATATATTCACTCCTTTGAAAATGTTCTGAACTCAATAAAAATACTTGTATTTATTATACAATATATTGCATTTATTGTCAAGAATATCAGCAATCTTATGAGGCGTCGTATTTCCCGATAATCCGTCACTTCACTGCTTGACAGCGTATAGATGATATGTTATAATAAAATGATACGATGGCTAATTATGCAAATTTTAAAGAGCTTTCATACGGGTGCAGTACTTCATGAGTGCTTTAATGAATCCGATTATTTTTTGCACCCCGTTATAAGGAGAAACAAATGAATACAATAAAGGAATTGTATGCCTACAGACAAATGATTTTCAGTCTGGTAAAAAAAGATCTGCGAGGCCGTTATAAAGGCTCTGTCCTCGGATTTCTGTGGACCTTCATCAATCCGCTTCTTCAGCTTGTTGTTTATACGATAGTCTTTTCGTTCATACTTAAAACTGATATCGAACGCTACTACCTGTATCTGTTTGTAGCGCTTATTCCGTGGATTTTCTTCTCCTCCTCGATTACAGTCGGAGCAGCCTCGGTTGTGGCACAGAAGGACCTTATTAAAAAAATCTATTTTCCCAGAATGGTGATACCGATTTCCTATGTGACAAGCTGCTTTGTGAATATGCTGCTGTGCTTTATTGTAATTTTTGCGGTAATAA
Source organism: Ruminococcus sp. (assembly GCA_017935095.1). Lineage (GTDB taxonomy): Bacteria > Bacillota > Clostridia > Oscillospirales > Ruminococcaceae > Ruminococcus. The sequence continues at coordinate 17,752 of JAGBIH010000011.1, forward strand.
TAATTTCCGGCGCAGGCATTAACTTCCTCGCACTTCTTACACTGCCGGTTATTATGGCTGTGGAATACATCCTTGCTCTCGGCATGGCGCTCCTGACCTCAGCGGTTACCGTTTATTTCAGAGATCTGGAGCATATTCTCGGTATTGTCTCAATGGCATGGATGTATATGACTCCGATTATGTACAACAAATCAATAGTTCCGGACAAGCTTCTTCCGATATTCAATCTTAATCCGATGACCCATGTAATTGAATGCTACCGTGCGGTACTCTACAGCAAGGAAATTCCCGATCTGACCACATTGATTTCTGCTGCCGGTCTCGGAGTATTGTTCCTGATTCTTGGCTGTCTGGTATTCAATAAGCTGCAAAGACACTTTGCGGAGGAATTATAATGCAGTATAATGAAACAGTTATTGATGTTAATAATATAACGAAAAGCTTCAAGGTTTATCTCGATAAGGGCGCTCAGCTTAAAGAACGGCTTCTTTTCAGAAAACGCAGACGCTATGAGGAGCGTAAGGTGCTCAGAGGTATAAGCTTTCAGGTGAAAAAGGGCGAGGCAATCGGACTTATCGGACATAACGGCTGCGGCAAGAGTACAACACTGAAGCTCCTTACAAGAATCATGTACCCCGACAGCGGCACTATCACCATGAAGGGCAGAGTTTCAAGCCTTATCGAGCTTGGTGCAGGCTTTCACCCCGATATGAGCGGCAGGGAAAATATCTATACAAATGCCGCTATTTTTGGTCTTACCAAAAAGGAAATTGATGCCCGTCTTGATGAAATTGTATCCTTCTCCGAGCTGGAGGACTTTATCGACAATCCCGTGCGTACTTATTCCTCAGGAATGTATATGAGACTTGCCTTTTCTGTGGCAATAAATGTCGATGCCGATATACTGCTCATTGATGAGATTCTTGCCGTAGGAGATACGAATTTTCAGGCAAAATGCTTCAATAAGCTGAAGGAAATCAAGGCTCAGGGAACTACAATTGTAATTGTTTCTCATTCTCTCGGACAGATTGAACAGATATGTGACCGCTCCATCTGGATTCATGAGGGACTGATAAAGGCAGAGGGCGCTCCGAAAGAAATCGACCTTGAATACCTTGATTTTATGGGACAGAAGCTTCAGGAGAATAATCGCAGGGCTCTTGCCGAAAGCTCCGATGACGTACCTGAACAAAATGAAGCGGATAATCCGGAAGGAAGTACAGAGGCTGATGTACCTGAGGAGAACAAGCGCTGGGGAAACGGAAATGCACGTATAAAAAATATCGGCATATATTCCTCGGACGGCGCTAAGCAGCACATTTTCAGAACAGGTGAACAGATTACATTCAGAATTGACTACAGCGTAAAGAAAAAAGTCAGCGATGCAGTTTTCGGAATAGGTATTTTCAATCGTGACGGCGTTCAGTGCTACGGAACAAATACAAGGATAGACAAGCTTCCTGAATTCGGGCTGACTCAGAGCGGCTCAGCTGAAATAGTCCTCAGGGAGGTCAATCTGCTTGCCGGAGAATATCTCATAGATATCGCAATTGAAACAGGCGACGGAATTCCTGTTGACTATTACCGTGAAGCCTGCAAAATCGAAATGATTTCAACAGCAGGCGATGTAGGAATTACACGTCTTGCACATGACTGGAAAATATAATCAGTACAGGAAAGGATTCAGATGAATAATCTTACTCAGTTTTTACAGAACGTCAGGAACCAGAGCGGCTTTAAAGCAAGACTCAGAAAGAAACTGTTCGGCAGTATGCTGAGCGGCTTTGACGCAGTGAACGCTGACCTCATACAGCAGCAGACACTTCTTGAAGAGTGCCGTGCCGGAATGGACGAAATCTCGTCTCAGCTTCAGAATATTTCAGCTCAGCTTCGCAATCTTGACGAAAAAGCCAATGCCGACATTACGATTTTGCATAAAGACCTTGAAAATGCCAGCATAAACCTGCAAAACAACAACAGTATTATCGAAAGCCTCAGCAGTGATACAGAATACCTGAAGCTCAGGCTCAGCGGTATTCAACAGAATATGACAAAGCCGACTGCAGCAGCTGTTCAGAACAGTGAAGCTCAGCCCGTAAAGGCTGTTCCCGCAGCAGAGGCTGAATCGGATTATGAAAGCATTGATTATTTTGATTTTGAAAACCACTTCCGTGGCTCTATTGACAGCATAAAAAAATCACAGGAGTTTTACCTTAAATACTTCCGTGACAAGAAAAATGTAGTTGATATCGGCTGCGGCAGAGGTGAATTTCTCTCGCTTCTGAAGGATAACGGAATCAGTGCAAGAGGTGTCGATATATATCAGCCGTATGCCGATTACTGCAATATGAAGGGGCTTTCCGCAGTCTGCGGCGACGGCTCACAATTCCTTTCAGGACTTGACTGTGTTGACGGAATTTTTGTCGGTCAGGTTGTTGAGCATCTTAAAGTCCACGAGATTATCAGGCTCTGCAATACAGCCTACGAAAAGCTCAGCAGCGGAGGCTGTATAGTAATTGAAACTCCGAACCCGACCTCGCTTGCTATATATACAAATGCATTCTACATAGACCCATCCCATGTAAAGCCTGTACACCCTCTTACAATGAAATATTACCTTGAAAAAGCAGGCTTCAGAAATATAGAAATCATCTACACCGAAACAAGCAGAGCTGATTGCGGTATCCCTGAGCTGAAGGTTCAGAACGCTGAGCAGCTTGATGAGTTCAACAAATCAATGAAGCGTGTTTCAGAGCTTCTGTTCGGAAGTCAGGATTATGCTGTAATTGCGGTAAAATAGACGCTTTTTAAAAGGAAAGGATAAGGAAATGGATAACAACAATATAAATATTGAAGAAATAATGGCACAGATAAAACAGGAAATCAGAGATAAAAATCTGACTCCCGATATGCTCAGCTTTGAGGATGTGCCATATAAAAAGTCCGTACAGGTAAGCGGAGGAGCTTCTGTCGGGGCTGCGGATGAAGCACTTAAATACCTCAACACTCATTACTACATTCAGCCGTATAAGGAGCTTAAAGGCAACCCGATAAAGGTATTCTTTAAAAAGGTAATCCGTAAGCTTGTCAAATTCTACGTTGAGCCTGTGGTATTTGAACAGGATGATTTCAACGCCAATACCGTTACAGTCCTGAACACCCTCAGAGGCGCTGCGGAAAGCGGTGCATCCGACGAAATCAACGGCAGGATTGAGACACTTGAGCTTGCACACAAGGAGCTTCTTCTCAGACTTGATAAGCTTGAACGTGAAAATGCTGAGCTCCGTGAGCAGCTTGGAAAGCAGGACGAGCAATGAGGATTATACAGCTGCTGCCAACACTGTCATTCGGCGATGCCATCGGCAATGACACTATTGCACTTGACGGAGCAATAAGCTCCTTCGGCTTTGATTCGGAAATCTATGCGGAAAATATTGATAAACGTCTGCCGCAGAATATTGCACGGAAAATTGATAAGCTGAAAGGTGTAGGACATGATGATATCCTGATTTACCATAAGTCAACAGGTACCGACCTCACCTTCAGTCTTGATAAATTTGATTGCAGACGCATTATGGTTTATCATAATATCACTCCGCCTGAGTTCTTTCGTCCGTACAGCCCCGCCGCTACTACTCTCACCGAATACGGCTACGAGGGTGTAAGATACCTCAGCGACAAGGTTGACTACTGTCTTGCGGACTCGGGCTATAACAGGTCGGAGCTTCTGAAAATGGGATATACCTGTCCTGTTGACGTAAGACCGATTCTCATTAAATTTGACGATTATAAGCAGACTCCCGATGCCGATACCATCAGCCGATACAGCGACGGCAAGACCAATCTCATTTTTGTCGGACGAATTGCACCGAATAAGCGTCAGGAAAATATTATAAGAGCCTTTTATTGCTATAAAAGACTGAATCCCGAATCAAGACTGATACTCGTCGGTTCATATGCGGGAATGGAAAATTATTTTGAACGGCTTGTGAAATACGTAAAGGCTCTCGGTCTTGATGATGATGTTATCTTCACAGGTCATATCAGATTCAGCGAAATACTTGCATATTACCGTCTTGCGGACGCCTTTGTCTGCATGAGTGAGCATGAGGGCTTCTGTGTACCGCTCGTTGAGGCTATGTTCTTTGACGTGCCGGTTATCGCCTATGATACAAGTGCAATTTCCGATACTCTCGGCGGAAGCGGAGTACTCCTTGATGATAATGACCCTGTTTTCGTTTCAAGAGTAATCGACCGTGTTGTCAGCGATAAGAAGCTGCAAAGCCACATTATCGACGGACAGCGCAGAAGACTTGAGGATTTTTCCTACGAAAGAATCAGGGACATCTTTGAAAAACAGCTGAAAAGCTTTATAAATAAACCTTAAGATAAATTTATTGAATACAGAAAGAGAAAACAAAATGAAAAAAATAGGATTTATTATTCCATGGTATGCCGACGGTATACCCGGAGGTGCAGAAATGGAGCTTCGTGAGGTTGCCTCACACCTGCATTATGCAGGCGTGCGTGTTGAAATCCTCACTACCTGCGTGAAGGAATTCAATTCCGACTGGAGTCACAATTACTACAAGGAAGGCGAGGACAAAACCGCAAACGGAATCACAATCCGTCGTTTCAAGGCGAAAAAGCGTGATACCGAGGCCTTCGACGCTGTGAACGCAAAGTTTATGAGCGGAGCGTCCGTCACTCCGGAAGAAGAGGATATTTTCCTCAATGAAATGGTAAACAGTCCTGACCTTTATGCGTATATGGACGAGCATAAGGACGAATATTCCTTGTTTGTCTTTATTCCGTATATGTTCGGAACTACCTACAACGGAGTGAAGGTCTGTCCCGAAAAATCAGTACTTATTCCCTGCTTCCACGACGAAGCGTACGCATACATAGGACGTTTCAATGAACTCTTTCCTAAGGCGGCAGGAATGGTATTCAATGCCGGACCGGAGGCTGAGCTTGCTGAGCGTCTTTACAAATTCTCGGAAAGCGGTACGAAAACTATCGTCATGGGTATCGGTATGGATACCGATATCATCCCTGACCCTGCGGCATTCCGTGAAAAATTCAATATCAGAGAGCAGTTCATCCTCTATGCCGGAAGAAAGGACGAGGGCAAAAATGTTCACACTCTTGTGAAATATTTTTCCGAATATATCAGACGTCATGAGACAGACCTGAGGCTTGTTCTGATAGGCGGCGGAGAGATTGAGCTTCCCGAGGAGCTTGTGAAAAACGGCAGGATTCTCGATCTGGGCTTTGTTGACCGACAGGATAAATACAACGCTCAGGGCGCTGCGGAATTCCTCTGCCAGCCGTCAAAAAATGAAAGCTTTTCACTTGTTATCATGGAAAGCTGGCTGTGCGGACGTCCTGTTCTCGTTCACGAAAGCTGCGATGTAACACGTAATTTTGTATCGGAATCAAACGGCGGTCTTTACTTCGGAAATTATTTTGAGTTTGAGGGCTGCACCGATTATATGCTGAAGCACAGGAACACCGCATGGCTTATGGGAAGCAATGGCAAGAAATACGTAAAATCCAACTTTGACTGGGATGTCATAGTTGAAAAATACAAGAGCTTCTTTAAGGAAGTCTCCGGAGAGATGTAAAAATGAAAAAAATAGCACTGGTCAATCAGAGATACGGCGTTGAGGTAAACGGCGGCTCTGAATACTACACAAGGCTTATTGCCGAAAGACTGACAGCTGAATTTCAGGTTGATGTTATAACCACAAAGGCTCTCGACTATACAACATGGGAGAATCACTATACTGCCGATGAAGAGGATATCAACGGCGTTCATGTCAGAAGATTTCCTGTTGCAGCCTGCCGGGCCGATGACTTCAATAAATTCAACGGCGCATATCTCAGCTCAGGCAGCCGCAACGAAGAAACCGAAAAGCTCTGGTTTGAAAAACAGGGACCGCTGTGTCCGGCGGCAATTGAATATATAAAAGAAAACAAGGATAATTATGACGCTTTTATCTTCGTGACCTATCTTTACTACCTGACAGTTATGGGAATGCCTGAGGTCGCTGAAAAGGCAATATTTATCCCTACCGCTCATGAAGAGCCGTTTATTCATTTCAGAACCTTTGAAAGGCTTTTTACTCTGCCGAAGGCATATATTTTCCTCACAGATGAGGAAAAAGCTCTGGTACAGGGACTCTTTGACTGCGCAGATATTCCGTGCGAGGTTATGGGTACGGGAGTTGACATTCCCGAAGAGCCTGACGAGACTGCTTTCCGTGAGAAATTCGGCATAAATGATGACTATATTATTTACGTAGGCAGAATCGACGAGGGCAAGGACTGCCCTATGCTGTTCAGGTATTTCACGGAATATAAGAAGCGCCGTCCCGAAAATCCGCTGAAGCTCGTGCTCATGGGAAAACAGGTCTGTGATATTCCTGACCATAAGGACATCATCAGTCTCGGCTTTGTCAGCGAGGAGGACAAATTCAGCGGCATCTCGGGTGCAAAATGTCTTGTTCTTCCGTCGAAATTTGAAAGCCTTTCGATTTCAGTGCTTGAGGCAATGAGTCTCTCCGTGCCGGTAATTGTCAACGGAGTCTGCGAGGTCCTCAAAGGACACTGCGTCAAGAGCAACGGCGGGCTGTATTATATGAATTACTTTGAATTTGAGGGTATTCTCGACTATATTTTTTCTCATGACAAGGAATACGCTCTTATGCGTAAAAACGCTCAGGACTATATCGAAAAAAATTACCGCTGGGACGTTATCATGAGGAAATTCCGGGAGGTTATCAACAGAATATGAGTGAAACCGTTAAAAAAAAGCTCTCAGCTCCGAAAATCGGTGCACAGGAGCTGCTTGTACTTGCATTTGCAGCTGTCGTATTTTTCATAAATATACGTATTGTCGGCAAATGCTATAATCCGTTCGTTTTCAATGATGAGATGGGCTACTGAACTCACGCCGCAACAATGGCAGGCAAGGACTGGACAGGCGTTTCAAATACGCTTGCATGGTACTCCTTCGGTTACAGTTTTATGCTTGTGCCGATAATGAAGATTTTCCATGACCCTGTAGCGATGTATCGTGCGGCACTTGTACTCAATGTCATTATGCTGACTGCGGTATATTTCCTGTATATCTTTATAATCCGCTATCTGTTTCCGAAGCTGCAAAGAGCACAGGCAGCCTTTCTTGCTGCCGCTGCTGTACTTTATACCTCATATCAGCTGAATGCAGGAATTGCTTTCTCAGAAACAGCACTTCTTTTCGTTACGACTCTTATTGCGTTCACTCTTGTGAGAATCATGCGGAAGCCCTCCTTTCTCAATCTCGGCTGTCTCGGAGCTTTATGCGCATATCTCTTTATGATACATAACAGAACTATAGGTATTGTAGCCTCAGTGCTTCTGACTGTCGGACTTGCGGTTCTTTTCAGAAAAGTCAAGCTGCGTCATGCGGCTGTTTTTGCTGTGGTTCTCGGACTTGGTTTTATAGCAAACAGTCTCATCAGGGATCACCTTGAGGGAATCCAGTGGATCAGCGGTCATGCGGGAGGCAACAATGCTGACAGCGTTTTAGGTAATATCAGAACAGCTGTCTCCTCATGGGGAAGTATAAAAAGACTTCTGTCGCTGCTTGCATCACAGGCTTTTGCTGCATTTACAGCAACCTTCGGCATTGCTTTGTTTTCGCTGTGGGCAATTTTCAGAAGACTTATCGCAGTGCTTGCAGATGCTGTAAAAGCTCTCAGAAGCAAATCAGCTCTCAGCGAGGCTGCTGACGGACAATTCTTCATTATCCTGTTCATATTCTGTGCGTTTGTTTCAACATGGATAATCAGCAGCGTTTTCATGTTCAATTTCCAGCGTATCGACCATATCGTCTACACCAGATACTACGATATTGTTGTCGGTCTGCTCATAATTACAGGTCTGAGGTATATGTATAATCCAAATAAACACGACCTTATGTTTACAGCGGCAATGCCTTTTATAATGGCAGCCGGCGCAAATCGTGCTGCCGTACTTTTCAACAACGTAGGAACAAAGGTGTTCAGTCGAGTATGCTCTCCCGGTCTCAGCAGATTATATGATACTTTTGACAGCAATTACTATGCGTATGCAATGACCGCAGCGGCAGTATTCGGCATCATCATGCTTATAATGCAGATAAAGAAATTCAACGGCGGATTTTACTCTGCTGCTCTGATTACAGCTGCCCTGTTTGTTTCATATACTCCGGAAGCCAAAACAGATATCTATAACAACCAGAGAGTGTACAGCGGAGACCGTGAGCTTGTATCACGTATCAAGGATATGTCACCCGAAAAAATATATATTGCTCCTGATGTAGGAACCTTTGCTTCGTTTCTTCAGTTCATGATGAATGATGTGAAGGTAGAATACGCAGATCATCCTGAAAGACTCAGCGAGGATGCACTTATACTTGTTGACAGAAAGAGCATTATTGAAATCTGTGATTACGAAATAATTGATAAATCAGACAGACATCTGCTTATCCGCAACAAGCTGAATACGGACAATGAGGATTTTCAGCTTCCGCTTTCCTATATGTATACCTTCGACTCTGATATGTATATAGCTGACGAGGATATGATAAAAAGCGATCCCGATAATAATTACCTGTGCTACGGACCATACCTGAAGCTCAGCGAGGGAGATTACGAATTCCTGCTTGATATGACCTTTGACAAAATCAATACGGAAAATATCGGCTTTGCTGAAATAAAAAGCGGCTCGGTAAACACAATCTATGCTCACACCGATATAACTCCTGATATGATCGGCAGCAGCGGAGAGCTCAGACTTGAGCTTACAGCAGATGTGGGAGTCCCGATTCCCGATGTGGAGATAATCGTATTTCTTTATGAGCCTGCGGCTGTTTCAATGCAGCTCAATTCAATCGAAGTAAACATGGAGGATTAATTTTATGAAGCTTATAATTCAGATACCCTGTTACAACGAGGAAAAAACACTGGAGCTTGCCTATAATGACCTGCCCCGCCATATTGACGGTATAGATACAATCGAATACCTTATCATCAACGACGGCAGTCAGGACAACACTGTTCAGCGTGCCAAGGAGCTCGGTTTTCATCATATAGTCTCATTCAAGTGCAATAAGGGACTTGCAAAAGGCTTTATGGCAGGTATCGACGCCTGCCTGCACCTCGGTGCGGACATTATTGTGAATACCGACGCCGATAATCAGTACTGCGGCGCTGATATTGAAAAGATAGTCCGTCCTATTCTTGATGAAAAGGCAGATATTGTAATCGGAGAACGTCCTATCGACCAGACTGAGCATTTTTCATGGAAGAAGAAAAAATTCCAGCATCTTGGAAGCTGGGTTGTGAGAGTAGCCTCGGGTACCGATATCCCCGACGCTCCGAGCGGCTTCAGAGCCTATTCAAGAGAGGCTGCACTTCGTCTTAATGTTGTAAATGAATATACATACACTCTTGAAACAATTATTCAGGCAGGCAATAATAAAACTGCCATGACCTCTGTACCTATCAGAACAAATCCCGAAACACGTCCCTCCAGACTTTTCTCCAGTATGTGGAGATATATGAAGCGTTCTTCAACAGTTATAACACGCTCCTTTGTAATGTACAAGCCGCTTAAATTCTTTATGACTATCGGCTCTGTGCTTTTCCTGCTGGGTGCAGTTCTTGGGGTGAGATTCCTGATTTTCCTTGCAATGGGCGAGGGTGACGGTCATGTGCAATCGCTTATTCTGACAGCTATACTCCTCATGATGGGCTTCCAGACAATTACTCTCGGACTTCTCAGTGATACAATTGCCGCAAACCGCAAGCTGCTTGAGGATGTGCAATACAGAGTGCGCAAAATGGAATGCGGAAAAAGTGACGAGGAACTGAAAAAAGAAAAGGAATAACGTCAGCACGCATTGATAAAAAGGAGCACAAATGGAAAAGGAAAAAAAGGGGCTTAACCTGAAAAAAACCGCAAAGCTTGCCGGCACGCTTATTATGATAGCGGCACTTGCCTTCATAGTAAAAAAGTTTGTCGATATGGATATTGACCCTGCACAGTTCAGAGAGCCTGAAGTAATAGCTGCACTTGTCATCGGCATGGTAATCCAGACCTTCATATGGATAATTGCCTGTTATCCGTGGCTTGTGTTCACGAGATCGCTGTCCGGCAGAAAAATTCCGTTTTCAGAGGCTATGCCGGTATACACTCAGTCCAACATATATAAATACCTGCCCGGAAATGTACTCCAGTACGTAGGCCGCAATGCACTTGCCTCAAAAATGGGTATAAGTCATGTGGACGTTGCCTGTGCTACAATTCTCGATATAATTTTCTGTATTATCGCTGCGGGGCTTGTCTCGGTAATCCTTCTCGGAGACCTCATTTCAGGGCTGCTCGGAAAATACGGTACACAGATTCTGATTGTCGGAAGCATAGGAATTGCAGTACTTGCCGCAGCCGCAGCTGTGCTGTATCTGAAATTCAGGGACAGATTCAGAAGCTATCTGTCACGCTATGCAAAAGCCTTTGAAAAAGGGAACAGGATTCAGCTTATAAAGGGAATCCTTTATTACCTTGTGCAGAATGTCATATCCGCAGTAATGTATTTCATTGCCCTGAAGCTTATTTTCGGCAATGAGGCAGACTTCAATGAGCTTGTCTCTTATACGGGCGCATTTTTGTTTGCATGGATTATCGGCTTCATAACGATAGGCGCTCCCGGAGGAATAGGAGTACGTGAGGGCGTTATGATTTTCGTCTGCGGCGACAAATATGCAGACAAGATTATTTTGTTTGTACTTGTTATGCGTATTGCTTCTACGCTTGCCGATGTGATAGCCTTTGTTTTCGGAAAGACCTATCTTGCTGTAAAAAATCACGGTTCAGCTGAACATAAAAACATATAAAAATACCCCGAAAAGAATCACAGGATGCTTTTCGGGGTGTTTTTTTTAAAATGGCACGGTATTGGCTTAACCGTAAATAAGTGAAGCTGCGTCAACAGTCTGTTTAGCGTCCTTAGCATAGAAATCAGCGTTGATTTGCTTTGCATAGGAATCGGTCAGAACAGCTCCGCCGATAACTGTTTTGCATTCGGGATATTTTTCATTGAGAAGTGCAATTGTATCAGCCATAGCGCCGAGGGTAGTCGTCATAAGCGCAGAAAGTCCGACCAGCTTAACCTTATGCTTTATTGCCGCTTCCACAACTGTTTCGGGAGGTACGTCCTTACCTAAATCAATAACGGTAAAGCCGTAGCTTTCAAGCAGAACCTTGACAATATTTTTACCGATATCGTGAATGTCGCCCTTTACAGTTGCAAGTACAATCTTTCCCTTAGAAACGCTCTCTGTGCTGTCTGATGAGAGCTTTTCCTTGATGATTTCAAAGCAGGACTGAGCAGCTCCGGCAGTAAGAATCAGCTGCGGAAGGAAAATTTTTCCCTTTTCAAACTTTTCACCTGCACTGTCCAGAGCAGGAATAAGGTAACCGTTGATAATCTCCATAGGGTCTGCGGTATTCAGCAGCTCTGCGGCAGCCTTTACAGCGTCATTTTTCAGACCGTTTTCAACAGCATATATCAGATCGGGCGTACCCTTGTCCGCAGCCTTTGGCACTGACGATGCCGGAGCTGCGTTATCCTGAGCGTATATGCTTATAAAATCCGCTGAGTTCCTGTCGATTCCGGCAAGCAGACGATATGCACGTACCGCTCCGATAATGGATTCGGCATTCGGATTGATAATCGGTAAATCAAGACCGCTGTGCAGCGCCATAGTAAGGAATGTACGTGTAATAAGCTCACGGTTCGGCAGACCGAAGGAAATATTTGAAACTCCGAGAACAGTGCGCAGACCAAGCTCATTTTTCACTCTGTGAAGCGCGTTGATAGTTTCCATTACGCCGTCCTGTTCGGCAGATGCTGTAAGAGTAAGGCAGTCGATAAAAACATCCTCTCTCGGGATTCCGTATTCCATTGCACGATGCAGGATTTTTTCCGCAATTGCAAAGCGACCCTCTGCTGTTTTCGGGATTCCGCCCTTATCAAGAGTAAGCCCCACAACTGCAGCGCCGTACTTTTTGACAAGAGGAAGAATTGAATCAAGCGACTCATCCTCACCGTTGACGGAATTTACTATAGGCTTACCGTTATATATACGTAGTCCTGCCTCAAGAACCTCAGGGATTGTGGAATCAAGCTGAAGCGGTGTATCGCAGATTCCCTGAATTGCTTTTACGGCAGAAATCATCATCGCCTTCTCATCAATTCCCGGAAGTCCGACATTTACATCGAGGATTTCCGCACCTGCGTGAATCTGCTCTACCGCCTGACCGAGAATGTAGTCGATATCACCGGCAAGCAGAGCTTCCTTGAAACGCTTTTTTCCCGTAGGATTAATACGTTCTCCGATAACACGGGGCTGATTTATTTCAACACTGTTCACAGCAGAACAAACCACGCTTCTGCGCTGTACTGTTCTTACATTGCGCTTCATACCTGAAAGCGCCTCTGTTACAGCTCTGATATGGTCGGGAGTTGTTCCGCAGCAGCCTCCGAAAATGGTAACACCTGCCTCTGCAAGCTTCACCGCACTCTCAGCAAATTCCTCTGCACCAACGCCGAACAGATTTGTGACAGGATCAGGCAGACCGGCATTCGGCTTTGCAATAACGGGAAGAGTAGTCAGCGAGCAGATTCTGTCGATAACAGGAAGAAGCTCCTCTGGTCCGAGAGAGCAGTTGACTCCTATAGCGTCTGCACCGAGACCTTCAAGCACTGCGGTCATACAATCCGGCGAGACACCTGTAAAGGTACGCATATTTTCTTCAAAGGTCATGGTTACAAGAACAGGCTTGTCGGAATTTTCCTTTGCTGCAAGGAGTGCTGCCTTTACTTCATAGAGGTCGGTCATAGTTTCAATAACAATAATATCGGCATCTTTTCCGGCGAGTACAACCTCACGGTAGCAGTCATATGCCTCCTCGAACTTCAGTGTGCCTGAAGGTTCAAGAAGCTGACCTATCGGGCCGATATCCAGAGCAACAAGCGCCTGACCGGAAGCGGCTTTCCGTGCGTTCACAATACCGGCAGCAACAACATCAGCAACGCTGCAGCCTGTACCGGCAAGCTTATATCTGTTGGCACCGAATGTATTTGCATAGATAATATCAGAGCCGCTTTCCACATACAGACGATGAATATCAATTATAGCCTCAGGATTGCTGAGATTGAGCAGCTCCGGAATATGTCCTGTCTTGATTCCATGAGACTGCAGCATTGTACCCATACCGCCGTCGAGGAATACAAAGCTGTTATTTTCAAGCAGGGAATAGAATTTATCGGACATTTCAATACCTCCTTAAAGTATTATTCTCCCTTGAATGTGCCGAGAAGTCGGAAATATTCAAGATTCTGTTCAAGATCACGCAGGGTTTCCTTCACATTGGGGTCTGAGATTTTTCCGCTGAAATCAAGGTAGAAGACTACTTCAAAGCTGCCATCCTTTATTGGTCGGCTTTCGATTCTTATAAGATTCATGCCGTTTACATAGAATTTTGTAAGCAGACGGTACAGACTACCCTCTGTATGAGGAATTTTCAGCATAACGGAAATGGTATCGGATTCGGGAGCAACCTGCATATCACGAGAAATGCAGACGAACTGAGTACGGTTTACAGAGCTGTCGGCAATTCCCTTAGCAAGGATATTCAGTCCGAGTCTTTCAGCGCATTCGACAGAGCAGACAGCGGCAATTCTGTCCTCAGGAGCGCTTCCTGCGACCTTTTCCGCAGCGGTTGCGGTATTGCCGTAATCATAGGTTTTAAGTCCGTTTTCGTTAAGGAAATCACTGCACTGAGCAAGAGCCTGCGGATGCGAATAGACTCTGCTTATTTCAGAAACTGGACAATCTGCTTTTGAGGCAAGACAATGATTTATCTCAAGACATACCTCGCTTACTATGTAGACGTAATACTGAGCCATGAGGTCATAAGTACTGTCAACGGAGCCGGCTGTGGAGTTTAAAATCGGAACAACGCCATAATCAAGCTCACCCGACTGTACTCCCTTGAAAACATCCTCGAAGGTACGGCAGAAAACAAGCTCCTTATCTCCGAAAAGCTTACGTGCAGCAGTCTCTGAATTAGCTCCTGCAGTTCCCTGACAGCCGATTTTCAGTGCTTTTCCGAAATCAGGCACAGGATAACTGTAATCGGGAGTTTCCGCAAGAAGAGTACGGTTCTGGAGAAGCTTGCTTATATCCATAATTGTGGTGAACAGCGCAGCGGTACCGTTTTCAAGATTCTTATCGGCAGTAAGCTCCTTGATGCGGTCTATTACCTGCTGCTCACGACCACCCTGAAAAACAGGCATATCATGAAGCTTCTTGTAATCGGCAACGCCCTTGCAAAGCTCCATACGGCGTTTGAAAAGCGAAAGTATCTCGCTGTCTATGCTGTCAATCCCCTCTCGAAGCTGTTGTAAATCCATTGTAAATGACCTCCGGAATATATTGCTGCATGAGCAATATTTATTATTCATAGTTTAATTACCAATAAACGTATTATCGCATTGTATATTATAACAGATTTTTTTGTAAAAATCAATAAAAAAGAGATAAATATATTGCATTGTGATATTGAAATGTGTTATAATACTATAGAATATAGTGAATAGCTATATCTGTATAAGGAACAGGAATTTCAGGGTGTGATGATTTCAGCCTCTGCTGCTCGCTGAGAAAGCACAGGGCAGCTATGGTATGCGCATCACAAATGGCTGTATTACGTTAAATGTATGCAGCCTGACGGAAAGGCGGAATGTCCGCCGGACTGCGAAAACAATTTGCAAAATGATTTATTGATCGGGAATGCAGGTAAAATACGTGAACAGAATCAGAATTTTAGGAATAGACCCCGGCTACGCTATTGTAGGCTTCGGTGTCCTCGACTATGACGGTATAAATTTCAGGCCTGTTGAATACGGAGCTGTACTCACAGAGGCTCATACTCCGTTTGCGGAACGGCTGAATGCCATTCACGAGGATATCGAATTCATTTTTGAAAAGTTCAGACCGGACTGCATGGCAATTGAACGGCTGTATTTTACCTCGAATCAGAAAACAGCCATTGACGTGGCTCAGGCAAGAGGAGTTACAGTGCTCTCGGCAGCTAAAAGAAATATTCCTGTATCGGAGTATACTCCGCTTCAGGTCAAGCAATCGGTAGTGGGCTATGGAAAGGCTGAAAAGCGTCAGGTCATGGAAATGACTCAGCGGCTTCTCGGACTTGCTCAGATTCCCAAGCCCGACGATGCCGCAGACGCTCTTGCTATTGCCATCTGTCACGGCCATTCGGTAAGATGGGGCTGAGTATTCCCGTATACAGCAATATTACTGAAAAGGAAGCATTACTATGATATACAGTCTCTGCGGAAGGCTTGCGGTCAAGGAACCCGGCTTTGTCGTTATAGAATGCGGCGGCGTGGGCTACGGCTGCAGAACATCATTCAATACAGTTTCACAGCTGGGTCAGACCGGCGACGAGGCATCTTTATATACATATCTCTATGTCAGAGAGGATGTTGTTGAGCTTTTCGGCTTCGCAACTCAGCAAGAGCTTAACTGCTTCAGGCTGCTTATATCTGTTTCGGGAGTCGGTCCCAAGGCAGCCACAGCAATCCTATCGGATGTAACTCCCGAACGCTTTGCGTTTCTGGTGGCATCCGGCGACAGCAAAAGCTTTACCAAAACAAAGGGTATCGGCGCAAAAACAGCTCAGAGAATCGTTCTTGAACTGAAAGACAAGATTTCTGCTGAAAGCACTGCTGCTTCGGGCTTAACCGAAAGCTTTGCGGCGGCTGCTTCTGCAGCAGCTTCGTCCTCTGTATCCGAAGCTCTGGAGGCACTTATGGTTCTCGGCTATTCGCAGGGAGAGGTCGCTCCGATTCTCGGAAAGCTTGACCAGAGCCTCAGCACTCAGGACCTTATAAAGGAAACATTAAGACTTATTGCGGCAAGAAATTTACGCTGACAAAATATACAGACAATACCGTACAGAATTTATTACGATGTTGCCGAAAAATTTAATTAAGGAAGGAAGAATACCTCATGAATCTCGACGAACTACTTAAAGCGGCTATCAAGGATCCCTCAAAACGCTCGCTCTTTTTACAGACCCTCATCAAGAGCGATGTTTACGTAATCTGCAAAAATCCCGTAAGGCAGGAAAGAAGCAGATCAGAAGGCGGTATTCAGCTTGAACTGATTACAACCCAGAATCCTGACGGCGATATCTTTATTCCCTTTTTTACAAGCTATCGTGCACTGCAGCAGTTTGCAAAGCGTTATGTTGACTGCTACAAAATCAACTGCCTGAGACTTTTTGACCTTATCCAGTCAGTATCAGCAGTACTCAATCCGAATTCCTATGGCAAGGAATTTTCATCACAGGAAATCAAGAGCATTCTGCTTATCGCAAGAAACCTTAAAATCAAGGCTATTTCCTACAACGAGGCTGATATAATAACATATCGTCCCGTTGAGCATTCTGTTGGACATATCACAAAGGCTGCTACAAAATTCCTCTCAAAGCAGCCGAATGTTGACAGAGCGTTTATCATGGAAATGATAAAGGGCTGTGAAAGACCTCAGATTCTTATGGTGCTTGATATGCTCGGAAGCACGAGAAAGCTCTTTGTGCCGCTTTCCAAATACCTTTCAAAAACAGTAAAGAGCAACGAGCATCTTTGCTTCATCAGCTACGAACAGGATATGGGCAAAAAGGCTGCGGAAACCGTTGACCCGTTCTATGTCCGCAAAAAAAGATATTTTGAAAAATAATCGACGGACTTAATATAAACCGTACAAAGTCCGTATAAGGATTAACGGCGTTCTGCGGCGGACTGAAACCGTCCGCCTCTAAGAAGCCCTGATCCGGCTATTTTCTTCACAGGAGATGATCAGTTGATACAAACAGAGGATATGGAGTTTGCTCCGAGAGTTATTTCCCCCGAAAATACTCAGGAGGACAATGAAACCGACGGCAGTCTGCGTCCTCAGACCCTGCACGAATATATTGGTCAGGATAAGGTAAAGGAAAACCTCGCTATCTACATTGAGGCTGCCAAGCGCCGCAGCGAGGCTCTCGACCACGTTCTCCTGTATGGTCCTCCGGGACTCGGCAAAACAACTCTTTCTGCCATTATTGCTCATGAGCTTGGAGTCAATCTGCGAATAACCACAGGTCCCGCTATTGAAAAGCCCGGCGACCTCGTTTCGCTGCTGACAAGCCTCTCCGATAACGACGTTCTGTTCATAGACGAAATCCACCGCCTTTCACGTGCAGTTGAGGAAATACTCTATCCTGCACTTGAGGACAGAGTTATTGATATAATCATCGGAAAAGGACCGTCTGCACGCTCAATCCGCATGGACCTGAAGCCGTTCACTCTTATCGGCGCAACTACAAGAGCCGGTCAGCTTTCTGCGCCGCTCAGAGACAGATTCGGAGTTGTCCACCGTCTTGAGCTTTATACAAAAGAACAGCTTACCGATATCGTAAGACGAAGCAGCATGATTCTCGGAATCCCCTGCACTGCCGACGGTGCCGCCGAAATCGCAGGAAGAGCACGAGGTACTCCACGAATCGCCAACAGACTTCTGAAAAGAGTCCGTGATTTTGCTGATGTTATGGGAAACGGTCAGATTACTCAGCAGATTGCTTCAATAGCGCTGAGCCGCCTTGAAATAGATGAGCTTGGCCTCGACAGCCTTGACAGACGCATGCTCGAAATGATTATCAAGGGCTATGGCGGAGGTCCTGTCGGTCTTGAAACACTTGCCTCTGCAATAGGTGAAGAGGCAATCACTATTGAGGATATATGCGAGCCGTTCCTGATGCAGCTCGGCTTCCTCGGAAGAACACCGAGAGGACGCTGTGCAACAAAGCTTGCATATGAACACCTCGGGTATGCCACAGCGGAACAGAATTCCGCTTCAGATGACGGTCAGCTGACACTTTAAAATTATGTTTGGTTTAAGAAAATACAATCATCGTCACAACAGCGAGCGTGCGGAAGCTCCGGAATTCGGCAGAATGATTAACGGTCAGGCTCTGGGACGTGTCTCGGATTTCAGATACGGAATCTGCCGGATGAGCTTCAACGGCTGTGAAGTAATAGCCGTACATAACGCTCTTGTATATATAAACAAGCCGCAGCCTCTGGCGGAAATAGCTTTCTATATGGAACGCTTCAGGGTGCTGTTCGGCTTTTTCGGCTGCAATGCGTATAGACTCGGGCGGGCGCTTGAGCATTACGGTGCAGCTTTTGAGCGCTATAAGACTCCCGACAGCGCAAAGGCCTTTATCATAACCTTTTGGAATGGAATTCCGCTTTTGTCATCGATACATACGGTATTCTGCGAGCGCTCAGAAAATGGAATAAAAGTCTACAATATGTATAACAGCTGTCCCGACGTAAAGCTCTGCAAAACAGTTGAGGAAATCGCCGGAAAAAGAAAACCGATAGCTGTATACGCCATACAGACTCCCGATACATAAAAAACGGAGCTGTATATCGTGAAAAAGAGGAGAATAATAAAATGTCAAAACTGTTCGCAACAGACAGCATAAGAAGTATTACTGTTGCCGACCTTTCCTGCGCAGCTGCAATGCAGGTGGGAAGAGCTGCTGCCGCAGTTCTTGCAAAGGGAACAGACAGTAAAGGAAAAATAATAATCGGTAAGGATTCATCTGTTTCATCGGATATTCTTGAGGCGGTTATCTGCGCCGGTATCTGCTCTGACGGGGCAGACGCTGAAACTCTTGGCGTTGTTCCTGTGCCGGCAGTCGCCTATCTCGTGAAAAAAATGGAGGCAGACGCAGGAATTATGATTTCAGCCGCCTATAACGGTTCGGATTCAAGCAGAATAAGCCTGTTTTCGCCCGATGGACTGCGTTTCGACAGTGAAATTGAGGATAAAATCGAACAGCTTGTTTTTAATTCCGCAAATCAGTCCGAACTCAGACCTAATAACGACGCCGGCAGAATACTCCGCTGTAACACAGCCTTAAATGAATATATTGATAATGTAAAATCGAAAATAAGAACTAATCTGAAAGGCAAAAAAGCAGCCGTTGCCTGTGCCGGAGAATGTGCAGAAAAGACTGCAAAAAGAACACTTCGGCTGTTGGGCGCTGAAGTACTTATAATGCCTGCACCCGATTCGACCTCGGAAACAGGCATCGACCCGAAATCCACACAGATAGAGCGCCTTATGGATTTTGTAATTGAAAATAACTGCGATTGCGGACTCGCTATAGATTGGGATGGCTCAAGCTGTATTGCCGTTGACGAGCAGGGTAAGCTTGCGGACGGTGATTCCCTTCTTGCAATATTTGCAAAGGATTACAAGGAACAGAAAAAGCTGAGGCACAATACAGCCGTTATAAAAGCTACAAGCAGTCTCGGTTTACTGCGCTTTGCCGAGGAAAACGAAATAAATACCGTTACCTCCGGTGCAAGCAGCCGCTGTGTACTTGACCGTATGATTGAGGGCGGATATAACCTTGGCGGAGAGAAAAACGGCCGGATTTTCTTCCTTGATGATTCAATAGCAAGCGACGGTATTCTTTGCGGTGCAAAGCTGCTTGAAATTATGAAAAAGACCGGCAAAAAGCTCAGCGAGCTTGCAGGCGAAATGCCGAAGCTTCCGCAGATTGCACTCAACGTCAGAATTTCTCTGCGCAGCAGGGAGCTATGGAAAAATGATACTCTTATAACCGAGCTGATAGAAAAGCATGAGGCTGCTCTCGGCGGCGAGGGCAGAATCCTTGTCCGTGAATGCGGCGGTGCAGAACCGTTTATCCGTATCATAGCTGAGGGCAGGGATTTCAGTCAGATAAACGACATTGCTGTTGAAATCGCAAAAAAAATCAAGGAGCGATGTACTGCGAGAGGATAATTCCTGAAGCAAACCGGACTGAAAATATAAAGCTGTACAAGTCTGTGCAGCTTCCAATCAATATTAAGGCAATACCGCACAAAGCACGCCTGACGGCTTTGAACGAAATGACTAATCAAAGGAGCATATAACTTGAGAACAGCAAATAACTGGAAAGACTATGTAATACTTGATACCTCGGACGGAGAAAAGCTTGAAACATGGGGCGATATAAGCCTTGTCAGACCCGATCCGCAGATTATCTGGAAAACCGAACGCACTCATCAGCTCTGGAGCAGAGCCGATGGCCAGTATCACCGTTCGGCATCAGGCGGAGGAAAATGGGAGTTCAGAAAAAAACTCCCCGAATCGTGGAATATATGCTACGGCGACCTTAAATTCAATATACGTCCGACAGGCTTCAAGCATACTGGACTTTTCCCTGAGCAGGCTGTAAACTGGGACTTTATGGCAGATAAAATCAGAAATGCAGGACGTGAAATCAATGTCCTTAACCTGTTTGCGTATACAGGCGGTGCTACGCTTGCCTGTGCTGCGGCAGGTGCTTCCGTGTGCCATGTTGACGCCTCGAAGGGCATGGTGCAGTGGGCAAGGGATAACGCTGCGGCATCAGGACTCTCAGATAAGCCTATCCGCTGGATTGTTGATGATTGTGAAAAATTTATCGCACGTGAAATACGAAGAGGACGTAAATATGACGCTGTGATTATGGACCCTCCAAGCTATGGCAGAGGTCCGGGCGGCGAGGTCTGGAAGCTTGAAAACTGTGTATATGACCTTGTAAAGCTCTGTTCGGGAGTACTCTCGGAAAATCCGCTGTTCTTCCTGATAAACAGCTACACTACGGGGCTTTCACCATCGGTTATGGGATATATTCTCGGTACGGTACTCTCGGATAAATTCGGCGGTAAGGTATCCTTCGACGAAATCGGTCTTCCCGTAAAGTCCACCGGCATGACGCTGCCATGCGGTTCAACTGCTATATGGCAGAAGTAAAATCATTGATTGAACCGTTTTATTATAGATTTATCGGAGGCGAAAAATGAAAAGAATATCTGTATTGCTTTTTGCTGCGGCTTTAATGCTTTCTCTTGCAGCCTGCGGTAAAAACGATAAGCCTGCTTCTTCGGAAATACTGACAGAGGCTTCGGAATCAACCGGGGCTGACGATACGGATTATGGATTTGAAATTCCGGAATTCGACCCTATGGCAGGTATCAACATCACCGCTGAACCGCTTACCGAAGCTGATGTGCCCGATGACTGGCATGAGGTTTCATACGGCAGCCTGTCGCTTATGGTTCCGTCCGATGTAGTGGAAAACGAAGAGACGAATATGGCTTATTATTTTGTGAATGAAGAAAAAACAGTCAGAGTCATGTTCATGGAGGAGCCTCAGCAGTGGGAAAAGAATAAGGATTATTCTGATGAGGAATATCCCGATATGACCGACGAAAACCTTAAAAAGGCATTTGCAGAGCTTGGGGTTGTATATGACGGAACACGCCCTTCGCTTAATAAAGCCCTCCTTTCGGTTACAGAAGCTGACCGTACCGACTCCAACGCTGAAAGCTTTGAGCTTATTGCAGCTCTTAAAGCTCAGTGTATAGGTATGTTCTTCCCCGGTGTACATTATCTGGAATCAGACGGCAAGGATGTGTTTGTTTATTTCTATGAGGGAATTAAATTCGATCCGTCAGCACCTCAGGAAGAACATAACTCAGTCTGGGTTGAAGTTTTTACTGATGATGAAACATTATATTCGCTTATTATAACCGCAGCTTCTCAGGAAGAAGTAATGGAAATCGCTTCTACTATAAAAGTCTCCGACAAGTAAGGATAGAAAATGGAAAATATTATTGAAATAGAAAATCTGCATTTCAGCTATGCCTCCGAAGATGAAAAGGAAGCTGCGCCGGAAGTGCTCAAGGGTATTGACCTTACAATAAAATCAGGTGAGTTTGTTGCGGTTCTCGGACATAACGGTTCGGGAAAATCAACACTCGCAAAGCATATGAATGCCATTCTGCTCCCGACATCAGGCAAGGTCACCGTTGACGGTATCGACACTGCCGACGAGGAACGGATTTTTGAGCTTCGCCAAAGTGCAGGCATGGTCTTTCAGAATCCCGATAATCAGATTGTTTCATCAATAGTCGAGGAGGACGTTGCGTTTGCGCTTGAAAATCTCGGCGTCCCGTATGAAGAAATGCGCAGACGTGTCGATGAAGCCCTGAAGGATGTGGGTATGTACGAGTATCGTATGCACTCACCGAGTCAGCTGTCGGGCGGACAGAAGCAGAGAGTTGCCATTGCGGGAATCATCGCAATGTGCCCGAAATGTATAATCCTTGACGAGCCGACCGCTATGCTTGACCCAAAGGGCAGAAAAGAGGTAATGGCTACAATAAAACGCATGAACCGTGAGCACGGCATAACAATAGTCCTCATTACCCACTACATGGACGAGGCTGCTCAGTGCGGCAGAATAGTTGTCATGGACAAGGGCAGGACAGTTCTGGACGATGTGCCGGAAAAGGTGTTTTCTCAGGTCGAAAAGCTCAAGTCGATAGGTCTTGATGTTCCTCAGGTCACTGAGCTTGTCTGGGAGCTTCGCAAGGCAGGCTATGACGTTCCGGCTGAGATAATCACCGAAAACGACTGCGTTGAGGCTATACTTAAACTGTTTGAATAACTTTGCATTATCCGGATTTTCCGCATTGCACAGAGAGGAGAAAAAATTGGCGATCCTTGAAACGGAAGAACTCACATACACATACAGCGAGGGTACTCCCTTTGAAAAAACAGCAGTTGACCACGTAAGCCTTTCTATTGAGGAAGGTGAAATGATAGGTGTTATGGGCCATACAGGCTCAGGCAAATCAACGCTTATCCAGCATTTCAACGGTCTGCTGAAGCCTGCCTCGGGAAGAGTACTGCTCGACGGCAGAGACATCTGGGCGGATAAGGAAAAGATCCGTGACGTGCGCTTTCAGGTCGGGCTTGTTTTTCAGTATCCTGAATATCAGATTTTCGAGGAAACCGTCTATAAGGATATTGCCTTCGGGCCGAAAAATATGGGTCTGGACGAAGCCGAAATCAAACGCAGAGTCCTTGAAACTGCCCATGATATCGGGATTTCCGAGGAACTGCTCGAACGCTCTCCGTTTGAGCTTTCCGGAGGTCAGAAGCGTCGGGTTGCCATTGCAGGAGTAATGGCAATGGAGCCGAAGGTGCTTATTCTTGATGAGCCGACAGCAGGTCTTGACCCTGCCGGACGTGACAAAATCCTTCAGCATATAAAAAATTATCACAGGCGTACAAAAAATACTATCCTCATTGTTTCTCACAGCATGGAGGATATTGCGTCCTTTGCAGACAGAATTCTCGTAATGAGCAAGGCAAAGCTTTTCTGCTTCGACGAAACAGTAAAGGTGTTTTCACGTGCAGAGGAAATCGAAGGGATAGGTCTTGACGTACCGCAGATTACAAGGGTTTTCGGAGTGCTTAAACGCCGTGGCCTCGATTTCGGCAAGGAGGTCTACACAGTAGGCTATGCAAAGGAGCTACTGCTTAAAGCTCTGAAAGAAAAGGGAGGTTTGCTGAATTGCTGAGGGATATCACAATTGGACAGTTTTTTCCGGGAAACAGCATAATTCACAGGCTTGACCCACGATTTAAAATAGTAATCACACTGCTTTTCATTGTCATGCTCTTTTCAGGCGGTACTCTGCTCTGTCTGGGAATCGGAGCAGTTTACACATTTACAGCGATATTCCTTTCAAGGATTCCGCTGAAAATGTTCCTTAAAAGCATAAAACCGCTGCTGCCGTTTCTTATTATTACGGCTATGCTCAACCTTTTTCTCGTGAGCAGCGGTGAGCTTCTGTGGCAGTGGAAATTCCTTAAAATTACCGACGAGGGACTCAATATCAGCATATTTATGATTATCAGAATTGTCCTGCTGATTATGGGCAGCTCGCTGCTGACCTATACTACCTCGCCTATTACTCTTACCGACGCTATCGAGCGTCTGTTATCACCGCTCAGGAAGCTTAAATTTCCTGTTCATGAGCTTGCAATGATGATGTCAATAGCACTGCGCTTTATCCCGACTCTCATTGAGGAAACCGACAAGATTATTTCAGCTCAGAAGGCAAGAGGTGCAGAAATTGATACCGGAAGCTTTATCAACAGAGCCAGAAATCTTGTATCCATACTTGTACCGCTGTTTATATCGGCATTCAGACGTGCAGACGAGCTTGCTACCGCAATGGAGTGCCGCTGCTACAACGGAGGCTCCGGACGTACCCGCCTCAGACAGCTTAAATCAGCTCCGAGAGACTATGCAGCCCTTGCTGTAACGATACTGTTCTTAGCTGCCGTAATAGCTGCAGGAAAGCTGCTGCGCTGACACATAAAGAAAGGAATATAATGAAAAAAGAAAGAGCAACAAAAAACAGGCTTACCTCCGCTTCAGGCAGAGGTCAAAGATTCAGACACAGTAAATTCTACGCAATCATGTATGAAAAGGGAGTACTTATCTTTCTCCTTTCATTCCTGATTCCGGCAGCAATAATGACCTTTGCATTCGCTATGCAGGGGATACATCCATTCGGTCAGAGACAGATCCTTGTGGTTGACCTCTGGCACCAGTACTATCCGTTTTTCAGAGTAGTACGTGAAAAGCTGCTGACAGGCGGCTCGTTCCTCTATTCATGGCAGAATGGTATGGGTACGAATTTCCTGTCGCTGATATCATATTACGCAGCAAGTCCGCTTAACTGGCTTTCAATCCTGTTCAGCGAGGCGAATGTACGTGATGCACTTACCTTCATTCTTATAGCCAAAATCGGCTTTTCCGGTGCATTTTTCAGCTGCTTCCTTCGTTATACCTATAAAAGGAAGGACTTGTCAGTCTGCATATTCTCGGTAATGTACGCCCTGAGCAGCTATACTCTCGGCTACTACTGGAATGTAATGTGGTTTGACACGATAGCACTTTCCCGCTTGTAATGCTGGGAATCGTGGCAATATGCCGTGAAGGAAAATGGAAGACCTTTACCTTTGCGCTTGCACTTTCACTTATCTCCAATTACTATATAGGCTGGTTTACCTGCCTGTTTTCAGTCTTCATGTTTGCGGCATGGGGAATAATCGAGTTCAAGAGCATAAAGGACCTGCTTTATAAGCTGTATATTATAGTGCGCTCTTCGGTAATCGGAATTGCTCTCGGCGGCTTTATCCTGCTGCCTGCCTACTACGGTCTGCAGCTTACCCACAGCGCAAATAATGAATTTCCAAAGGAAACAACCTTCTATGAAAAGTGGACGGATATTCTGGGGAATCTTATTTCCTACAATGCTCCGGTAAAGGTCGAGGGACTTCCGAACTTCGCCTGCGGAATGCTTGCAGTACTGCTATTCGGCGTTTTTCTCTTTTCCTTCGGAATCAAAATCAGGGAAAAGGTTTCAACATTGCTGATGCTTGCACTTATTGTAGTAAGCTGCAACGTCAACAAGCTCAATTATATCTGGCATGGCTTCCATTTTACCAATCAGATTCCATATCGCTTTGCCTTTATCTTCTGCTTCATTCTTGCGGCAGCAGCCTTCAGAGCTTACGATATAATCCTGAAAAAGGGTGTGAAAATATATCAGCTTGTGTTCATGCTTGCCGGACCTGCCTGCGTTTTCGCTATGAATTATATCAGTAAGGGCGATGAGTTTGAATTCAGAGGCGCTATAAGAAGCTCTGTTATAATAACTGCCGCATTCTGGCTTATTTTCCTTGCGGCTAAGGTATTCCCGTTCAAGCGTCCGCAGTCACGCAATGCTTTGATGAGCGTTGCTCTCGCAGCAGCAGTTTTCAGCGAATTTATAGCTGCTGCAAGAAAGGGTGTTGAAACAGTCAGCACCACAAGCTATACGGATTATCCCACAAATGCCGCTGCGGTCGGCTCACTGCTTGAAGCTGCGGATGAGGCTGACGACAGCCTTTTCTACAGAACCGAAATGACCCAGACCTACACCCTCAACGACAGTGCGCTCTATGGCTATAACGGCATTTCACAGTTCTCCTCAGCTGCAAATGTATCTGTAACAACCTTCATCAAGAGACTCGGTCTCTATGCCTCGGAAGCAGGCAACAGATATTATTACCGTACAGCTACGCCTGTAGTGAATTCGCTGCTTGGAATCAAATATATCATTAAAAAGAACGGCAGTTTAAGCTCCGAGATAATGGCTCTTGAATTTTCCGGCAAGGCTCAGGATTCATATATGTATGAGAATAAATATCCTCTCTCTCTCGGCTTTATGATGGATGAAGGAATTCTCAATATGCCTGACAGCAGCGGAGTGAATCCGTTTGAATATCAGAATACGCTTGTCAGACTGGCTGCCGGAATAGACGACAACTGCTTTACCGCTCAGCCTGTAGCTCTTGTTGAGTACAACAACATGGAGGTAACAAAAAACGGCTTCGGAAACTATACTTTCAGAAATAATGAAAAGAAACCGGACGCAAGTGCAACCTACAGCTTCTCAGGAGTTGAGGACGGTTACCTTTACGGCTATGCAAGCTCAACCGGAGGCTGCTGTGACAATATCAGCATCAAATGCAACGGTCAGCTTGTTGACAGCGGCAATCTTATTGAAAGCTACCCGATTGTATTCCCTATGGGAAATGGTCAGTCCGGCAGTACATCAACCGTTCAGATTTCTTCGAAAAGTGACAGCTTCTCAGGAAACTTCAAGCTTATGATTTATGCTCTGAGCCAGCCTGTTTTTGAGAAAGCTTACTCAAGACTCGCTGATGAGCAGCTTGATATCACCCATTTCAGTGATACGAAAATCGAAGGAAAAATCAACGCTCTTGATGACGGCGTAATGTTCCTTTCAATTCCCTATGAAAAGGGCTGGAAGGTTATTGTGGACGGTGAAGAGGCTGAAACCTTTGCTGTTATGCAGTCAATGCTTGGCGTGAAATTATCAGCCGGTGAGCATACAATCGTACTGAAATATACTCCCGAGGGCTTTGCTGCGGGTGTTGTGATTTCTGTATCGGCGGTTGTACTTCTTATCACAGTAATCTGGTTTGAAAACAAACGCAGAAAGAAAAAGAAGGGCGCAGCTGCTGCGGATTCGTCAAATGAGCCATCGCTTGCGGAAGTAAATGATGCGGCTTATGAAGAAGACTTCATTCCGGCAGGTACGGGAACAATATATAATCAGGAATGTGAATATCCGGAAAACAGAACGCTGACTGACAGCGGCACAGTTCAGGAAAATGCCGCTTCAGATAATATATCCGCAGAAAAAACAATATCATCTGCTGATGCGGAGGGACAAAATGAGAAATCTCAAAGTGATGACAGCTTACAGGGGAACTGAGTACCACGGCTTCCAGCGTCAGAGCAATGCGGTAACGGTGCAGGAGGTTCTTGAAAAGCACCTCTCAAAGGTGCTCAATGAGCCTGTGACCATTACCGGCTGCTCAAGGACCGATACGGGAGTTCATGCAAATCAATTCTGCTTTAACGTCAGGACAAACAGCAATATTTCCTGTCTTGGCTTCACAAGAGGAGTCAACGGCGAGCTGCCTGACGATATTTCAATACTGAGCTGTGAGGAGGCCCCGCTTGATTTCCACGCACGGTTTGATTGCAAGGGAAAGGAATATATATACAAAATTCATTGCAGCGAATCAAAAAATCCGTTTGCTGCCGACCTCATGTTCCATTACAGGAGAAAATTTGATATTGAAGCTGCAAAAAAAGCAGCGGAATACTTTGTCGGAACTCATGATTTTTCGTCGTTTTGTGCCGACTGTACAAATCTTTCAACTGCTGTGCGCACTATCTATTCCTTTAAAATAGAAAATAGTGGAGATTCTGTTATAATGCTTGTAAAAGGCAACGGTTTTTTGTATAATATGATTAGGATTATCGCAGGGACTCTTATTGATGTGAGTGAGAAAAGAATCGCTCCCGACGATATTCCCGTAATTCTTGCTGCAAAAGACCGCCTTAAAGCCGGCAGGACAGCTATGCCTCACGGACTTTACCTGAACAGGGTCTTCTATAGTGAAGATGAGCTTTTTGCACAGGATTGAATAATCCGGATATGCTCATAACGACTTACTTCTGAGGAGGTGACAGCCGGTGCCGACAATGTATGACGCCGACGATATAGTCGATTTAAAAAATCGTAAAAAAAGAAAAGAGAGAAGAATAAAATTCCTGATATTCCTTGTTGCTGCCGCAGCAGCAGTTGCTCTGTATTTTACAAAGGATTTGTGGCTGCCTAAGCTGCGTGGTATCGGCAAGCAGTATAAAACCATTGTAAACTCAGGCCAGCTTGCAACCGGAAACTTTCCGATTGAAATCAGCGGAGGCGGTGATTATCAGCTGAGATATACCGTTAAAAAAATCATGGTTCTCAATGATACCTACCTCTATATCTACGATACTGACGGTACGCTTCTGAAAAAGCGTCAGCACGTCTACACCAACTCGGTTATGCGTGTTGCAAACGGCAGGGCTCTCGTTTATGAAAACGGCGGAAATCAGCTCACCGTTGAGGACGAGGATAACGTTCTCTACAGCAAACGCTTTGAAAACAATATTCTGTTTGCAAGATTAAGCTCAGACGGCTATACAGCTGTTGTGACTACATCAGACAATTACAGCTGCGAGCTGACCGTATATGATAAAAAGGGAAGCATGATTTACGAGAGAAAGTGCATTGAAATGGTCACCGACATCAGCTTCCTCAGTAAGAGTGAAAGCTGCGTTCTGAGCTTTATCAAAGCAGAAAACGGAAATCTTGTTACAAAGGTTCAGGAAATCAGCTTCAAGAAAAGCAGTGAAAACTGGACCTCGCCGGGACTTAATACGCTTGGCCTTGAAATTTTCGGTTCAGGCGAAGGCGCATTTGTCTATGGAGTTGATGCCTGCGGATATGTTGATACAGACGGTGAAATCAGTTCATTTTACGCCTATGACGGTGAACCTGCCGCTGGTGCAAGCATGAGCGGAAGATCTGCTGTTATCGTCAATAATGACGACGTAAGAAAATATATCATGGCTCTGTTTTCCGGAAATGACGATGAGCCTCTTATAATAGAGCTTGATTCTCCCGGCATTGATGTCTCGGTTTTCGGAGGACTTGCATATGTTATGTGTCAGGATTCGGTAATGGCATACGATTTCGACGGTAATCTCCGTTCAACAGCAGCAATCAATGATTCCTACACAGGCTTTGTAAGAAGTGATGACCATATTTTCCTGAAAGGCTACGATAAAATTGACCGTATTGATTATGATTCGGGAAATTAACTTTATTAACATAGAATACTCCCTTGGACAGCACAATCAAGCTTGAAGCTGTTCAGGGAGCAGTACAAAAAATGAAGGGAGGTCTGCGCACAGTATACCTGCTGTGCTGAATAAAATGGGCGAAGAATTCTGGTGGTTTTATGATGTTATCGCCGTGGCTGTAGTAATGGTTTCTGTATTCATATCTGCTAAAAAGGGAGTAATGAAGGCTATACTATCATTATCAGCCTATGCTGTTGCATTTGTTATGGCAATATCGTTAAGCAGCTCTCTTTCAGGCTCGCTTTATAAGGGTACGATAAGAAACAGCAATATAAAAAAGCTTGATAAAACGCTCAGTTCAGTAAATTACTCGCTGAAAATGGGCACCTATCTCGAAAGTCTTGGCTATAATGTAAGAGTAAAGATCGATTATCTGGATAAAATATTTAAGTCCGGAAAGAATTACGATGAACAGATCTATAAATACCTTAATAATATCAATAACAAAAAGGTTGATAATGAGACTGTTTTCTATGACAAGCTGCATGATGGTTATGCATCTCTGATACATGAAATCATCTCTGAAAATCTGAGTATCTATTCTGCTGAATATGCGGCAAGAGAGATAAAAGAGCATCCTCAGAAAATGGAAGAGCTTATACCGCTTATGCTTGATATTGAGGATAAAATACCTGCAGCCAAATACATAGCCGATAATTATATCGAAACTCCATATAAAAACACAGTGCGTCTGACCTGCTTTGTCTTGCTGCTTGCGGTCTTTCTTATTGTATCCCTTTTCGTTCTCAGATCGCTTACGGATGAGAGAATCGGGTATCAATCCATTGCATCCCATATTACCGGAGGTATTTTCGGCGTATTTAAGGGAGCTGTGCTTGTATTCGGAATTGCAGTTATGGTTCGTCTGTATGTAATTCTCGGCAGCGATAAAATGCTTTTCTTCAATTTCAAGGCAATCGACAAAACATATATATTTAAGTATGTTTATAACTTTATAATGAATAATATGTAATTGTGTAAATATCAGATTATCCGCAGTAAATAACGCAGTGCGGAAATTCAATTGCATTAAAATATTTACCGGAGCATAATATCTTGCTTCAGAATCTTAATAATAACAGGGGGAAACAGCCTGATGATAATGTGCAGCAAATGCCAGAAAAGACCTGCGGTGGTATTCATTACCTCGGTTCAGGGAAACGAAAAGAAAAATGAGGGACTCTGTCTGTCCTGCGCAAGAAAGAATAAAATACCGCAGGTAGCAGAATACATGGACAAACTTGGTATTACTGACGAGGAAATTGATCAGCTTTCAGACCAGATGATGGGTATGCTCGACGGTGACAGCTTTGAAATGGGCGGCTCCGGCTTAATGCCTGATTTCATTACAAATATGTTCGGACTCAATGATTTTTCAAAAAATGATTCATCTGAACAGAATGATGAAAAAGCTCAGCAGTCATCCGACGATAAGCAGGAAAAAACTGAGAAGAAGGGTCTCTTCGGAGGTAAAAAGGACAAAAAATCCAAAGAGCTTAAATTCCTCGGAAGCTACTGCACTAACCTTTCCCAGAAAGCCGCTGACGGTCAGCTCGACAGAATTATCGGACGTGATAAGGAAATTGCACGTGTAATCCAGATACTCTCAAGAAGAACAAAGAATAATCCTTGCCTTATCGGTGAACCAGGTGTGGGTAAAACCGCTATAGCTGAAGGTATTGCCCAGCGTATCAACGAGGGAAATGTTCCTTTTAACCTCGCCGATAAAAAGGTCTATCTTCTTGACCTCACTGCTCTCGTTGCAGGAACTCAGTTCAGAGGTCAGTTTGAGAGCCGTGTAAAGGGACTTGTTGAAGAGGTCAAGCGTGAAGGGAATATCATACTTTTCATAGACGAGGTTCATAACCTTGTGGGTGCCGGTGATTCTGAAGGCTCCATGAATGCCGCAAATATCCTCAAGCCTGCCCTTTCAAGAGGTGAGGTACAGGTTATCGGTGCAACAACCTTCGGCGAATACCGTAAGTATATCGAAAAGGATTCCGCTCTGGAACGACGTTTCCAGCCGGTAACCGTAAATGAACCTACTGTTGAGGATACTGTGGATGTGCTCCTCGGTATCAAGAAATATTACGAGGATTATCATAAGGTCCATATATCCGACTATTTAATCAGAGTATGTGCAGTTCTCTCGGAAAGATATATTACAGACCGTTTCCTGCCCGATAAGGCTATCGACCTTATGGACGAGGGCTGTGCAAGAGCTTGTATCCGTTCACCCGAAATTGCGGAATACGGAAAGCTTGTTAAGGAAATCGAAGTCCTTGAGGGAATGGAAAAGAGTATAACCGAACAGACTGAGCCCGACTATCAGGCGCTTGCCGAGGTAAAGGGCAAGCTGATTCATGCACGTGAAAACGCTGCTGCAATCAAGGAAAAGGCTGAAAATGTTCAGGTTACAGAGGAAGATATCGCCAAGGTTGTTGAGCTGTGGACCGGAATTCCCGCAAATAAAATTGCTGAAACTGAGTTCCTTAAAATTGCTAAGCTTGAGGGTGCTCTCAAAAAGAGAGTCATCGGTCAGGACGAGGCAGTCGAAACACTTTCAAAGGCAATCAAGCGTACAAGGGTTCATCTGAACAAGCGCCGCAGACCTGCCTCATTCATCTTTGTAGGCCCGACAGGTGTCGGCAAAACTGAGCTTGTTAAGGCACTCGCTGAGGAAATGTTTGATTCTCCCGAGCCGCTTATCCGTCTTGATATGACTGAATACATGGAAAAGCACTCCGTTGCAAGAATGATAGGCTCACCTCCCGGATATGTCGGCTACGACGAGGCAGGTCAGCTTACCGAAAAGGTCCGCCGCAGACCATATTCCGTAATTCTCTTTGACGAGATTGAAAAGGCTCATCCTGACGTTATGAATATCCTTATGCAGATTCTTGACGAGGGTAAGGTCGATGACGCTCACGGAAGAACGGTCAACTTTGAAAATACCATTATCTGTATGACCTCAAATGCCGGCTCAACTGATAAAAGCATGGGGGTCGGCTTCAACCGTACAGAAAATGAAATATCCCGTGATAAGGCTATGAAGGGACTGCGTGATTTCCTCCGTCCGGAATTTATCAGCCGTATCGACGAAATAGTTGTATTCAAACAGCTTACAAAGGAGGATTTTGCAAGCATTGCTGCCCTCATGCTTGATGAAATGAAGGAGCCTCTTGCTGAAAAGAGCATTACACTTTCATACGACGAGGCAGCTCTTAAGCTCATTGCTGAAAAGTCCTTCGGCAAGCCATACGGCGCAAGAGACATAAGACGTGTAATCCGTCAGGAAATTGAGGACAAAATTGCGGAAATAATTATAGAAAGAGCCTCTGAGGTAAATGAAATTGTTGTCTCTGCTGATGACAATACAATAACCGTTGAAGGCAAAAAGGAGCTGAGTGAATAATGAAACTCAAGATTGCAGCACTCGCAGCAGCAGTAATGATGTCATTTTCGGTGTTTACTGCCTGCAGCAAATCTTCTGACAGCAGCAATAATGCTTCCGCAGTATCTGAAAGTCAGCAGCAATTTGAAAAGGATTATAAGAACGTCCCAAAAATAGAGGACGGTCCGAAGCTGTATGTCAAGGATACAACAGCCTCACCCGGAGAAATTGCTGAGGTTACGCTTGCAGTAAGCAACGCTGACATGAAATGGAATATGTGCGGAATTCATCTGACCTTTCCGAATGTTCTTGACTGCATTAATATAAGCGACGATGTAAAGGACGCTGAATATATAACAGGCGATGCCTGCCGTCAGGCTTCAGCTCATATAGCAATGGAATGGCAGAAGAATCTGACCGAGGAGCTTGAAAGAAAAAGACTCGGCTCGGTGTTCTTCACTGCTACCTTCAACGGAAATAAAGGCATGGACGGTGATATAGCAACCTTTTATTTCAAGATACCGGAGAATGCAAAGTCCGGAGCAACATACGATATCGGATTTTATTATTCCAGCACCGATATATTCAGCAACGAGGAAAATAATCTTTCGTTCCAGAGATACGCCTTTGAAAACTGGGAGGGCGGAACAATTACAGTAAAATAAATAAAAACGAAGAAGATTTAAGAGCATCCCTCTTAAATCTTCTTCGTTTTTTATAGAAAAACTCATATTTATCCGATCAGCTCAGTTCAAACATACCTGTATAAAGCTGGAAATATTTTCCACGCTGTGCAATAAGCTCGGCGTGACTGCCTCTCTCGATGATTTTTCCGTGCTCCAGAACCATAATCGCATGAGAATTGCGGACTGTTGAAAGTCTGTGAGCAATAACAAATACCGTACGTCCCTCCATAAGACTGTCCATACCCTTTTCAATAAGAGCCTCTGTACGTGTATCAATAGAGCTTGTGGCCTCATCAAGAATCAGCACAGGCGGGTCTGCAACAGCGGCTCTTGCTATTGCAAGAAGCTGACGCTGTCCCTGACTGAGATTTGCACCGTCAGCAGTAAGCATGGTATCATAGCTGTTTTCAAGGTGAGTGATAAATGTATCGGCATTTGCAAGCCTTGCAGCAGCGTATACCTCCTCATCTGTTGCATCAAGCTTTCCATATCGGATATTCTCCATAACGGTTCCTGTGAACAGATGTGTATCCTGAAGAACAATCGACTGCGAACGTCTCAGGTCGTCCTTTTTGATTTTATTTATATTGATTCCGTCATATCTGATTTTTCCGTCAGGCACATCGTAGAAACGGTTGATAAGATTTGTGATTGTAGTCTTACCTGCACC
The DNA here is from genome assembly GCA_017935095.1 of Ruminococcus sp. Classification (GTDB taxonomy): domain Bacteria; phylum Bacillota; class Clostridia; order Oscillospirales; family Ruminococcaceae; genus Ruminococcus. Next base: position 51,866 of record JAGBIH010000011.1, read on the forward strand.
CGTTGAGCCTACAAACGCTATTTTCTGACCGGGCTTTGCATAGAGGCTTATACCGTTGAGTACTGTTTTTTCAGGTTCATAACCGAAAACAACATCATCAAATTCAACATTTCCTCTTACCTCGGTATAGGTTATCGTACCGTCAGCCTTATGCGGATGCTTCCATGCCCAGCGTCCTGTGCGCTTTTCACTTTCTCTGATAGTACCGTCGCTGTCGATTTCAGCATTTACAAGTGTAACATAGCCGTCATCAGCCTCAGGCTCTTCGTCAATGACCCTGAATATACGCTCAGCGCCTGCAAGAGCGGTAAGGACAGAGTTGAACTGCTGTGAAACCTGAGTAATCGGCTGCGAGAACTGACGTGTGAACTGGAGATATGCAACAACCGTACCGACTGTCATGGCGCCCATTCCCTTGACTACCATGATTCCTCCTGCGATAGCAGTAACAGCATAATGCAGGTAAGAGAGGTTATTCATAATAGGCATGAGAATATTTGCAAAGGTATGAGCCCTCGTAGCGGCCATACAAAGCTCCTCGTTCAGCTTATCAAATTCCTCACCGGCGTTATCCTCGTGACAGAAGACCTTGACAACCTTCTGACCGTCAATCATTTCCTCGATATAGCCGTTAACGCTTCCGATAGCCTTCTGCTGAGCAATAAAGCCCTTACCGCTGCGTGAACCGATAAAACCGATGACTCTGATTATAAGGAAAAACATAACGATTACAAGAAGCGTCAGCTGCCAGCTGAGTGCAACCATAAATGTAAACACGCCGACAATAGTGATAGCCGAGCTTATAAACTGCGCAACGCTGTTGCTGAGCATTTCACGGATAGCGTCGGTATCATTTGTGTAAAGGCTCATAAGCTCGCCGTGAGTATGTTTGTCGAAGAAGCGTATAGGAAGCTGTTCCATTTTATTGAACAGATCATTTCTGATACGCATGAGAGTTGTAGTGGAAATTTTCAGCATCAGACGCTGATACATGAAGGATGAAAGCGCTCCGAGGAGATAAATTCCACCCATAATGCACAGAATTGCTATAAATTCCGAGAGCTTCTTATTGCCTGTTTCCAGACATTCCTCTATATTGTCAATAAGGGGCTTAAGGAGGTAATTTCCTGCTATTCCCGCTCCGGAGCCTAAAATAATTCCGATAACTATAAATACAAGCTGCGCCTTGAAGCCGTACATATAGCTGAAAATACGCTTGAGAGTTGCAAAAGCATTCTGCGGCTTTGCCATCGGGCGCTGATTTCCTTTAGGCGGCATTATTCATCAGCTCCTTTCTGCTGTGATTCATAAACCTCACGGTAAATTGTACTTGTTCTGAGCAGCTCCTCATGAGTTCCGATATCAGAGATTTTACCGTCGTCCATAACGATAATACGGTCGGCATCCTGAACAGAAGAAATACGCTGAGCAATGATAAGCGTTGTTGTATCAGCAAGCTTTTCACGGAAAGCCTTACGTATACTGCTGTCAGTTGCAGTATCGACAGCACTTGTAGAGTCGTCAAGGATAATGATTTTCGGCTTCTTCAGGAGTGCTCTTGCGATACAGAGTCTCTGCTTCTGACCGCCGGAAACATTCACGCCGCCTTGTCCGAGATTTGTATCATATCCATCCGGAAAGCTCATAATGAAGTCATGCGCACAGGCAGAACGGCAGGCTTCAATTATCTCCTCATCAGTGGCGTTTTCGTCGCCCCATTTCAGGTTATCCCTGATTGTTCCTGAGAAAAGCACATTTTTCTGAAGCACCATTGCAACCTCATTGCGGAGGTTTTCGAGTGAATATTCCTTCACATTATGACCTCCGACAAGCACCTCACCCTCTGTTGCATCGTAAAGCCGTGGAATCAGCTGTACAAGGGTAGTTTTTGATGAACCTGTGCCTCCGATAATACCGATAGTTTCACCTGATTTTATATCAAGGTTTATTTTTTCAAGGGCAAGATTATTCATATCCCCGAAATAGCTGAAGCTTACATTGCGGAAGCTTATTGAGCCGTTCTGAGCGGCCGCCTCTGCGTTTTCGGGGTCACGGATATCCGGCTCCTCCTTCAGAACCTCGTAGATACGCTGAATGGAGGCTCTTGACACAACGAACATGATAACGAGCATTGAAAGCATCATCAGCGACATGAGAATCTGTCCTACGTACATGATGAAGCTTGAAAGCGCACCTGTTTCTATATCGCCGTCAATTGCCATATTTCCGCCGAACCACATAATTGCAACAATAGTTGCGTACATACATATCTGCATTATCGGCATATTCAGGATTACAAGCTTTTCGGCAAAAACCTGAGCACGTCTTACGCTGTCGGTATTTTCTGTAAAGCGTTTCTTTTCGTAGTCCTCACGAGCGAAAGCCTTGACAACTCTGATACCTATGAGATTTTCCTGAACTCTTGCGTTCATACCGTCATACTGCGAGAGCATTTTCTCGAATCTCGGATGCGCCTTAGAAATGATGAAGAATACCGCAAAGCCAAGAACGGGAATCACAAAAAGGAATACGAGCGAAAGCCTTGCGTTCATTTTGACTGCGGCTACTGTTGCGCATACAAACATGATAGGAGAACGGAAAGCACCTCGTATGAACATCATAAAAGCGTTCTGAATATTGGTAACATCAGTTGTCAGACGTGTTGTAAGCGAGGCTGTGGAAAACTTATCAACATTGGAGAAGGAAAAATCCTGAACCTTATGGAATAAAGCGCTTCTCAGGTTCTTTGCAAAGCCCATTGCAGCAACTGCACTCAGTCTTGCGGCGATAGCTCCGAAGAAAAGCGAAAGCAGCGCCATACAGACCATAAATAATCCCATTCCGGCAACATAGCCTATTTTTTCTTCTTTTATGCCGTTGTCGATAATTTTTGCCATAACAGACGGAATAGTAACCTCCATGGCAACCTCGCCGACAATGGCAAGCGGAGAAAGAATAGCCTGCTTTTTGTATTTTCCCACGTGAGAGAAAACTGTTTTGTACATAGGCAAAGCTCCTTTTATAATATATTTATTGACATTACATAATGCATATATGCAGAAAAAACAAATGCTGCATAAATGCAACTCTATAATTATATCACCTTCATCCATAAATTTCAATATAATTCAAACAAATTTCCCCTTCTTATCACAATCTGCTGCCGCAATAACAAAAGCTGCTCTCAGCGGAAAATGAGAGCAGCCTGTAAAGGAGGTTGTATTGTAGATGTCTGTTTGTTATGAGGCTTTTTTCTTCCGCAGAGCTTCCGCCAGACGTCTTGCAGCTCCGATAAAGCCGCCCTTTCGTCTGAAAGCTCTGATTGCGTAAATAACAAGCCATATTATTGTAAATAAAGGTATTGCAAGAAGAACACGTCTGACGCAATAAATTACAGATAGTCTGAATTCAACGATTCTCGAAGCGTTCTCCCAATAGGGAAGACAGATTCCGTCATCTCTGACAGTGCAGTACTGGAGGCTTTTTGCCGCCTTTGCACGGTCTGACGGATTAAAGCGGTCACTGTTATTTACAATGCTCACTTTTCCCTTGTATGCCTCGCTGAAAATATCCTTCACCGATGTATATGCGTAATTTTCAACAGGGTCAGGCATGATACACTCATAGCAGTTTATTCTCCTGAATTTTGCAGTTTCTCCCTCTGCCACAGGCTCTGAGCTTAATCTGCCAGCCGTCTCATAGGAAATATAGGCTTTCGGAAGCTCACCGCAGCACTTTAATTCAGCGTCAGTAGCCGGACTGTCAATAACTCCGGAAATATAAAGCTTTACTCCGTTTATATATATATTCATACCGGAGATATTTTCAGAACCGTAAAGCGACCATGCAAGCTCCCTGTCGATGACAACACCGTCCTGCATGATATCATTATCATTGAAGAAAGCACCGTCCAGCAGCCTGAAATTACGGAACATGAAGAATTCTCCGCCTACAGCTGTAAGCTCTGCTTCGGAATAACCGCTTATATCGCATCTTACGGAAGCCTGACCAATCGGTGCACTGTAAGCGTCGGGACAAAGAAGCTTGCCCTCCTCCTGAGAAACTGCAACATTCTGCAAGGCATTAATAAGCTGTACTCTCACCGACATTACCGAATCCGTTGTAAAGTCTGAATCATCAGCGAAAAAGCAGCTTATCTGCGAATAGCTCTCACTTTCTCCGTTACTCCAGCGTTCAGCAGCATAATTGAAGCTCTGTGATTTTGCCATAGAGCTGCCGACAGCGGTCAGAATCAATGCCCCTATTAACGCAGCAGCGTTGACGGACGCTGTTACCGCATACCTGAGTTTTGTTCTGAGTTTCATAAAGCGCTCACCGCCTTAATCCTTTTCAATACGGACCTGATCTCCTGCAGAAATCGGCTTGCTTGCGGCAGTTATAACATAATCGCCCATACCGATATCGCCGCCTACTGCACTTGACATTTCATCCGAGGAAAGAACCTCAACATTTATTCTCTCTGCATAGTAACGGTTGCCAAGGGGTGAGCTTTTGGAGCGGACGGTCAGCACAAAATATCCGTCCTTATCCTGATAAACCGCACTTTTCGGGACTATTGCATCATAATTTCCGCTGCCGCAGGGTATTGAGAGATCAAGCATCGTACCTGAATCTACGTCTCCTGTTACTGAAAAGACAAGGATTTTACTCTGCGAGCCTGCTGTTGTATCATTTCTTATATCTGTCAGTACTGCTTCTGTTCCGCTGCTGCGGCTGTTCATAATATCCGCCTTTACTCCCTTGCGAAGCTTAGCGGCTTTGGACGCATCAACCGATACCTTTACGGTATAGCCTTCAGCTGAAATATCAATAACGGCAGCAGGCATTCCATCGGCAGTAATTTCATTCGGCTGAACATTTATGGCGCTCACTACTCCGTCATACTGAGATTTTATCTCGGTAGCGGAGCTTTCGTTTTCCAGCTTCTGAATTTTTTCCCTGAGCTTGTCCATCTCTTTTTTCTTAGCTTCAAGGTCGAGATTTGAAAGCTGACCGCTGATACTGTCCGCTTTCTGAGCCTTTTGCAATGAAATTATCAGGTCCTCAAGAATACGCTGTTTAGCCTGAACGTCTGCCGCACATTCCTCATAGCTCATGCCGCTGTTTCCTACAGAAGCCTCGTATTCGGCAATTCTCAGGCTTACTGCGCACATTTCAGTTTCATTCAGTGACAGCTCAACAGTAAGCTCATTACGCACTCTGCTTTTTTCAGTGTCATAAATCTGTTTTGCCGAGTCTCTTGCCGCAGCCTTAGCGTCGGCGTCGGCTTTTGCGGTTTCAGCGTCGCCTCCAGCTTCAACTGCCTGTGAATATATTTCGTATGCAGCTTTGTATTCGTTATCGGCAGTGCTGTAATCCCTGAGGAGTGTAACAAGATTTCCGATGTATTCCTGTGCCGCACCTGAATAGTCATCATTATCCATTGCAGAAATTGTAGCAGAGAGCTTCTGCTGTATTCCCGAAAGTCTTGTCAGCTCGTTTTTGTCACTGATATACTGTGCGTGAGCCTGTTCAGCGCCTGACTGATTGCGGTAAGCCTCATCTCTCTTTATAATAGCGGTGTTAAGGTCCTCACGGGCATTCTTTATAGCCTGATTTTCCGCTGAATAGTCCGCATTCTCAGCAAGCAGTGCTTTCTGATATTCAAGCTCAAGAGCTGAAAGAGCGTTTTCGGCAGCCTCGATTTCTTCACGGCTTCCCGTGCTTACAGTGAACATCACATCGTCCTTTTTCACCTCTCTGCCGTTTCGTATATGAATCTTGTCAATAGTTCTTCCACCCTCGATTATGACCTCGTACGCCTGATTTGACTCAACCAGTCCGCTTCCTCTTACTCTTTCGGTAAGCTTTCCGGATGTAACATTATCAGTTGTAATCTCGGCAAGCGAACGATTCATAAGTGTATTTGAGAAAAAAGTCAGCAGAAGCATTGCCGCAAGAAAAATAATCAGCAAGGTCTTGATAATTTCTCTTTTTCGTTTGAGAGCGTCGTTTTCTTTTGTATTTTCGTTGACTGTTTTATTTTCACTCATATTTTTTCCTCCCTGTTTATCCTTTTATTCCGCCTGAATATGTAATTCCCTCAACGAGGTAATCCTCACCGTACAAAAACATCAGTATAGTAGGTATCATGTAGACAACTCCGACCGCAAAGGCAAGTCCGACATCTTCTGTATTAATCTGCGACAGAAAAACCGAAAGGGGATGCATTTCAGGGTCCTTCATCAGTACAAGAGGCGCTTCAACCATATTCCAGTAATCAATGAACACAAGCATTGCAATCGAAACAAGCGCACTTTTACAAAGCGGAAGATAAATTTTCGTCAGTATTCTGAACTCTCCGGCACCGTCAAGCTTAGCGGCCTCAACGTAGGAAACAGGTATTCTCCGCATGACCTTTGTCAGCAGGAAGATGCTGAACGGTGAAAAAATTGCCGGAAGTATGACCGCTTTGTTGGTGTTGAGCAGATTGAATTTTTCCGCCACGAGATAATTCGGCACAAGTGTTACCTGATACGGCATAATCATAAGGATTATGTATGCAAAAAATATCAGATTCTTGATTTTTCCGGGATATCTTGAAAAGCCGTATGAGGTCAGAATTGCAATCAGAAGCTGAAATACCGTTATCGGAACAGTAAGCCTGACCGAGGTCCAGAATTTGAGAAGATAATCAGAATTCATAATCAGTACAGAACGGTACTGGTCGATAGTCACCTTATCGGGAATGAATTTGAGATTTACATTTTCGGAAATAAAGGTTTTCTGGGCGCTGGTCATGTTGCTGAACATTGCACCGTAATTAGCAGAAATCTCACTTGATGTCATAAAGGAATTGGCAATTGTCAGTACGGTCGGCATAAGAAACATCAGCGCTGAAAACGCAATGAACACCGTCAGGATAATGTCGGATTTTCTGCTTTTTTTCATCAGCTTTCCACATCCTTTCCGAATATGTTCTCAGCAATCATAAGGAGTGCAATGATAACTATCATGACAAGCGAAAAGACTACTGCTGCCGCTGAAAGCTTCTGGTAATCAAGATTATTGAAGGTGTTATTCATGAAATGCTGAAGCATATACAGCTTATAAGGGTAGTTTCCCGTAAGCAGATAAACCTCACGGAAAATCTTGAATGAATTTATCAGTGACAGAATAAGGACAAACAAAATTGTCGGAGAAAGATATCTCAGCTTGATATGAATGAATTTATACCAGCTGCCTGCACCCTCAAGCTCTGCAACCTCCATGATGTCACGTGGTATGGCACTCAGTGCTGCCATAAAAAGTATCATGCTGTAGCCTGCATTTTTCCACAGGAACATCAGAATAATCACAACCTGAGCATACTGCGATTTCATCCAGTCTACAGGCTGGCCGCCGAACATCTCCACAAGCTGATTGATGGTGCCGTGATTGTGAAAAAGTACCTGCCATACAAGTACAACCGAGGCTGTGGGTACCATAAGCGGACTAAGAAAAAATGTACGGAATATACTTCTGCCGGGAATTTTACGCTCAAGCATGATTGCAAGTCCCAGTGACAATACCAGCGCCAGAGGTACAGCAATCACTGAAAACATCGCTGTATTGTGTGCAGCCTTTTTAAAAGCGTCATTTTCAAACAGGCTGCGATAATTTTCAAGTCCCACATATTCCTTCATTACAGGATTATTAATCAACGAATAATATACTACTATCCCGAACGGAATCAGGAAAAATATCAGTACACCGGCAAAACTCGGTACAATACACAAATTGCTGAATATCCGTTCGCCTCGTCTTCCGCATTGATTATTTCTTTTTTTCATACAACCACTACCTTATTGTTTTATAGTCTCATTGCACCTTACATATATAAGTGATTTTCAAAGGCAAAAAAGACGAGGCTTGAAAATATTTTTTTATTTTTACTAAATCTGTATATAATTGTATTTTTAAGCAGGGTTATGCGCTGTAAAATATAAGTCCTGTAAATAAACAGTGCGTTTATTGCTGAAGAATCTAACGATTGCTTGTTAAAAAACAATTTCATTGTGCAAAATGACGTTTTTGAGAAAAGCCATTGACATTTGATGTTTTATATGATATAATTAACAGCGTTGAAACGTCATGCGGGTGTAGTTCAATGGTAGAATTCCAGCCTTCCAAGCTGGTTACGTGGGTTCGATTCCCATCACCCGCTCCATCGTCTTTGAATAGCAGCTATGGCTGCTAATCTTTTCTCTGACTTCTGCGCCTTTAACTCAGCTGGATAGAGTAACTGCCTTCTAAGCAGTAAGCCGCTGGTTCGAATCCAGCAAGGCGCGCCATTCCGAAACTCTCCGTTATA
>JAGBIH010000012.1 GCA_017935095.1 Ruminococcus sp.
ACGGTGAGATTTGTTATGTCCGTTGCGGTAAAGGTGAAGTATATATTCATCTTTTCATCGCAGTGCAGACCCGTGCCTACCCAATCTGCCAAAGCATTCTCGGCAGTTCCGCTGAGTGATCTTGTACCGCTGCAGAAAAACGATGAAACTGTTGTAACTCAGTATACCATGACAGTGCTTGAATCGTTGGGACTGTTGAAAATGGACTTTCTCGGACTGCGTAATCTTACGATTATCAGGGATACAGTAAACGAAATACGCAAAACTGAGCCAGATTTTGATATTAATGCAATTCCTACAGATGACAAGGATGTATACAAAATGCTTTCCAATGGCGAGACGAGCGGCGTATTCCAGTTTGAAAGTGAAGGAATGACGCAAAGGCTTATTGACCTTTCACCGGAGCGTCTTGAAGATCTGATTGTTATTATTTCTCTTTACAGACCGGGACCTATGAAGTCAATACCGGTATATATTGAAAATAAAAAGCATCCGGAATGTATAAAATACAAGCATCCGTTGCTTAAGAGCATACTTGAGGACACATACGGCTGCATGGTATATCAGGAACAGGTTATGGAAATCTGCCGTAAGCTTGCAGGCTATTCCTATGGTCATGCAGATATCGTGCGTCGTGCGATGGCAAAAAAGAAGCATGATGTAATGCTTAAAGAGCGTGAAAGCTTTATAAGCGGAGCTGTAAGCAATGCAATCCCCTCAGAGACTGCAAACGCAGTATTTGATGAAATGGTAAGCTTTGCTTCATATGCGTTCAATAAATCACACGCTGCCGCCTATGCTTATCTGTCATACCAGACAGCATACCTGAAATGTCATTATACCGGAATTTATATGGCTGCACTGATGTCAAGCGTTATGGGAACTTCCACGAAACTTTCCGAGTATCTCAATTCCTGCCGTCAGAATGGAATAGAGATTCTCCGTCCCGATATAAACCGCAGCATGAAGGGCTTTACCTATTCTGACGGTAAAATGTATTTTGGTCTGCTTGCTATAAAAAATGCTGGCAGCGGACTTGCTGAAAGAATTATTGCAGAGCGTCAGCTTCATGGCAGCTTTACAGGACTTCAGGATTTCTGTGAGCGGCTTCAGGGACGTGAACTCAATAAAAAGGCTCTGGAAAATCTTATAAAAGCCGGAGCATTTGATGGTCTTGGATATAATCGACGACAAATGCTTGAAAGCTTTGAAATGCTCCTTGATATGACAGGCTCTTTCTCTCAGAGTGTTATTGACGGGCAATTGAATTTTCTTGAAGCTGATGAAGCGCAGGACATGAATTTCAAAATTCCGTATAAGCCTGAATTTGATTCAAGAAGGCTTCTGACACTGGAAAAAGAAGCAGTCGGAATGTATCTAACGGGAAATCCGCTTTCAGAGTATGATTATATTGCAGAGCTTGTCCATACACGAAAAATCGGCAGTATTACCGTTGACTCAGGATTAAAGGACGGTGAAAGTGTAAAGCTTCTATGTTCAGTTCAGAGTAAGAAGCTTCATGTCACAAAAAAGAATGACAGAATGTGCTTTATGACTGTTGCTGACGAGACCGGTGAGCTTGAAGCAATAGTATTTCCTGATTTATATTCAGTGAGCGGCACACGTCTGACAGAAGAGGGGATTATCCTTATAAATGGTAAGGTATCAGTAAAGGATGACAGTGTAACAGTGATATGCAGTTCGATTATTTCAGAGAGTGAGTTCGGAAGAATGACAGCTAATATGAAGCTTTGTATTAAGACAACCTCTGCACACGCATCAGTGAGCGGCGGTCTTATGCAGATTTGCAGTAAATATCGTGGAAACACGCCTGTCTGCTATTATCTTACAGACCTTAAAAAAATGATTATTCCAAAAAATAAAATCAGTCTTGAGATAAGCAAATCGAGTTATAATGAGTTGATAAAGCTTTATAAAGTTGACAGCATAGGTCTTATACAGTAATTTTTAAGAATAATTTTGAAAATTGTCCGTAATCCTCTTGACAATAATTAAACAAAGTAGTAAAATAAACATGTATGGAATTATAATACAGTTGCGGCAATACAAAGCTGTAAATTAAATTATATACGCTACGTGCAGAATGGAGAATATTTATGGTAAAGAAAATCGGTGTTTTAACAAGTGGAGGAGATGCTCCGGGAATGAACGC
>JAGBIH010000013.1 GCA_017935095.1 Ruminococcus sp.
AGCAGCAATCATTTTTTAAATATCATCAATGCTGAATGCCGGACGGAGCGAGTAGCCTCTTGAACGCTGAATGTATGCAACCTTAGCACCCTTGACAGCCTCTGTGATTTCACTGAGCTTAGGAGAACCGTCGTCATTCAGGTCAACCTGACCGTATTCAACGCCGTAGTCCATGAGGGAGCCGTTGCCCTTTGTTCCGCTAATGCCGATTACTTCCTCAAGAGTATCGTATGGCTTGCCGGTGATTGAGACGATTCTATCACCCGTACGGAGGACTCCGAAAAGCGCAACAGAGAGTGCATGAGTACCTGATACAAAGTTGAAGCGCACCAGAGCGTCCTCGGTACCGAGTGCCTGTGCAAAAACCTTATCGATAACCTCTCTGCCGAAATCACCGTAGCCGTAGCCTGTTGAACCGTAGAAGCACGGCTCACTTACTTTATTGTCGGAGAATGCTTTAAGAACCTTTGCACCGTTGTATTCAGCAATTCCATCAATTCTTGCAAATGATGCGGCACAGCTCTCCTCAGCCTTTCTGCCAAGCTCGATGATGCGGGGGTCTATATTGTAAATTTCACTGATTTTACTGTTCATCTTCAAGTTTTCCTTTCGTTACGCTTTCTTTTTCTACGTCAATACGTTCAAGTACAATTTCGCTTTCTACCTCACGGAAGCCTATTTCACGGTAAAAGCTCACACGGACATCAAGTGCCAGAAGATATGCTCTTTTGCCGAGTCCGTTGAGAAACTGGGCAAGCCATCTCAGGAATTCTCTTGCATAGCCGCTGCCTCTTGCGGCAGTTTTTGTAGCAACCTGTCCGATGAGTACGACATTTTCGATGTCGAACATAATTGAGGCTGTTGTAGAATTCCTGTAGGTAAACACACGGCTGATGCCATGACGGCAGCGATGTGAGGTGTCGGTATACCACAGTGAGAAATCCGCAATATTCGGAAATCCTTCGCTGAGAATTTTATAAACCTCAGGAAGATGAGGATTGAAATCAACGTGTTCCTCGATAGATTCAAGGGAGGTGTTATCGGGAATAAGCTCAAAAACAGTACGGTTGAGCTTCTGATAGCGTTCGGGGTTATTGATTTTTTCAAGGATTTTCTGAGAACCCTCAATTCTGAAGGGGATATTCATATTTATGAAGAGGTCAATTTCTTCAGTAGCTTCAAGATTGTCATCACTGCATATAATCAGTGTGGAGTTTATAATAAACATGAATCCGATGCCGTTTTCGTCAGTGATTTTATAGAAACGGCAGAACTCATAATTCGGACCGTATGCACGCATATAGGCAAGCATTTTTCTGCCCGAAATGGACCTGAGGAGGAGCTCACGGTCAAGCTCATGCTCATGTTCAATCAGTTTAATCATAGGCTGTTAATCCTCCTGATGAGTTCTTTTACGAGTTTATACGAATTTTCAAGGTCAGTCATTTCAATAACGCAGGAAGCGGAGTGGAGGTATCTGCACGGCACTGAAACTGCGATTGTACGGACTCCCTTGCCGCTGATGTGGATAGCTCCCGAGTCATTTCCTCCGGCAATCATGGTTTTTGTCTGACATGGGATATTTTTCTCTGCGGCAATATCAAAAGCAAGGCGGTAAAGCTCCTTGTCGTAGACGGTACTTCTGTCCATAAAGGAGACAACCGGACCGCTGCCAAGCTCACATACTTTTTTTGCGCCTGAAGCTCCGTCGATATCAGCGGCGGTAGTTGCTTCAAGGACTACGGCGAAATCGGGAGCAACTGAATATGCAGATACTGCTGAGCCACGCAGACCGATTTCCTCCTGAACATTGAAAACGAAATAGGTGTCATATTCAGGCTCTTCGTGCATGAGCTGAATCATCATTGCGCAGCCTGCACGGTCATCAATGGCTTTGGATTTCACACGGCATTCTCCGAGGTCAGTGAATTCGGAATCAAAGTACACACAATCTCCGGGGGAGACGTATTTTTCAGCGTTGTCCTTGTTTTCTGCACCGATGTCTATATAGAGTCTGTCAGTTTTCGGAGCCTTTTCACGCTCGTCCTTTGATAGATTGTGGACAGCAGTTGAGCCGATTACTCCGCTGATATGATTCTTTCCGACACATACCTGTCTGCCGATTATCACGGAGGCATCAACACCGCCTACTGTACCGAAGCAGAGTGTGCCGTCGGAGCGGATTGACGTAACAATGAATCCGACCTCGTCCATATGGGCGCATATCATAAGCTTTTTATCAGGAGTCTTTCTGCCCTTTCTGAAGCAGATGAGATTTCCGAGAGGGTCGATACTGTATTCACAGATATCCCTGATTTTGTCAATGATATATTCTCTGACTGCGCTTTCGTCTCCGGAAATGCCGTCAATCAGACAAAGCTCTCTGAGTAATTCCTTCATCATTCAGCCTCCTTTATAAATGCGGCGAGAAGCTCACCTGTAAGTCTGACATCAGCAAGGTCTATGACCTCAACAGGAGTATGCATATTTCTCAGCGGAATTGAAACCGTACAAGCCTTTGCTCCCGCACGGTTTACCGAGTAGCGGTCAGCATTTGTAGATGTAAGACCGTTCATGACCTCAGTCTGATATGCAATTCCCGAGCTTTTTGCAGTATTTATCAGCTTATCGGAAATTTCTCTTGAAAGCGAGGGAGAAATGCCAATCATCGGACCTTTTCCGAGATAACCGCATTTCTTTTCGTCCTCGCCGATTGCATAGGCGAAGCTTACGTCCACTGCAAGGGCGATATCCGGGTTTATTTCAAATGCACCTATTTTTGCACCTCTTTCACCAAGTTCTTCCTGAGTGGAGAAAATTACGGTGACATTATATGCGGCAGGAGAATTGCCGAGCAGCTCCAGAGCGTACAGAATCGAAGCAATACCGCAGCGATCGTCCAGAGCGCCGCCAGTAATACGTTCTCCGATAAGCTCACGGCATTTCACGTCAAAGGTAATAGAGTCACCGAGCGAAACTATTTCTTCAAGCTCAGCTTTTGTAAGACCTGTATCAATTGCTGTATCGTCAAAGGAAAGAACCTCGCATCCGTCGTTTGAAAGGTGCGGCGGTACGGAGCAGATTACACCGTTGATTTCCTTTTTTCCATGGATGATAACAGGCTGTGCAGGGAGGAGTCGGCGGTCTATTCCTCCGAGATTTCCGACCTTGATAAAGCCTTCGTCAGTTATATATGTTACGACCATGCCGATCTGGTCAATATGAGCGTCGAGGACAAGAGAGGGAAGTCCGTCCCTGAACTGACCGAAATGTCCGACAACATTTCCGCTGCGGATTTCAGCATCAGGACAGTATTTTTTCAGCATATCAAGTGCAAGCTCAGCGGCAGCAGCTTCGTATCCGGCAGCTCCGGCAGCTTCTGACAGTGCAAAAACAGTATTTTTCAAATTCATAATAAATAGTCCTTTCGGTACTTTCTGGCGAAATACACCATTTTATATTATACCAAATACTGCGTCTTTTTTCAATAGAAAATCAATAATATTGATAAAAGGCAGCAATTCATAAAAAGCTGACATAATATTGACAGAATTTCCTGACTATATTATAATAAATGTATATATTATCGGAAAGGACTTTTTTATGTCAGGAATTTACAGGATTTCTATGGGAAAGGCTATGTGCGCTGTTGACCTCGGGGACGGAAGTGAAAGAGGCGAGTATGTAAATCAGGATTATATACTCCATAAGCTTGGAAGACCGCACCGTGCTGTCAGTCTGATGTACTGCTATTATCCTCTTGACAAGGAATGGCCGTCACGTATTTCTGAGGTCATGAAGGATGCGAACATCTCTTTCCAGTGGGATTATCCCTATGATGATTATTTTACCTATAAAGGCGGTCTCGATGGCAATACGGACGATGAGCCGTTTACCTTCATGCGTGATATCCGCCGTCACGGTCAGGACGTTATACTTACGCTGACTATTGACCCTGCTGTTTCTGATGAGCATCTTGCCGCAATCGGCAATGACCTCAGACCGTTCGGAAGGCTTCTTCTGCGTATCAATCACGAGGCAACAGGAAGCTGGTTTTCCTTCAACAAGCGTGCCTCGTATCAGGAGGTTGCGGACTTCTATTGCCGTGCCTCACGCATAATCAAGGAAAATGCTCCGAACGTGCAGACAATTCTGTGCATCGGAGGGATAGAGCATCTGGAAAACGGCGATAAAATTGAAAAGGAGAAGGAGTTTGCGCAGGCTGTCAGGGAAACAGATATATGGTCGGTTGATAAATACATGGCTCTTCACTGGGGCTGGCCTTATGACGTTGCCGAAGCAGGCGGAAACTCTCATCAGAGAAGCTCTGTCAGGAAAATCTATGAACTTACAAAGGCAAGCTACGAGCGCTTCAGGTATCTGAACGGCGGTGAGACAAAGCCTATGGTAATGTCCGAATTCAATGCGGACGGAGATGTTACAGGAGCTTATGAGCAGGCTGAAATGGTAAAGCTTTTCTGTGAAATTCTCAAGGAGGAAAAGGCTGACTGGTTCAGTGCCTTTACGTTTTATCAGTTCCGTGACAGAGGCCGTCTCGGACTTGAAATTGAAGATCCGAACAATCCCGATGTGGGTATCGAGCAGCCTGTTATGCAGACATATAAGGAAATAATCCATGACGAATGGTTTTTGCCGAAGATGACTCAGGGTGACGAGCTTACGCTGCCTGCAGCTCTCAGATGGGGAGGCTCGGAGGATGCCGAGGGTATAGCCGTACCGCTTTATTTTGAGAAGAATCCCTGCTTCTGCGAGCTTGTTTTCAGTGATGCTTCCAATCTTATGCTTGAAATTAACGGAAAATGGTTCTATAAATCACCTAAGGCAAAGACTATCGACCTTATGCCTGCATTCTATGAGAAGCCGCTGGACGGTGAGTGTGAACTGACGCTTAAAATCTTTGCTCCTCCGGCAACGGGTGAAAATGACCTGACTGCTCCGGACGGACTTGTGAATTACTATTATGTTCTTGAAAAGCTGCCGGAAATCAGACTGCGCTTTGCACCGGTTGAGAAGAGTCTGGATTAAAGGAAATACCATATACTACAGGAGAAATAACATGGATACATCAGTTGTAATCGTCTGCGCCGGAAATTCCACAAGAATGGGCGGCGTAAATAAAATTCTGCTTCCGCTTGGCGGACGTCTTGTTATAGGGGTCACTATGCAGGCGTTTCAGGCTTGCGAAAGTGTAAAGGAAATCATAATTGTTGCACGTGAGGACGATATTCCTGCTATACAGGCTGAGGCTGAAGCGGCAGGAATTACAAAGCTTGCCTTCTGTACAAAAGGCGGCTCTACACGTCAGGAGAGCGTTATAAACGGAATCCGCAGAATATCGCCTGAAACTCAGCTTGTTGCCGTACATGACGGAGCACGTCCCCTTGTAAGACCTGAGCATATAGAAAAGGTCATAAAAGATGCCTCTGTTTTCGGCGGAGCGACTCTCGGAGTACCTGTCAAGGACACCATAAAAACTGTTGATGACGGGCTTGTTGTAGATACTCCGCCGAGAAGCTCCCTGTATATTACTCAGACCCCACAGATTTTCAAGCGCAGTCTTTATTTTGAGGGAGTAGATTTTGCGCTTGAGCATAATCTTGATTTTACAGATGATTGCCAGCTTGTCGAGGCTATCGGCGGTAAGGTTGCAATGACTGTCGGTGACTATACCAACATAAAAATCACAACTCCTGAGGATATAGCCATTGCTGAAATTCTGCTTGAGCAGAGAAGAAAATAATAACGATAATTGATTTTGTGCTGCCTTGTGGAGTGTGCAGAGAAATTTGTTACGGCAATATGCCGCAGGCTTTGCCTGTAAGACTCCGGCAGCGAAAGGAGAAATAGAATGTTCAGAATAGGTCACGGATACGATGTTCACAAGCTTGTTGAGGGCAGGAAACTTATACTTGGCGGAGTTGAAATTCCGCATACAGTCGGCTTGCTCGGTCACTCCGATGCAGATGTGCTTGTCCATGCAGTAATGGACGCTATGCTCGGCGCACTTGCTATGGGAGATATCGGTCACCTTTTTCCGGATACCGACGAAACCTTCAGAGGCGCTGACAGCATGAAGCTTATGGAGGAGGTCTGCCGCAGAATCCATGAGGCAGGCTGGAAAATCGGAAATATCGACGCCACCGTTATTGCTCAGGCACCTAAGCTTGCACCGTATATCCTTACCATGAGAGAAAATATTGCAAAGGTGTGCGGCTGCGATGTGTCGCAGATAAGCGTTAAGGCAACAACCGAGGAAAAACTCGGATTTACCGGTGAAAAGCTCGGCATATCAGCTCATGCGGTAGCTTTGATGAAGAAAATCAATAATCGTGCGATTGATTGAATATTTTCGTGAAATATCACAAATTAAAAAATTATCAATCTTTTTATTGACTTATTTAAAAGAAAAGAGTATAATTATTCTTGTATGGCAAATACCATTAATTTTCATTTGATACTTGGAGGTTTTTAAAATGAACAGAGTTTACAACTTCAGTGCTGGTCCGGCAGTTCTTCCGGAAGAGGTTCTTCAGGAAGCAGCAGACGAAATGCTCGATTACAAGGGCTGCGGTATGTCCGTAATGGAAATGTCACACCGCTCAAAGGTGTATGACAACATCATCAAGGAAGCAGAGCAGGATCTCCGTGACCTTATGAATATTCCGGACAATTACAAGGTTCTTTTCCTTCAGGGAGGCGCTTCACAGCAGTTTGCAGCTGTTCCGATGAACCTCATGAAGAATAAGAAGGCTGCTTATATCATCACAGGTCAGTGGGCAAAGAAGGCTTACCAGGAGGCTCAGATGTACGGTGAGGCTGTTGCTGTTGCTTCTTCCGCAGACAAGACCTTCTCATATATTCCTGATTGCTCAGATCTCGATATTCCGGATGACGCTGATTATGTTTACATCTGTGAAAACAATACAATCTACGGTACAAAGTTCAAGACCCTTCCGGATACTAAGGGCAAGGATCTCGTTTCTGACGTTTCTTCATGCTTCCTTTCAGAGCCTGTTGACGTTTCAAAGTATGCTGTTATCTATGGCGGCGTTCAGAAGAATATCGGTCCTGCCGGCGTAGTTATTGCTATTATCCGTGAGGATCTCATTACTGATGATGTTCTTCCGGGAACTCCTACAATGCTCAAGTGGAAGACTCAGGCTGACAATGATTCTCTCTACAATACTCCTCCCTGCTATGGTATCTATATCTGCGGCAAGGTGTTCAAGTGGATAAAGAAAATGGGCGGTCTTGAGGCTATGAAGGCTCACAACGAGAAGAAGGCTAAGATCCTTTACGATTTCCTCGACCAGAGCAAGATGTTTAAGGCTACAGTTGCTCCTGAAGATCGTTCACTCATGAATGTTCCTTTCGTAACAGGCAATGACGAGCTTGATAAGAAGTTCGTTGCTGAGTCAAAGGCTGCAGGCTTCGAGAACCTCAAGGGTCATAGAAGTGTTGGCGGTATGAGAGCTTCTATCTACAACGCAATGCCTATTGAGGGCGTTGAAAAGCTCGTTGAGTTTATGAAGAAGTTTGAAGAGGAAAACGCTTAATTACAGCTATTTATAAGGAATGCCATTTTCGGGTTTCTGTGAAAGTATACATAATCGGCGGACATCGGAGATGGCATTGTCCTGATATCTATAATGAAATGAGGTAGATTCTGATGTATAAGATTCAGACATTAAATAAAATTTCAAGCATCGGTACAGATATTTTTGATAAGAGCAAGTATTCAATTGTTGATGAGTGTGCTGATCCCGATGCTATTATGGTCCGTTCCGCAAAAATGCACGATATGACCTTCAGCAGCAATCTTCTTGCTATTGCTCGTGCAGGCGCAGGTGTAAATAATATTCCCGTTGAGCGCTGTGCTGAGGAGGGTATCTGTGTATTCAATACTCCCGGAGCTAATGCAAATGCAGTTAAGGAGCTTGCTATCTGTGCACTTCTCCTTGCTTCAAGAAAAATTACAGAGGCTGCTGCATGGGCTGCTTCACTGAAGGGTACTCCTGACGCTCCAAAGACAGTTGAGGGCGGAAAGTCCAAGTTTGCAGGTCCTGAGATTGCTGGCAAGACACTCGGTATTATCGGTCTCGGTGCAATCGGCGGTAAGATTGCAAATACAGCTATTGCTCTCGGTATGGATGTTATCGGCTATGACCCGTATCTTTCTGTAGGCGCTGCTATCAATCTTGAGCCTGCTGTAAAGGTTGTTACTGATATCAACGAGATTTATAAGAACAGTGATTATATCTCAATTCATATGCCTTATACTCCTCAGACAAAGAATACAATTAACGCTGAGCAGATCGCTATGATGAAGGACGGCGTTCGTCTCATCAACCTCGCACGTGGTGAGCTTATCAACAGCGAAGCAGTTGTAAAGGCAATCGCTGACGGTAAGGTAGCTAAGTATGTTACTGACTTTGCAGATGATGTTATTCTTGGTGTTGACGATGTTATCGTTCTTCCGCATCTCGGTGCTTCAACTCCTGAGAGTGAGGATAACTGTGCTGTTATGGCTGCAAATGAGCTTATTGATTACATTGAAAACGGAAATATCAAGAACAGTGTAAACCTTCCTAATGCTTCCATGAACGCTGTAGGAACAAAAATCTGCGTAATCCATAAGAATGTTCCCACACTTATCGCTGCTATCACAACAGCTGTAGGTGATGAAGGAATTAACATTGAAAATATGGTTAATGCAAGCAAGAAGGAATTTGCTTATACAATGCTTGATGTAACAAGCGAGGTTACAGCTGCTGTTGAGAGTAAGATTAATGCTGTTGACGGCGTAATCAGAGTAAGAGTTATCAAGAAATAAAACTGCCGTACATAACGGTGGTACCTTTATAGGAGTTATATACTAATTATTGAGGAAGAACCCTTTTGAAAAAGGGTTCTTCCTCAAACTCCTTTCCTAAAACTTTCAGTATTAAATTTCAGCCTGACAGAGCACACACCAAACATAGAAGAAAATTTGAAATTTCTCTCGGTGTGCTCTGTCAGGCTGAAATTAGTATTAGAAGTCTTTGGAAGGGGGGACGGGGGTGACTCCCCGCAGTGCGGGGAGATGTCCGAAG
>JAGBIH010000014.1 GCA_017935095.1 Ruminococcus sp.
ATTTTATATGTAATCGGTGGAGCAGTCGTAATTGTTCTTGGTGGCAATCTCTCTGTAGACAGTGCTACTGAAATCGCTCATCAATGGAATATCAGCGAAGCCATAATTGGTCTTACTATCGTCGCACTTGGTACTTCTCTCCCTGAACTTGTTACATCAATTATCGCTGCCAAAAAAGGTTCAAGCGATATGGCACTTGGAAATGTCATTGGTTCAAATATATTCAATGTACTTCTTATTCTTGGTGCAACTGCTTTAATCAAGCCTTTTAATGTTACTATCGAAAGTATCATTGACCAGTTCATACTTCTTGGCATATCAATAGTTCTGTTCATAGCTTCATTTACTAAAAGCAAAATCAGCAGAGCCGAAGGTATTATGTTCCTTCTCCTGTATGTTGTATATGCAGTATATATTTTTATGAGAGGTTAACTTATGAAAGCTGTTATACAAAGAGTTACCCGAGCAAGTGTTACTGTTAACAATGAAATATGTGGTCAAATTGAAAAAGGTTACCTTGTTTTACTTGGAGTTGGTCTTGATGATAATGAAGATGACTGCAAAAGAATCGCAGACAAGATAATAAATCTCAGAATTTTTGCGGATGAAAACGATAAAATCAATCTTTCGCTCGCAGATGTCGGAGGGGCACTGCTTGTAGTGCCGCAGTTTACCTTATATGCCGATTGTCGTAAGGGAAACCGTCCTAACTTTATTCAGGCTGCAAAGCCTGATGAAGCAAACAGGCTCTATGAGTATTTCGTTGATTACTGCCGCAGCAAGGGGCAGAAGGTTGAAACAGGCTCTTTCGGAGCTGATATGAAGGTAAGTCTGCTCAATGACGGACCGTTTACGCTTGTTCTTGAGTAAATTCTGAAACAGGTCGGATTTGTCTGCTGCTTTTATACACGAGCAAAAATGGATAAAATCACCTTTTGCGTAAATACTACGCAGGAGGTGATTTTTTGATGCGCAGAAAAGCAGAAAATGGTGTTATCATACTTGTGGGATTGTTTTTTGTAGTATTTGCTGCCATTGCCTGCAACTATTACAGAATTGCCGCAGAGCAGAAATATGTCAGTGCGGCGGAGGAACGCTCCTTGCTTAAGGTAACCGCAGGAAACAGCTATGGTACGATATATGACAGGAATATGATTCCGCTGGTAAACGGTGAAACAATAAGAGTTGCCGTTGCCGTACCGATGGCGCTGAACAGAAATGATGCAGCTGAATACGCACTGGATAAGGAGAAATTTTTTGAGGAATTTGATAAAGGTATGCCTTTTGTATTCAGATGTAAGGATAATACTCCTGAATCCGAAGGTCTTACAGTATTTGAACTGCCTCAGCGTTATTCGTCTGAACAGCCTGCACAGCATGTAATAGGCTATATTTCTGATAATAAGGGCGTCGCCGGAATTGAATATGCATATGATTCTATTCTTAGAGGTGATTACGGAGAAAGCAGTGTTACTTATTCGGTTGACGGATTTGGCCGTGTTCTTATCGGGGACGGTAAGGAAGTTGTAAGGAGCAATGCAGCGGAAAGCGGCGTAGTAACTACTATTGACGCCGATATTCAGAATATTTGTGAAGAGTGTGGCTCTGACATAGATAAAGGAGCAATTGTTGTAGCAGATATATCAACAGGCGATATTCTTGCTCTGGCAAGCTTTCCGTCATTTTCAACGGAAAAGCTTGACGAATCACTGAGTGACGAGAGAAGTCCGCTGATAAACCGTGCCCTTTATTCGTACAGCGTTGGTTCAATATTCAAGCTGGTAACAGCGTGTGAGGCTATTGAGGAGGGCTACGATAAATTTTTATATAAGTGCGAAGGAAACCTTAATGTTGAGGGAGTTAATTTCAACTGTCACAGGCTTGATGGTCATGGCTCTCAGGATATGGAAGAAGCCATGACAAATTCCTGCAACACCTATTTTATAAATCTTAGCCGCAGTTACAATACAGAGGCATTCAGAATGCTCGCATACAATTTCGGCTTTGGAAAGGAAAATTACCTGTGCTCCGGAATGGTTGGCTCAGCGGGAGTACTTCCGACTGTCAGGGAGCTTCTGGTTCCTGCAGAGCTGGCAAATTTTTCATTTGGTCAGGGAAAGCTTACCGCAACACCTCTGCAGATTACTCAGCTGACCTGTACAATTGCAAATGAGGGGAGAATGCCTGTCCTCAGGATTATAAAAGGAATTACTCTTGACGGTATAAATACTGCAAATGAAAAAAATCCTCAGTATTCAACGGTTATTGAAAAGGAAACAGCTGATCAGCTTAAAGATATGATGATATCGGCTATAAGTGATAATAAAGACTCTAACGCAAAGAGCAGATATGTAACTGTCGGCGCAAAGACATCTACTGCTCAGACAGGTCGTTTTGACAACGAAGGAAATGAGCTTTGTCACGCATGGATAACAGGCTTTTTCCCTGCAAATAATCCCGAATATGCCGTTACTGTGCTTGTCGAGGACGGCGGATATGGCAATGACGCTGCAGCTCCGATATTCAGGGAAATTGTTGACAAAATTTATCAGAAAACTTGACAAAAAATACAGCAGGTGATATTATAATGCTATAGTTGACGCTCAAAAAAACGAAAGGAACGTATTTTATGAAAAACAGTATTATTAAAAAGACAATTGCGGCTTCCTGATTGTTTCTTTGAACATTAATTATATTATTTCCACCGCCCGCAAAAGTGGGCGGTTTTTTATAAATAATGTCATTTTTTGCTGCTGGGAAAAATGAAAATACGTGCCTTGAATGCACGGCGTATTGACAAATAATGCCTGTTATGTTATAATAAAATGTAATTTTCTGAACTATAAAATAAAGGATTGAATTAACATGGATTATAATGCACTTGCTGACCTCCTGTTTCCGGATGTAACTGCAAAACCGGAGGATATTGAAAAACGCTTTCCACAGCGAAATCTGCCTGAGGGAGCCTGCGTAACACGTATAGGTCCGAGCCCGACAGGCTTTGTACATCTTGGAAATCTTTATAACGCACTTATCGGCGAGCGTATTGCTCATCAGTCCGACGGTGTTTTCTATCTTCGAATTGAGGATACTGATAATAAGCGTGAGGTTGAGGGAGCTGTTGAAACAGTCATCAATGCAATGAACTATTTTGGCGTAAGATTTGACGAGGGTGCCGTTGCAGACGGTGATAACGGCAATTACGGTCCTTATCGTCAGAGACAGCGCAGGGAGATTTATCACGTTTTTGCAAAGCAGCTCACAGAACAGGGGCTTGCTTACCCGTGCTTCCTGACTGCTGAGGAAATCGACGCTATCCGTGAGCAGCAGACTGCAAACAAGGAAAACCCGGGAATTTACGGTAAATATGCTGAGCAGAGCCGAAGCCTTACTCTTGAGCAGATCAAGGAAAATATCGCAGCAGGCAAGGAATGGGTACTGCGTTACAGAGGCGTTGAAACTGATGAATATATAAATGTCGAGGACGCTATCAGAGGCAAGCTTGAAATGCCACGAAACAACATGGATTTCGTACTGCTGAAAAGCGACGGCATTCCCACATATCACTTCGCTCATGTTGTTGATGACCATTTAATGCGCTCTACTCACGTTATCAGAGGTGAGGAGTGGCTTTCATCACTGCCGATGCACGTGGAGCTGTTCAGTACATTTGACTGGAAACAGCCTGTCTACTGTCATACTGCTACACTTATGAAGCTTGAGGGTACAGGCAAGCGCAAGCTTTCAAAGAGAAAGGACCCTGAGCTTGCACTGTCATATTATCAGCAGGAGGGAATCAGTCCCGATGCAATATGGGAATTCCTGCTGACAGTACTCAATTCAAATTATGAGGAATGGCGTATTGCAAATCCGGAAGCTGATTATCATGATTTCCCGTATTCACTTTCAAAAATGTCAATTTCAGGTGCACTCGTAGACCTTGATAAGCTCAGAAATATTTCTAAGGACGTTATCGGAAGAATGTCTGCTGAGAAAATTTACGAAAGCTGGCTTGAATGGTGTGAATGCTATAACACTGATTATGCAGAGCTTATCAGAAAATATCCTGAGCGTACAATCAAGGCGCTTAATGTAGGAAGAAATGCAAAGAAGCCCCGTAAGGATCTCGAAACATGGAAGCAGGCCTGTGATTTCATGAGCTTCTACTATGATGAGACCTTTAAAATCAGTGACGAAATGCCTGAGGAGTGCGATAGTGCTGTTCAGAAGGAATTTTTCGCAAAATATCTTGAATCATACTGCCATGAGGATGATTCCGCAGCATGGTTTGATAAAGTAAAGGCAATAACTGAGGAGCTTGGATTTGCTGTAAAACCAAAGGACTACAAAAATAATCCTGACCAGTATAAGGGAAGTATTGTACACATTACGAATATGCTGAGAATTGCTCTTACAGGTCACGCAAATGCGCCTGACATCTGGGAGGTAAGTCATGTACTCGGTGAGGATATCGTAAGAGGAAGAATTTCCAAACTTTGTTTCTAATAGAAAGGACTTGAAAATATGCCGGAAAAAAACGGAAAACAGTTTGAAATACCACGTCCGGAATTTCCGAAGCGTGCTGTAATCACTGGCGGTATGCCATATGGTAATAAGGAACTGCATTTTGGTCATGTAGGCGGAATGCTGGTATTTGCAGATACTTATGCACGCTTTCTTCGTGACAGAATAGGAAAGGAAAATGTAATCTTCGTCAGCGGTACGGATTGCTACGGTTCACCTATTGCTGAGGGATGGAGAATCAAGGTTGAAAAAGGAGAGTTTGAAGGCTCCCTTGAGGATTTTGTAGGCAGTAACCACGAGAAGCAGAAGGCTACGCTTAAATCCTATGGAATTTCCCCGAATCTTTTTGCTGCATCAGGTCTTGGAAGATCGAAGGAAATTCATAATGAAGTAACCGACTGGTTTATCAGCTCGCTTTATAAAAAAGGGCAGCTGAATAAAATTACTACAATGCAGTTTTTTGACGAAAAGGCAGGAGTTTTCCTGAATGGACGTCAGGTTATCGGCAAATGTCCTGTTGAGGGCTGTACCTCTGAAAAGGGATACGCTGACGAGTGTGACCTCGGACATCAGTATATGCCTGAAAATCTTCTTAATCCTGTAAGCACTCTGACAGGCGAGACTCCCTCGATGAGACCTGTTACCAACTGGTATTTCAAGCTTCGTGACTACGAAAAGCTGCTTCAGGACTGGGTTGCAGAGCTTCAGAAACGCAAGGATATACGTCCTGTAGTATGGAAAACAATTGCAGAATTCCTGAAGCCGCCTGTAATTTACGTCAAGCGTGAATTTGAAGAGAAATATATTGAGCTCAAGGGCACTATGCCTGAGCATGAATATCTTGAAGAGAAGAAAAAACCGTCATTCACAATTGAATTCAGGACGCTTTCTGACTGTGACGAGGCTTGCCGTATCCTGACTCAGAACGGTATCCGCTACCGTACCGGAAAGACTCTTGTTCCGTTCCGTCTTACAGGAAATATTGAGTGGGGAGTTCCTTCGCCTGTTATGGAGGGTGAAGAAGGTCTTACCGTCTGGGTATGGCCGGAGTCACTCTGGGCACCGATTTCCTTTACACAGACATATCTCGAGCAAAGCGGTGCTGACCGTGATGACTGGAAGAAATTCTGGTGCAGCAAGGATTCAACTGTATATCAGTTTATCGGACAGGATAATATTTATTTCTATGGAATTGCCGAGCCTGCAATGTGGATTGCGCAGCAGGAGAGCGGGAATAAGACAGCCAGTCCTGAAGAAGGAGAGCTTCAGCTTCCGATTATCGTTGCTAACCACCACATTCTTTTCCTTGACAAGAAGGCATCAAGCTCAGGAGCTGTAAAGCCGCCGATGGCTGATGAGCTGCTTGATCACTATACGCCGGAACAGCTCAGAATGCACTGGCTTGGTTTAGGACTCGGACAGCGTTCGGTAAGCTTTATGCCGAAGCCATATAATCCCGACGCTAAGCCCGAAGATACCGACCCTGTTGTAAAGGACGGTCTGCTTCTTTCAAATGTATATAATCGTATGATTCGTACGGCATTCTATACAACGCAGAAGGAATTCGATGGAATTATGCCTGATATAGCGCCTGAGGAGAAATTCCTTGCTGAAGCAAAGAAGGCTGTTCTTGATTACGAGCGCCATATGTCCAAATTTGCGTTCCATCAGTGTACCTATGTGCTTGACAGTTACATCCGTAACGGCAGCAAATATATGGCAAAGGCAATCGGTACCGAAAATCCTGATAAGGACCAGCTTGCACAGGCATTGTCAAATCTGTTCTATATGATCCGTATTGCCGGAGTGCTTCTGCATCCTATGGCTCCATTCGGAACAGAAAAGCTCCGTGAATATTTACAGGTTGACGAGCGCATATGGTCGTGGGATACAATTCTTGAGCCGCTGACATATTTTACAGGTGAAAAACATCAGCTTAAATTCCTGCCACCGAGAACAGACTTCTTCACACGTCACGAGAGTCAGTTTGCGGTACAGGATTAATATATTGCAGAAATTGTAATTGTGCTTCTGTAACACATATCTCGCCTGCGATTTTGAATACTGACTGCTGTACTTGACATCAGGCATTAAAAAGGATATAATAAAAATGTGTATTATTGGCATACTATTCTGTACTGTGAACGGAGGATAATATGGGAAATCAGAAGGTTTATGCACTTGTAATAGCTGTTGTTGCAGCATTGCTTGTTATGCTTGCAGGAAAATCCTGTGCTGACAATATCAGTGAAAATAATAAGAATTCTCAGAATTCCGGATATTATACACCGAATGCTGATCGTAATTCTCCGCAGGCAGAGGCACATCTTGCTACTCAGCCCAACGGTACGAGACCGGATAAGCCTGCAGCTACAACAACTTTTCCCGTTGATTACTCAGGCGAGGTAAACACATTACCGCCTCAGGGGACTGTACCTTCCGGTGAAGGTGAGCCTGTAACCGAGACAACGACAAAACAAAAAACTGTTCTTGAAAAATACTGGGAACGACAGGAACAGAATAATGCTCCAGCTGAACAGAATAACAGATACACTGAAGATTATCAGATTCCATCATCGATAAATATTACAATAAATTAAACGGAGGTTTTACAAATGGTTATTATTGAAATGTCAAATGGTAAGAAAATTAAAATAGAACTCTATCCGGAAATCGCACCTGTTTCCTGCGAGAATTTTGAAAAGCTTGTAAAAAGCGGATTCTACGACGGTCTTACATTCCATAGAATAATCCCCGGCTTTATGATTCAGGGTGGCTGTCCTAAGGGTAACGGTACAGGCGGCCCCGGTTGGAACATCAAGGGTGAGTTTTCTTCAAACGGTGTGAAGAATGACCTCAAGCATACAAGAGGAGTTCTTTCAATGGCACGTTCTATGATGCCGAATTCCGCAGGCTCACAGTTCTTTATCATGCATGATGATGCTCCGCATCTTGACGGTCAGTATGCTGCATTCGGCAAGGTTGTAGAGGGAATTGAAGTTGTTGATGAAATTGCAGAAGTGGCTACAGACTATAACGACAAGCCCCTTGAGCCGCAGGTTATGAAAAAGGTTACAATTGAATAAGTCAGCACCTTTAACGATGTGTTGAAAAATAAATGCCGGAGATTAATCCGGCATTTTTCAAAGGAGGAATTGATATGTTGTATATAGGATGTCATCTTTCAGCGTCAAAGGGATACAAGGCTATGGGAAATCAGGCGCTTGAAATCAATGCAAATACTTTTGCTTTTTTTACAAGAAATCCACGTGGTGGTTCGGCAAAGCAGCTTGATGTGAAGGATGCAGCGGAGTTTCTTGAAATCAGCAAAAAGCACTCATTCGGAAAGCTTGTTGCTCATGCTCCATACACGATGAATGCGTGCTCTGCCGACGAGAATATACGCCGTTTTGCCATCGAGGCTATGGTGGATGATCTTGTGCGTATGGAGGCAACTCCGTATAATTATTATAATTTTCATCCCGGCTCACACGTTAAGCAGGGTGCTGACGTGGGAATTGAGCTGATTGCACAGCAGCTCAACGAGGTTCTGACAACTGAACAGACAACTACCGTTTTGCTTGAAACTATGGCAGGCAAGGGCTCTGAGGTTGGCAGAAATTTTGAGGAGCTTCGTGCAATTATTGACCGTACTCAGCTCAGTGATAAGCTTGGAGTCTGTCTTGATACCTGTCATGTATGGGACGGCGGATATGATATTGTGAATAATCTGGACGGAGTACTTGAGGAGTTCGATAAAGTTATAGGACTTGAAAAACTGAAGGCGATTCATCTTAACGACAGTATGAATCCTCTTGGTGCGCATAAGGACAGACACGCTAAAATCGGTGAGGGACATATTGGTGCGGACGCTCTTATTCGTGTTATCAATCATCCGAAGCTTCGTGGACTGCCCGTAATTCTTGAAACACCGAATGATATTGACGGTTATGCAAGGGAGATAGAATTCCTGCGGAAAAACTACAGTGAATAAAAATTTAATCCTTGTGGTATGCTGAATTGTATACCACAAGGATTTTTTGATTATTTACTGAAATGAACGGAAAGCAGCTTGTTTTTGAGCTCCCAGAGCGGCTGAGAAAGGTCAACATAGTAGCCGTGAGGATTTTCAAGACGCTTTACTTCCTCCCAGAGAGTGTCAAGCTGTTCACGGCAATAGCATCTGATTTCTTCTATGTCAGGAGATTTATACACACATTTTCCCTCTTTGAAAATCTGTACCTGAAGCTTTTTTGCAGTAAAATCAGTAAGTGTAGTCTGTTTGTAGGTCTGCTCAGGGTCAAAAATTGTATACGGTCTGGAGTTGTCGATAATCTCGTCAGCAAGAGTGATAACATCGGCAACAGCATTTCCTGATTTGTTGTCAAAGAGTCGCCAGACAGTTTTGTATGATGGATTGGTGATTTTAATAATATTCTCAGAAATTTTGATTTTAGGAATAATTTCACCATTCTCCTCAACTGCAACAAGCTTGTAGACTCCGCCGAAAACAGGCTCGGATTTTGATGTCACAAGACGCTCCCCGACGCCGAAGCTGTCGATTTCAGCTCCCTGCATGATGAGGTCACGGATTATGAATTCATCAAGGGAGTTTGACGCTACTATTTTAATATAATCCAGCCCTGCATCATCAAGCATTTTTCTTGCTTTTTTCGAGAGATAAGCGATATCACCGCTGTCGATACGCACTCCGACTCCCTTATATCCCTGAGCTTCGAGCTCCTTGAATACAGTAACAGCATTAGGAATTCCGGATTTCAGAACATTGTAGGTATCAATAAGAAGGGTGCAGCTATCGGGATAGACTTTTGCATAGGCACGGAAGGCTTCAAGCTCAGTAGGGAAGAGCTGAACCCAGCTGTGAGCCATAGTACCGAGAGCTTTTACACCGAAATCACGGTCAGAAATGGTGCAGGCGGTACCTGCACAGCCGCCGATATATGCAGCTCTTGCGCCGTAGACAGCGCCGTCGTAGCCCTGAGCACGCCGTGAACCGAATTCCATTACAGGACGCCCCTGTGCTGCATGGACAATACGGTTAGCTTTTGTGGCGATAAGGCTCTGGTGGTTGACTGTGAGCAGAATCATGGTCTCAATAAACTGAGCCTGAATTGCAGGACCTTTTACTGTGATAAGCGGTTCATTCGGGAATATGGGAGTACCCTCCGGAATTGCCCATACGTCGCACTTGAATTCAAAGCTTTCAAGATAATGGAGGAAGTCCTCGCAGAACATATTCTTACTGCGGAGGTATTCAATATCCTCTGCTGTAAAGCTGAGATTTTCGATATATTCTATGACCTGCTGTACGCCTGCCATGACTGCGTAGCCTGCATTATCGGGAACTTTACGGAAAAACATATCAAAGTATACTGTTTCTGTACCTTTGCCGTTTTCGAAAAATCCATTTGCCATTGTGAGCTCGTAGAAGTCAACAAGCATGGTTAAGTTTCGGTTATCCATATTATATTCTCCTTACATTATTCAGGGGGTATTGATACTGATTGTTTTCAGGAAATTCTTGAAATCCCGTGCCATTTCGTCAGGAATTTTAGCATACATCATATGACCGGCATCGGTATATTTATATTGACCGCCTGCTTTTTCAGCATATCTGATAGCCTCTTGTTTCCACGTAGTTGATTTTACAGGAGTTTTCATATCGCTTATATAGAAATAGGACGGTACCTTTATAATTCCTGTTTTTTCGGCCTTGACCGCATTATCTGTCATAAGCATATTTTCGTCTTCTATTTCCTTGTTCAGAAGATTCTGATAGAATAATTTTTTATAGAGTTCTTTTTCCGCATCGGAAAGATAGTCAGAGGTGAGAAGACCGGTAGTATTAACTGTCCATTTTGCGAGGATTCTTGACATAAGTCCTTGTTTTGCGAGAGTGGTAAAAAGCTTTCTGCGTTTTTCATTTATTCTGAGCTTTTTTTCTTTTGTTATTACTTTATCCATTGCAATTGCCATGCTTGGTATACCCATATCAATACTAAAAATTGCTTTTATTTCATCGGGATAAGTATTTGCCCACCATATTGCCTCAAAACCTGAATAGGAGTGTGGTGCAAGGATATACGGAGGATTGATTCCTGCCTTTCTGAGCGCCGCTCTGCTTTCTGAAACCATATTTTCGACAGTTCTTTCAGTGCCGGTACTTTCGCTGAATCCATATCCTGACTTTTCCACGACTGCAATTCTGTATTCATCGGAAAGTCTGGAGTAGAGCGGTTTGTATTCAAGGACAGGCGAGGTAACTCCCGCACCTGATAAAAATATTATTGTCGCTTCGCCCTGTCCCTCAGAATAGACATTTATTTTTCCGTTGCTTACAGGGATTTTATTCTGATATTTCTGAATTATATTATTTCCCATTTTTATTATCGTCCTTTTCGTTTCAAATAGTAAGGAGATTTGCTGGTTGTTATAAAAAAGAGCGCACGCTCAGCGTACGCTCCCAAAAAATCAGCCGATTTCAACAATTTCGCCGTAAAGCTCTCTGGGAGCAGAAACAGCATTTGACTCATCTGTATCAATGTGCATAGCACGAGCGAATTTATCAGATACACGACATACAACGTCGCCGAGTACAGCACTTCTGCCGTCAGTATTCACACGAACCCATACAACGTCCTTATCCTTAACTCCAAGCTCTTCAGCGTCAGCAGGAGTGAGGTGGATATGACGCTTAGCAACAATAACACCTTCGGAAATTTCAATCTCACCGCATGGACCAACAATCTTGCAGGCACCTGAGCCTTCAACATCGCCTGACTCTCTGATAGGAGCAGCAATACCGATAGAACGAGCATCAGTAGCAGAAAGTTCAACCTGAGTAGCAGGACGAACAGGGCCGAGGATAGAAACGCCGGCAAGCTCCTTCTTAGGACCTACAACTGTAACTCTTTCTTCGCAGGCGAACTGACCGGGCTGAGAGAGATCCTTCTTGTGAGTAAGCTCATAGCCTTTACCAAAAAGTATTTCAAGGTGCTCCTGAGATACATGGACGTGACGAGCTGAAGTTTCAACGATAAAATTTTTTGACATGATAAATACCTCCAAAAGAATAATTATACGGAGCTGTCTTGCTGAACCGTATAAGCTACATTATATTTTACACCTTTTACAGGAAAAGGTCAAGTACTGAAGCCTAAAATTTCCAAATATTTTACAGGAGGGCGGATAAAAAGGTAAAAAAATAAAATTAATCCTGATAGTTGAAATTATAATAAAGATGTGTTATAATATTTAAAGTGTCCTGAAATACAATATGATATCAAGCCCCCTTAGTTAAATGGATATAATAAACCCCTCCTAAGGGTTAGTTGTGAGTTCGATTCTCGCAGGGGGTGCCAGAAGCAGCGCTGCAAGCCTTTTCATAGGTTTGCAGTTTTTTTATTTATTATTGCTCCAGCAATTATACCTTGACAAAAATTTTTTATCTCTGGCAGCTGATGACAGCTTCTGTAATTTACCTGATTCATGCAGTATTTGCAGGAGACGTGCGTACTCGATATCCCTGAATGATGCATAATAGCTTCGGGCAGCTATTATAAGCTGCCCGAAAATTAATTATCTGTATTTATATACTGTAGCTGCTTCAAAGCCATCAAGGAGCGTTGTCATTTTATTGAATGCCATACCTGTACCCTTTGCAACGCAGTTAATGGAATCTTTGGCAATATGACAGTTTATACTGAGTGTACGCTTTATAAGATGAGTCAGACCGCCAAGCAGTGCGCCTCCACCTGTAAGGAGCAGACCGTTATCGTAAATATCGCCGACAAGCTCAGGCGGAGCGTCCTCCAGTACCTTTCTTATAGCCTCCATGATAGCAAAGGTATCATCCTCGATAGCCTCAAAAAGCTCTGTTTCGCTGAGAAGAACCTGTGCAGGAAGTCCCTTGAGCAGACTTCTTCCCTTGACGATATAAGTCATTTCGTTGCTTGGGTCATAGAGGTTGCAAAGCTCGATTTTTACCTTTTCTGCAGTTCTTTCACCGATAAGAAGCTTGTACTTGTTCTGCATATATTTGATTATGGAGCGGTCGATTGAGTTACCAGCGGTTTTGATTGTATGAGAGGTAACAACACCGTTCATTGATACAATAGCAACATCTGTTGTACCGCCTCCGATATCTACAATCATATGACCCTTTGCCTTGGTGATGTTTACACCGGCGCCTATCATAGCAGCAATAGGCTCCTGAATGAGATAAACCTGACGTGAACCAGCACTTTTTGCTGCATCAACAACGGCACGGCTTTCTATGTCCGTGATGAACGAGGGTACACAGATGATAATTCTTGGTTTGAGAAGCTGGTGACCTGTAACTTTAAGGATAAACTCACGGATCATACTGTGAGCGAGGTCATCGTCGGAGATAACTCCTTCACTTATGGGACGTGCAACGGCTATGTAATCAGGATTTCTGCCGATCATTTCATAAGCTTCCTTACCAACTGCGAGGACACGTTCGGTACGTGTATTATAGGCTATAACAGACGGTTCGCTGAGTACAACGCCTTTATTACCCATAGTCATTACTATGTTGGATGTTCCTAAATCTATTCCGATATCAGTATTTGCCATTATTCTGTTTCCTTTCCTGCTGCCTGAGAAATTCAATTATTCCCGGTTTTCTGTCAGCGCTGACAGATTCTGTTAAATCGGTAAACGGGTCATTTTCGGACGGTGCTTCATTTTTTCCGTCGAGCATGGTTTTCAGGCAGGTATATCGTTTAGTACGCTTATTGTTATCTACCATATTATGTATTTTTTCTTCTGAGCCTATAAGAATCATAAGCTTTTTTGCACGTGTGACGGCTGTATAGAGCAGATTGCGGTAGTAGAGCTTCTCAAATCCGCCCATAACAGGCATGATAACCGCCTCAAACTCACATCCCTGACTTTTGTGGACGGTAATGGCATACGCAAGCTCTACCTGAGAAAGCAGGTCAAAGGGATATGAGGCAATTCTGCCGTCGAAATCAAGCACAGCTGACAGTGTGGCATGATTGATATTGATTATTTTACCAATATCGCCGTTGAAAACACCTGTTCCCTGTTCGTCATCACGTCTCCAGACGATATCATAGTTATTTTTGGTCTGCATAACCTTGTCGCCGACTCTGAATGTATATATATAGCTTTTGTATTCAGGCTTTGCCTGTGACGGGGGATTGATCTCATTCTGGAGAAGCTTGTTCAGTTCAACGGTTCCGAGTGCCCCTTTTCTGGACGGAGTAAGAATCTGAATATCATCGGTAGGGGAGTAATTATACGCCTTTGGCAGTCTTGATTTTGTAAGATCAACAATAAGCTGAAGAGCCTTTTCAGGGTCATTGCGGCTGAAAAAGAAGAAGTCATTATTTTTCTGTGTAAGATCCGGATATTCTCCGGAAACAATCTTGTGGGCGTTTGTGACAATACAGCTCTGACGAGCCTGACGGAAAATTTCCTTCAGCTTGATAACGCTTACAATTCCGCTGTCGATTATATCACGAAGCAGATTACCTGCACCAACCGAGGGGAGCTGATCGCTGTCACCTACCATAATCAGCTTGCAGCCGAGTCTTACTGCTCTCAGAAGACTGTCAAACAGAAGAACGTCAACCATTGACATTTCGTCGATAATGAGCACATCACAGTCGAGCGGATTATTCTCATTATGAGCAAAGGTAAGCTTACCGCCTGCGTCGTATACGACCTCCAGAAGCCGGTGAATGGTTTTAGCCTCAAAGCCGGTTAAATCTGACATACGCTTGGCTGCACGTCCTGTCGGGGCGGCAAGCATAACCTTGCTGCCTCTTTTCTGGAAGATAGAAATAATAGCGTTGAGGGTAGTTGTTTTTCCTGTTCCGGGACCTCCTGTAAGAATCATCAGTCCTTTTGATATTGCGGAGGTAATTGCCTGGCGCTGGAGCTTTTCGTATTTGATGTTATGCTCTTCTTCCTCAATATCAATGAGGGTATCGTAGTTGAAATCCTCAGGGGAGGTAAAATCCTTGAGTATATGTATTCTGTCGGAAATAAATGCTTCCGCATAGTAATAATCAGGGAGATAAACGTATTCTCTGCCACGCTTGATAAATTCAAAAAGTTCATTGTCCTCAAGGGCGGCATTGTAGGAGCTGTAGAAATCGCTTTCTGTAATTCCGAGAGCGCCGGAGGTTTTATTCTGGAGGGTTTCAAGAGGCAGACAGGAGTGTCCGAGAGCCGTATTTGCCTTCAGGACATATTGTGCACCTGCAATAATACGCTTGTCCGAATTTTTTTCAATGTGCAGGTCATGAGCTATAGCGTCAGCTTTTTTAAAGTCAACCTCTATTGAGTCACTGCAGAGAAGATAAGGGTTCAGCTTGAGCATATCAAGAGCATCACCACCGAATTTTCTGTAGGCTTTCATAGCGAACTGAGACTTTATATCATATTGTGAAAGGTAGGACATGATACAGCGGAGCGAAAAGAGTTTCTTTGCTTCGGAGGCAATCTCCTCACACTTTTTTTCTGAAATGCCCTTTATTTCGCTGAGACGATAAGGGGTGTTCTCCATGATATCGAGAGTTTTATCACCGAAAACTCTGACAATTTTTTTTGCGAGACCAGGACCAATACCTTTTATAGCACCGGATGCAAGATATTTTTCGATATTCACAATGGTATCGGGGAGCTTGCGCTCGCAGTAAACAGCTCTGAACTGAGTACCGAATTTACGGTGTGTGACATAGCTGCCCTCTAAAATAAGACCCTCACCCTCTTCAATATCGCCAAGCTCGCCGACTACAGTGATAAGCTCGCCGCCGGCATCAAGGTCGAGCACGATATAGCCGTTTATTTCATTTTTAAAGAGGACAGTTTCAACCGTACCTTCAATATGCAGAATATCGTGCTCCATAGTATCCTCCGTTCAATAATAATTCATGTCATACAGCATTAACATCTTATATTATACTATGTTTTCTTAGTAATTGCAAATGTTTCAGACAAAATTTTTTCAATCTCATCAGGTGAAATAATGTCAGCCTCTGTATGAGTGCGGCAGAAGTCGCAGCAAAGTTCGAGCTGAGCGTCCGAAGCTCCGTAGTCTATGAGAAAAACGCAGTCAATGTTACAGGGGTTACGGAATAGGATTTCACCGATATATTCAAGCTTTCCCTCAAGCTCATCATCATTGGGGTATATCGGGAGGACTGCTGCAACAGGAACTTTTTTCATGCGCAGACGTGAGCAGAAGAAAAGGCAGATAATTTCAACTGCCGCAATTATAACGAGTATGATAATTGATATCATCATAGCCTTATCCATGAAAAACAACCTCTTTTCCTGCAATTTCTATATTATATTCAGAATTGAGGAAAATGGTTATAAAAGATTACAGTAATAACGGGATATTAAAAGCAATCAGCTTTTGATATCCCGATTAATTTATCTTACGGCTGCCGCCTTAGCGGATTTTGTAATTCTTCTGTATATTACGAAAAATACAATTATTTCTGCGATAAAGGTCAGCGTCCATGAGATTGTATATGAAATATAAAGGCTTTCGAGGGTGTGGTATTCAGGTATACGGAAAACAGTGTAAATCCAGCTGATACGCATACCGCAGACACCGACAACAGTGATTATCATAGGGAGTAAGGAGGAACCGAGACCACGTATAAGACCTGTTGCAACGTCCATAAGTCCGCAGATGAAATAGGGGATGCAAATATAGGAGAGGCGGATGAGTCCATAGCTTATAGCCTCAGGTGAATCGGGGATATAGATTGAGAGAAGCGGTTCGCCAAGAAGATAAACAGTTAGCCCCGATGTAAGACCTGCACCGAAAACAAGCAGCAGACAGATAATCATAATTTTTTTGAGACGCTCGTATTTTCCTGCACCGTAATTCTGACCGGTGAAATTCAGTGCAGTCTGGTGGAAGGAATTCATAATAGTATAGACAAATCCCTCAATATTCTGAGCTGCGGAATTGCCAGAAAGTACAACAGAGCCAAACGAATTAACCGATGACTGGATAATAACATTTGAAATAGAAAACAGCGAGCCCTGAATTCCGGCAGGGAAGCCGATACGTATGATTCTTAAAAGCTGCTGACGGTATATTTTTATTTTGCGCAGATAAAGCCGGCAATTGTCAGTTCTTCTGGTAAGGGCGATGATAATCATAACGGCTGAGAATGTCTGAGAAATAGTAGTTGCAAGGGCAACACCGGCAACGTCCATATTGAAGAAACGGACGAAAACAATATTGAGAATAACATTGATTATGCCGGCGATAGTGAGATAATAAAGAGGACTTTTTGTATCGCCTGCGGCACGGAGAATAGCAGAGCCGAAATTATAAATCATACCCGAGGTGATTCCGCAGAAATAGATTCTCATATATGTTGCCGAAAGCTCGATAACATCCGATGGTGTTCCCATAAGTCCGAGGAAATAGTGGGAGCCGGAAACGCCGACAACAGTGAGGATGATTCCTGAGATGAGAGCGGTCGGGATAGCTGTGTGGACAGTACGGCGGACATCCTCATCACGTCCGGAGCCGAGAGCATGAGCGACAGTAACGCCTGCACCGACAGAAAGACCGATAAAGAGATTTACGATAAGGTTAATGATAGCACCTGTAGCTCCGACAGCGGCAACTGAAAGCTCTCCGCAGTATTGCCCGACGATAGCAAGGTCAGCGGCGTTGAACAAAAGCTGCAATACACCTGTAAGGATAATAGGAATTGTATATAGAATCAGGTTTTTAAGGAGAGGTCCTTCACACATATCAAAAGATTTTGAATTCATAACATAACTCCAATCTGTTGCAATGCTGTTTATATAGAAGTTCTCAAAAAGAACGTCCGATAAATATATTATAGTACTGTGAAAATTGATTGTCAATATATACAAACTTTAATATAAAAACTTGTAACTATATACAAAAACGAATGAGCTGTAACAAAAAAATTGACGGAATAGTCCGTCAATGAAAATGTATAGATAATGAAATCAAGTATGTTCATTTTTTCTGATGCGCTCAAGCTCCTGTTCTTTTTTCCAGAGAAAGCTGATATGAGCTTCTGTACCGTTCCGGATACGATAAATATTTTCAATATGCTTATAGACAATTACAAGCGTAACAATTGAAAGAATCAGAGTACCGACAGCGTCTCCGGTGAGAAAAGCGTAGCACGAAGTAAAAATAAGCGAGCCTGTGATAGGAACAACACATATGTAGTCGATTGAGAATGCGAGAACAATTTCAGCAAGAAGTAAAAGGCTGAAAAGACGGGGATTGAATGAGAGAATAAGACCTCCGAGACAAGCAAGCCCTTTTCCGCCATGAAATTTCATAAATATCGGATAAATATGTCCGATAATGCATGAAGAACCGGCAAGGATTTTTGAAAATTTAAATTGAGAAAAAAGATAAGCACCGATTTCAGCGGCAATAATAGCCTTGCATATATCAAAAACAGCAACAAGGAAGCCGGCTTTTTTTCCCATAATAATAACTGTATTTGAAGCGCCGGCATTACCTGAGCCTCTGTTGCGTATATCAAAGCCTCTGAGTTTTGAGAGGATATAAGCAGGATTGACGCTGCCGATAAAATAACCAATCAGTGAACATAGAAGAATTTCCATATCAACACCCCTGATAAAACTATTTCAATACAAAAAACGGATGAAGAAAAACTTCATCCGTAGCTTAGCAGAGAAAAATC
>JAGBIH010000015.1 GCA_017935095.1 Ruminococcus sp.
ATAAAAGTCGGCAGAATAAAACCTGATATAAAGACAAACGGTTTTTTCGCTGTTATGGCTATGATGCAGAAAAACGGCTTTAATCCCGCCGATAAGGAATACTGGATAGCTAAAGGCTGGACAAAAGGCAAGCGTCCGTGGAAATGATTGTTAAATTTAGACAAAAGACTTGCATTTATAAAGAGAAATTGATATAATATGATTATATTGATTTTTATGCTATGGTCTGTCGGTGCTGAATCCAATATACCTTAGTATAAGCATATACTTTTTAATGTAAGTGAAATGAGGTAATATAAAAAATGAATCGGGTGCTTGACTGGAATAAATATCTTGAAACCGCAGCAAAGGTCGTTTCAGAAGGAATTGTAATGCTTAAAAATGATAATAATGCACTTCCGCTGAAAATGGACGAGACAGTTTCTGTTTTCGGCAGAATCCAGCTTCACTATTACAAAAGCGGAACAGGTTCGGGAGGACTTGTCAATGTATCGAAGGTTACGGGCATTCTCGACGGACTTCTTGAAAGCGGTGTAAAAATAAACGAGGAGCTTCTTGAAATATATCGCAGATGGGTTGAAGAAAATCCATATGATATAGGAACAGGCTGGGGAGAGGAACCGTGGTCGCAAAAGGAGATGCCGCTTGATACAGAGGTAGTGAAGAGCGCAGCATTGCGAGGTTCTACGGCGATTGTCATAATCGGCAGGACAGCAGGTGAAGAACAGGACGTACGATTGGAAGAGGGTTCATATCTGCTCACAGCCGATGAGATGGATATGTTGAAAAAGGTAAGAGCGGAATTTGAAAAGGTAGTTGTTTTGCTCAATACCGGTGGAATTATTGATATGGGATTTGTTGATGAATGCAATCCTGATGCAGTACTTTACGTATGGCAGGGCGGAATGACCGGCGGAACGGGTACAGCCGATGTCCTGACCGGAAAAATAAGCCCGTCAGGCAAGCTGACAGATACGATAGCATACAATATTTCTGATTATCCGTCGTCATCAGACTTTGGCAGCATTACCAGAAATTTCTATTGTGAAGATATTTATGTAGGTTATCGGTGGTTTGAAACCTTTGCCAAAGAAAAAGTACGATATCCATTCGGTTTCGGACTATCATACACGGAATTTGAAGTAAAAACCATTGCTGTCAATCAAAATGACGGAGCTGTAAAACTTAAGTTTTGTGTAAGAAATAATGGTGCATACAGTGGCAAGGAAGTAGTACAGGTTTATTATGAAGCTCCTCAGGGAAAGCTTGGCAAGCCTTCACGTGCCTTGTGCGGATTTGTCAAAACTGAAAAGCTTGCACCTGATGAATCACAGGAGCTTGAAATCTCTGTTAAGCTTGATGATTTAGCATCGTATGATGACTCAGGAGCAAGCGGTTATCGTTTCAGCTATGTGCTTGAATCTGGAGATTATAATTTTTATGTTGGTACAGATGTGCGTTCAGCACAGCAGGTGTTTACGTTTAATCTTCCTGAAACTAAGGAAGTGAAAAAATGTGTTCAGGCTATGGCTCCTGTTATTCCGTTCAGTCGTATAAGACCTGAGCTTACACCTGACGGCTTTAAGGCTGTTAAGGAGGAAGCTCCGCTTAACTCTGTTGATGAGGCTCAGCGACGTATTGACAGACTTCCCGACGAAATCAAATATACCGATAACAGAGGAATTGTTCTTGCCGATGTACTTAACGGTAAAAATACACTTGAAGAATTTATAGCTCAGCTTTCAGACTATGATCTGACCTGTATCATCAGAGGTGAAGGAATGGGCAGTCCTCTTGTTACAGCAGGAACAGCCTCGGCATTCGGCGGAGTTTCTGATTCTCTGAGAGCTTACGGAATACCTGCAGCCTGCTGTTCTGACGGTCCGTCGGGAATGAGGCTTGACTGTGGAACAAAGGCATTCAGTCTGCCGAACGGTACGATGATAGCTTCGACCTTCAATCGTACCCTTACAACTAAATTATACGAATTAATGGGGCTTGAAATGACAGCAAACAAGGTTGACTGTCTTCTTGGTCCGGGAATGAACATACATCGTCATCCGCTTAACGGACGTAATTTTGAATATTTTTCCGAAGATCCATACCTGACAGGCGTAATGGCTGCAGCGGAGCTTACAGGACTTCATAACTCAGGAGTAACAGGTACCGTCAAGCATTTCTGCGGCAACAATCAGGAAAGAAACCGTCATTATCTTGATTCGGTTATTTCTGAACGAGCACTGCGTGAAATATATCTCAAAGGATTTGAAATTGCGGTAAAAGAAGGAAAAGCCGATTCAATCATGACTTCATACGGCTCAGTGAACGGTTTATGGACTGCCGGAAATTATGACCTTAATACAATGATTCTCCGTGAGGAATGGGGATTCACAGGCTTTGTAATGACAGACTGGTGGGCAAATATCAATGAAAGAGGAAAAGAGCCGTCAAGAAACAATTTTGCTTCAATGGCAATAGCCCAGAACGATGTATATATGGTATGTGCCGACGGTTCATCAAATGATGATAACACTGCTTCTTCGCTTGAAAACGGCTGTCTCAGACGTGCAGAGCTTCAAAGAAATGCGATGAATATCTGTCGTTTTCTGCTTCACACAAATGCAATGAAAAGAACAGTCGGAGCTGATGACACTGTTGAAATAATCAATCGTCCGTCTGAGGATAATCCTGATGACAAACCTGTTGTTTTTTATGAATTAGACGGTGATCTGACGCTTGATCTTACCGGAATCAGAACAGAAAGGGGAACAAATCACAGCTTTGCACTTATTGTCAAAAATGAAGGCTTTTATAATGTTACTATTACTGCGTCATCCAAGCAAAGTGAGCTTGCGCAGATTCCTGTTACTATTTTTGCTATGGGAACAGCGAACGGAACATTTACATGGAATGGTACAGGAGGCAGACAGGTATCTTATTCAAAGGAGCTTCCTCTTTTCTCACATTTTACAGCAATAAGACTTTACTTTGCGCAGAGCGGTCTTGATATGCACAGCATATCGTTTGAGCTTTCAAAGACCGCTGATCTGAATGG
Organism: Ruminococcus sp.; assembly: GCA_017935095.1. Classification (GTDB taxonomy): domain Bacteria; phylum Bacillota; class Clostridia; order Oscillospirales; family Ruminococcaceae; genus Ruminococcus. The sequence goes on from JAGBIH010000015.1 coordinate 3,056, forward strand.
CACAGCGTTTATTATGGAGGAATGATTTTGCATGAACATACAGATATTCGGTACAAAAAAGTGCTTTGATACAAAAAAAGCCGAACGATATTTCAAGGAACGTGGAATTAAATATCAGCTCATAGACATGAAGGAAAAGGGAATGAGCAAAGGCGAGTTCAACAATGTGCGTCAGGCTGTCGGCGGGACCGAAAAGCTGATAGACGAAAAGTGCAGGGACAAGGATTTGCTTGCGTTACTGAAATATCTTTCTGATGAAGACAGGGATGAAAAGATACTTGAAAATCCACAGGTTATAAAAACACCGGTGGTCAGGAACGGAAAAAAGGCTACAATAGGTTATTGTCCGGAAATATGGAAAGAATGGGAATAAGTTAAAAAACAAAAATATATTTTTATCGGAAATTTATTCAAAAAAAGTAGTGCAATTTGTCCGGAAATATGATATAATGACAATGTTGGTAATTTTACTGACATAAAATTGCGGAATGGTTCATAAATTCCGTTTAAAAAGCTGTTATAGGGAAATACCCGAAAGGAGATTTATTATGGGACTTATTAAAGCGGCTCTTGCCGGTGTCGGTTCAACATTTGCCGATCAGTGGAAGGAATTTTATTACTGCGATGCAATCGCTTCTGACGTTCTTGTTGTCAAGGGAAAGAAGCAGACAGGAAAGAATTCATCAAACACTAAAGGCAGCGATAATATTATAACAAACGGAAGCAAAATTGCTGTAGCTGACGGACAGTGTATGATTATCGTTGATCAGGGTCAGGTTGTTGAAATCTGTGCGGTACCGGGTGAATATACATATGATATGTCAACAGAACCGAGTATTTTCTCCGGAAGTCTCGGCAGAAGCATTCTTGATACCTTCAAGACAATGGGTAAGCGTATAGCTCATGGCGGAGATACAGGTCATGACCAGCGTATCTACTATTTCAACCTCAAGGAGCTTATCGATAATAAATTCGGTACTCAGAATCCGATCGGATTTAAAATGCATTATGAGGAGCTTGGCAGAAGCTTTACAGTAAGCGTACGCTGCAACGGTGTTTACTCATACAAGATTACTGACCCTATTCTTTTCTATACAAACGTATGCGGTAATGTAGAAAGAGATTACTCGCGTTCAGAGCTTGATAATCAGCTCAAGAGTGAGTTCCTCAGCGCACTCAATCCTGCATTCGGAGAAATTGCTGCATCAGGCATAACATATGATCAGCTTGCTTCACATACAACTGAGCTTTGTGATGCAATGAACGAAGCGCTTTCAAAGAAATGGAAGGAACTCAGAGGTCTTTCAATTGTATCAATCGCTATTAATTCCGTGACCATTCCTCAGGAGGATCAGGAAAGAATCAAAAAATACGAAGACCTTGCATGGAATCGTGATACAGGAAATGCTGCGGCTACTCTTGTTGACGCACAGGCAAAGGCTATGACTACTGCTGCCGGAAACAAGAACGGAGCTGCAATGGGCTTCTTTGGCATGAATATGGCTCAGCAGGCAGGCGGTATGAACGCTCAGAGCCTTTTCCAGATGAATGCTCAGCAGCAGGCAATGATGGCACAGAACAAGCCAGCAGGAGCAGATTCATGGAAGTGTGAGTGCGGCTCTGTAAATGATGGTAAATTCTGCGCAAACTGCGGTAAATCCAAGCCTGCACCTGCAAATTCATGGAAGTGTGAGTGCGGAGCTGATAACACAGGTAAATTCTGTGCAGACTGCGGAAAGCCCAGACCGACTGCATCAGCTGATGGCTGGAGCTGCTCATGCGGAGCAGTAAACAAGGGCAAGTTCTGTGCAGAGTGCGGAAAACCAAAGCCTGCAGGAGCACCTCTTTACAGATGTGATAAGTGCGGATGGGAGCCGGCTGATCCGTATAATCCTCCGAAGTTCTGTGCAGAGTGCGGAGATCCTTTCAACGACGAGGATATTAAGAACTGATACTTGGTCAGCATCACATATATCTGATATTTTGCACAATTTATGTGTAAAGGTGATTTTAATTCAGAATGATGCAGCACGTCTGCGGATGAAGCTGCATCGTTTTTATTTTCATTTGTGAGGTGAAACTATGGCAGAAATGATAGAATATAATTGTCCGAGCTGCGGAGGAAAGCTTGAATTTGACAGCACTTCCCAGAAAATGAAGTGTCCGTTCTGTGATTCAATTTTTGAGATTGATACAATACAGCAGTATTATGCAGAAATGGAAAATTCTGATAAAAGTACTATGAACTGGGATACTCAGGCAGGAACTGAATGGCAGGACGGAGAAGCTGACAAAATCGGAGTCTATAGCTGCCAGTCCTGCGGAGGAGATATTGTTGCGGATTCAACTACTGCAGCGTCGAAATGTCCGTACTGCGATAATCCTGTTGTAATGACGGGAAGCTTGTCCGGCGATCTGAAGCCTGATTTTGTTATTCCGTTCAAGCTTGATAAAAAAGCTGCGAAGGAAGCTCTCAACAGATATCTTGATGGTAAAAGACTGCTTCCAAAGGTTTTCAGAACAGAAAATCATATTGACGAAATTAAGGGAGTGTATGTTCCGGTATGGCTGTTTGATGCAGGTGTAAATGCACGTATGATGTATAAAGCTGAAAAAAGACGTATGTGGAGCGATGCTTCTTATTCTTATACGGAAACAAGCTATTATTCTGCTGTACGTGCGGGAAAAATTGATTTTGAGCTTGTACCTGTTGACGGCTCAACAAAAATGGATGATGACATTATGGAATCAATAGAGCCATACAGATTCAATGAAGCTGTTGATTTCCAGACCGCTTATCTTTCCGGATATATGGCTGACCGCTATGATGTTTCAGCAGAGGAGAGTATCAAGCGTGCAAATGAACGAATAAAGAAAAGTACAGAACAGATATTTGCACAAACTGTAAAAGGTTACAGCTCCGTTGTGAATGAGAGCAGCAGAATTAACCTTACAAACGGAAAGGCAAAATATGCTCTGTATCCGGTATGGATGCTTAATACAACATGGAATGGTAATAAGTATACTTTCGCAATGAATGGTCAGACCGGAAAATTTGTTGGTAATCTGCCCGTAGATAAATCTGCTGCGATAAGATGGTTTGCCGGAATTACTGCTGTTGCAACTGCAGTGCTTTTCGGACTATCGTTTTTACTGTAAGGAGGAGAGCGTATGATATTCAAAAAGATTGCAGCTTCACTTGCAGCGTCTCTTGTACTTTTTACAGGAGTTATATGCGAAGATAAAATCAATTCAGCTGTTGATATTGAATGTGTATCAATATCGGTTACTTATGCTGATTACGACGATTCAGACTGTGCATATTCTGACTGTAATATAGCTTGTATTGATACATATGAGATGAATAATGCAGCATTGCAGACCTCATCCGGCAGCGGCAGCGTTGTGAAGCAGTTTGTTATTTCTCTTATAATTGCTCTTATAATTGCAGCCATTGCAGTAGGCTCGATGGTTGGACAGCTTAAAACTGTACGTAAAAAACAGGAGGCTTCCGATTACAAAAAGGAAGGCAGCTTCCGGCTCGAAGAAAGCAGGGATACCTTCCTGTATAAGAAGGTAAATAAGGTTCCAAGGTCGAATAACAATAAGTAAAAGTAATCTTGATGTTGACAAGATCTTGTCTTATGTTATATAATATAATGTGTCGGATTCGGAGGAAGCAGAGAAAAACGTATTTATAAAACGCTGACGCTCTGCTGAAAAAATGACAGTTTCGGACATTTACTTATTTTAGGAGGAACATATTATGTGTGGAATAGTAGGCTTTACAGGAAGTGCTCAGGCAGCTCCTATTTTGCTTGACGGACTTTCAAAGCTTGAATACAGAGGATACGATTCAGCCGGTATAGCTGTTCGTGACGGAAATAAGGATACTGAAGTTGTCAAAGCCAAAGGCAAGCTGAGAGTGCTCAGAGAAATGACAAACGAAGGAGATGCAGTTCAGGGAAGCTGCGGAATAGGTCATACAAGATGGGCAACTCACGGAGAGCCTTCAACGCTTAATGCTCATCCGCACAGCAGTGATGATGAGGCAGTAATTGCAGTTCATAACGGTATTATTGAGAATTATCAGGAGCTCAGGGAAAAGCTTTTAAAGAAAGGCTACAGCTTCAATTCCCAGACTGATACAGAGGTTGCGGTAAAGCTTATTGATTATTATTACAACAAATATGGTCTTGGTCCTGTTGACGCTCTTGCACGTTCGATGATGAGAATCAGGGGTTCATATGCCCTTGCTGTAATGTTCAGGGATTATCCTGAAGAAATATATACAGCCCGTAAGGACAGTCCTATGATTATCGGTATAGCAAACGGTGAAACATATGTGGCTTCAGACGTTCCGGCAATTCTGAAATATACAAGAAATGTTTATTACATAGGCAACAGAGAAATTGCCAAGCTTGAAAAGGGCGCTGTCACATTCTACAATATTGACCGTGATGTAATTCAGAAAGAGCTTACAGAAATCAAATGGGACGCAGAAGCAGCAGAAAAAGGCGGTTATGAGCACTTTATGCTCAAGGAGATTCATGAGCAGCCGAAGGTTGTACGTGATACAATAAATTCAGTTGTAAAGAACGGTGAGATTGATTTCAGCGGAATCGGTCTTACTGATGATGAAATGAAGAAAATCAGCCAGATTTATATTGTAGCGTGCGGTTCAGCATACCATGTAGGTATGGCAGTACAGTATGTTATTGAGGATCTCACTACAATTCCTGTAAGAGTAGAGCTTGCATCGGAATTCAGATACAGAAAAATGACTCTGGTCAAGGACAGTCTTGTTATCATTATCAGCCAGTCGGGTGAAACCGCCGATAGTCTTGCAGCCCTGAGAGAAGCAAAGGATAAGGGTATAAAGACACTTGGAATCGTTAATGTTGTAGGCTCCTCGATTGCACGTGAGGCAGACAATGTATTCTACACACTTGCAGGTCCTGAGATTTCTGTTGCAACAACAAAGGCATACAGCACACAGCTTGTTGCAGGATATCTTCTTGCGCTGCAGTTTGCAAAGGCAAGAGGCGAGATTGCTGACGAAAGATGCACAGAGCTTCTTAATGAGCTTTATACAATTCCTGACAAAATCGAAAAAATTCTTGAAGATAAGGAACGTATCCAGTGGTTTGCAAACAAGCTTGCAGGTGCTAAGGACGCATTCTTTATCGGCAGAGGCATTGATTATGCAATAAGCCTTGAGGGAAGCCTTAAAATGAAGGAAATCAGCTATATTCATTCTGAAGCCTATGCAGCAGGAGAGCTGAAGCATGGACCTATCAGTCTGATAGAGGATGGAATTCTTGTAATCAGTGTACTGACTCAGCAGGATTTATACGAAAAGACAGTCAGCAATATGGTTGAGGTAAAGAGCCGTGGAGCTTCGCTCATGGGACTTACAACATACGGTAATTACAGCATGGAGGATACTGCTGACTTTACGGTATACATTCCACAGACCGATGCTCATTTTGCAGGAAGTCTTGCAGTAATTCCGCTTCAGCTTCTTGGTTATTATGTCTCTGTTGCAAAGGGATATGACGTAGATAAGCCGAGAAATCTTGCAAAAAGCGTTACAGTAGAATAAATAAATAAGGCGACGGAATTTCCGTCGCCTTTAGTTTTGTATATAGCGCCAACATCTCATGCTACACTTTTTTATGCAGTGACAAGGTCATTCCATGCATACGGAGCTAAATCCGGTACATTGCCGATGAGTATGCTCTCTGCGAGGAGAAATTCAAAGGTCATTTCTGTATCAAAGCTGTAAAGCGGAATTGATGATTCTGTCTGAGCAGTAACAACAGCAGATATTCTATGACAAGTCTGGTTGATTCCCGCTGATGAAAAAGTGCTTCTGAGCTTTACAGATGCATTACCCGAAGGACAGATTCTTACCCGTATTTTCGGTCCCTTACCGGCAAGCATATACGAATCAGTGAGCGAGCCTACAGGAATTTCAGTATATGTCTGACGAGATTTGTCAAAATTATTGTTGATAAGCATAGTGAGCTCCGACTGAGCCTTGTTTATGTTGTAAGGAATAGCCTCAACAGAAACAGCTTTTCCGTTCTCATCATACAGCACAGCAACAAAATCACCGTATGTAAAACGGCTGCTTTCAAGATAGTCCGCAACCGTTCTGCTGATAACCTTTTCGGTGGAAATGCGTGCATAATGTTCTGCCTGCATGATTGCCACAGGTTTTACTGCTTTATCTATTTTAATAACAGCAGCTGCAATCAGTGCAAGTACAATCATAAGTATTGCTGTACCGAAAGCTGCACGCCTGCTGATTTTATAGTGTTTTCTTCGTCTCACTGTATCTCCTCCGGTATTTCAGAAATTTCCACAGCCGACAGCTTCCGGAAATTGCAGAGCCTGACATATCAGCTCATTTTATCATCAATACAGTCGCAATCGGTATTATTATTACAGATTGAGAGCGGAGAGAATTCCTCTTCAGGGAATTTAAGCCTGTCAAACACCTCACATGGTGATTCCGAATCTACACAGCATTCTTTTTTGGGAATAGTATAATCGAGTGTCGGAACCATTATTGTTACGGGACGTGTAAGCTCAACAACGGAAAAGAGTCCGAGAGTAACAAAAATGCTGCGTGGATTTTCAGGGTCCTGAATTTCATTTCCACAATAGACTGTTCCGATTTTTGTTTCAAGAACAATAGGTTCAAGAACAGAAACGTATGCAGTAGGGAGATTTGTGTTTCCGGATTCAATATCTACAGGTGCCTCAGCAATATTATCATCGCTTGTAAATGTTCTTACAGATGACTCGCTGCCGTAAAGAATGCAGTTTTTCGTTGCATAAGCAGTACCGTTCAATGTAATTGGCGTACTGCGGGAGTTTTCGTAGCCAAGAATTTCAAGGTTGAATGTAAAAGTAAGGTCAATAGAATAGAAGCCTTTATTGAAAGGAACAGGTTCAACGCTGACATATACATTATCAACTGTTGCTGCACGGCTTCTGACAATATTTATCCCACTTGGCAGAGTGCCGTCGGTGATAGTAACTTTAAGATTTGTCATACAGTCCTTATCGCTGCAGCTGTCAAAAACACGGTTGACCCTTACAGGAACGCCGTCGCATTTTGAATTCAAATTGTTATCGTTCATAATAACCTCCTTAATGATTCAGTGTTTAGTGTCAGCAAAAGTCACCTGATGCTGATTCTGCACCCCACTGCATTATATTCAGACCACCCTCAGTACGTGACAATTTTCAGTATAATTTATTGAGGAGAGAGAAATGCTCTTTAGTAATATTTTCATATAAGCTTATCCGCTATGGACAAAAGTGCTTTTTTATGATAAAATTAAAAAAACGGCAATCTGACCGAGGTGTATTACAGAGGATTGCCTTTAATACACATTAAATGTGTCAAAGATAAAGTAAATCGGAGTAATTTTATGAAAAAGATAACTGTGGGAATAACTGCCCATGTTGACTCAGGAAAAACAACACTTGCGGAAGCCATGCTGTATATAACAGGAAAAATACGCAAGCTTGGCAGAGTTGACAATGGCAGCTCCAGTCTTGATACTGATACAATTGAGCGAAG
>JAGBIH010000016.1 GCA_017935095.1 Ruminococcus sp.
CAGCGGAAAACCGTCTTGTTGCCGGTACGGGTAACAGAAGTGAAGCATACATAGGTTACTTTACCAAGTGGGGCGACGGTGCACACGACTTTAATCCTATTGCGGATTTGACCGTTACCGAGATATATGAATTTTTGCGTTATCTTGATGCTCCGAAGTGCGTTATAGAAAAAGCCCCATCTGCGGCACTCTTTGACGGACAGACAGATGAAACAGAAATGAGAGTAACATATGCCGAACTTGACAGTTATCTTTCTGGCGGAGATATTCTGGAGGATAAGAAAGAAATCGTTGAGCATATGCACAAGATAAGCGAACACAAAAGGAACGGCTCGTTCCTATTCCAAAGCGATAGAATATATTTGTGAATTTCTGAAAAAAACACCAATAAACAATCAGTTCGTTCAATTAATAAAAGACTTGGAAAGCGATATTAACGATAAAAAAGTATTCTGTATAGCGACTTTTTATTGTTTCTCGTAGGACGCAGGCAAAAATCTTATTTGGAAAAAGGATATGTTAAAGCTGCATTAAAATATTTCTTTGAGTTTTTTTAGTTTTAATTCTGAAAAAGGAAAAACACCTACACTCAAACAATAATCCCTTATTTTACTTAAAAATGCTCATCTTTCCACTGGACTTCTTCAAAACCTTGTGGTATAGTGTTGTACTGCAAGGAGGTGATTGTATGGCACGGATCACGATTGAGGAATTATACCACGGTGAGAAGTACAACATTATGGGCAACGCTGTAGCAGAGCTTATGACAGAAGGAAAAGAAACAAACAATATACGAACAGCGTTGGAACTTATGCTCGTTAAACACACAGTTCTGGCGGTACAGAAAGCACAAACAAACGGTGACACAATCGAAATATGATTTTCCCTCCACAAGTTTTATCTTGTGGAGGTTTTTTCCGCTTTTATTGAATGCTAAACTCACATATGATATAATAAAATAGGTTTTGTATATCACAAGTAGCGAAACTGCAACCTGAAGGTTATTGTGGTCTGTGCTTTTATGTGTTACTATTTATGCAGAGGTGATTTTAGATGATTTTTCCTGAGAAATTACAGCTTTTAAGAAAAAGCAAAGGTTTTACTCAAGAGGAATTCGCAGAGAGACTTCACGTTTCAAGGCAAGCAGTTGCCAAGTGGGAAGCGGGACAGACCTACCCTGACATTGCGAATTTGATTCAAATCAGCAATCTGCTGAATGTGACGGTTGATTATCTTGTCAAGGAGCAGGAATGCACAGTAAGACCCATATCAACCGACAACAACACAGATGAGATTATCGCATTTCGTCTTGAAGCAAATGTCAACACCTACGCTTCATTTATGAATGAGGTTGATTCCACAAGGCTTGACTCACACGATTTCAGATATGAAAAGGGCGACTATGTTTATCACGACACATATGTTGGTGGTGAACAGTTTGCAGGTGAAGAAGCTATATGGAAAGACGGCAAGGCTGTGTATGCTATGAATTATATGGGCAGGGTTCTCGGGGAACGCTTCAGTGGGAATTTTCTGAAAGAAGCTCTTAAGAAGGCAGACTTCAATATGCCATATCGTGGCCCTGAATACTATCAATCGGGCGAGTACACATACAAGTCCAAGGTATCTGGTGACCTCACCTGGTTCCAAGGTTTTGAAGAAATCTACTGCAATGACACCAAGGTATACGAATGTTATTTCCACGGTGGATTATTGAGATAACTTATACTTTGAACAAACCCTCCACAAGCTGAAAACTTGTGGAGGGTTTTGTACACTCTGATAATAATCGAACAAACATTCTTGCAGATTTGTGCAAGTGACTGAAATTTATTAAAATCAAAAATTTGTTCTTGACATCGAACGTGCATTGTGTTAGAATAAAGTCAAAGGAGAAATCCTGATTTAAATTGAACATAACGATTTCTAATCGAGCAAGCGGAGACAGTATTTATGACTGAGCTACCAAGCGCCGTACGAAACCAGACTTGACGTGAACACTTTGGTGTTCTATCCTACAGGATAATTGCGTCTGTTTGATTCGGCGGTTTTTTTGTTTGCCCGATTGTTTCGTACGATGATGAGAGCTTCTTTTTCGCTTGGCGAGGAAAGGAGCTCTTTTTGTTTTTACAGTGTGATTGGCTTGAAATGATTGCAAGGTTTCCGTAGAAGCCTTCAACAGTATTTTGAAAATTGAATATGAGAGTTTGAAGAAAATCTGCGGTGCTTTCAGATTTGTATAAAACGTTGCGCAAACGAAAGTATGTTCCGTTTTCTTTGTGCAAGTGACTGAAATTTATTAAAATCGAAAATTTGTTCTTGACATTGAACGTGCATTGTGTTAGAATAAAGTCAAAGAGAAATTCTGATTTTAATTGAATACAACGATTTCTAATCGTGCAAGCGGAGACAGTCTTTATGACTGAGCTGCCAAGCGCCGTACGAAACCAGACTTGACGTGAACATTTTTATGTTCAATCCTTAAAGGATAATTGCGTCTGTTTGATTCGGCGGTTTTTTTGTTTGCCGATTGTTTCGTACGATGACTTAGAGCTTCTTCTTCGCCCAGCGAGGAAAGGAGCTCTTTTTGTTTTTACAAATCAAATTCTCAGAAATCACAATGAAGTATCCGTAGATTCTTCAACACCAAAACTTGAAAGGAGGAAAAGATGAAAGGCTTTGTTAAAATCCCAAACACCGCATTTGAAATGAAGCTATCACCGATAGAGTTTTATGTGCTGTGCTATCTTCTCAAGTGCACAAACTCTGTCACAGGCAAATGCTTTCCGAGTTACAATCACATTGCAAGTGACTGTCATATCTGTCGCAGTTCCGTTGTGAAAGCGGTGAAAAAATTAGAGGGGAAAAACATCATAACCGTGACACGCAACTACCGCAGACAAGTTATGAGAAGCAACAGCTATGAAATCAATCTGACATAGTGTAAATGATAACACGGCTTGTGTTGTCAGATACACCCTAACAAGATGAATATAACAAGATGAAGAAAATTTATTTATCTGCAGAAAGAAAAAAGATATAGGTGCAGGCGGTCTTTTCTTCTCTGCTGATAATGAAAGGAGTTTCTATGCTGACGAATTATGAAAGAGAAACGATTATCACATTCAATGAAGCAGAAACTGATTGCGAACTCTACACATACAATCAGAAGCTGATTAACAAACTGAAAAAACGCTGCGAAAGTCATCCGAGTCTGTACAGGATGGTCGCGGAAGATCAGTTCGGGGGATACACATTCAGCTTTCCGAAAACACTTCTGACAATCAGTCCGAGAGTACCAATGAGCAAGGATTTGCGTGAAATGCACCGCAGAAATGCAATTGAAAATGGTCTGGGCAGAAATGGTGGCAAATCATAAGATAATTGTCGGGGTTGAACGCTCTGCAAACTATTCAGGGTATCCCACGTCCTATGAATAAACAGAGAGTCACGAAGCCCGATAACTATCGGAGTGAAATGGGTAGAAATCGCAAGAACGGGTAACTGTCTCGATTGAGAGTATGAGCAGTCCCACGAAAGCGGTATTGATTTGAGGTTTGAGAAGATAGCAGGTTAAAGCGTCGGGGTTGTACCCCTCCGACGCAATCACATCGACGAGCAAAGCTCGCCGAAGATGCGGAGAATGCGAGAAGTCCGCAAACAGGGTCGTAAAAATGGCAGGTGTTACGATTATGGTGTTACAATCTCCCGTAAGCACGAAAAATACGAAAAACAAGCAGGTCGTGAAGTGTTACGACAGAAAGTGAGGAAAAATGGAGAACAAAGAAAAATACGCATTCTGGCTGTACCCAAAGACAAAAAAGCTTGTGGAATCTCACATGAAAGATACACCTTGCCGTTCACAAAGTGAATTTGTTGAGGATGCAATCCTCTTTTACTGCGGGCATCTTGATGTAAACACAGGTGAAGCAATAGGATATCTTGCACCTGTGCTGAACGGAATTGTCAAAGCTGAGATAGCCGGAACAGAGCAAAGACTTGCCTGATTGCTTTTCAAGGTTGCTGTGGAGCTTGGAGCAATTACTCACTTAACTGCTGCGTCAAATGATGTCGATGACGAAGTAATTGACAAGCTAAGAGCTATGTGTGTGGATGAAGTCCGCAGAATCAATGGCACAATCAGTTTTGAAAAAGCAATAGATTATCAGAAAGGGTGATGTAGTTGGATAAAAAAATCAGAACAGGAATCTGTATTTCAAATTCACTTTTGCAGGAATGCGATGCTTATATCAAAGCTGGAAACGCTGAGAACAGGTCGGCTCTGATAGAAGATGCACTCAGACTTTTCCTTGCAAGTCGTGAGCTTAAGGACAAGCAGGAACTTCTTGTGCCGGAGCTTGCAAAGTGCATTGCCGAGGCATCAGATGAGGGCTTTACCAAAATATCAAAAGGTCTGTTCCGATATGCTGTGGAGGTTGAAATGATTATCATGATACTTTCAAATCTGACCGACATTCCTGAAAAGGTTCTGAAGGAGTACAGAAAAGAGGCTGTTCGGAACGTTCGTCGTACCAAAGGCAAGCTGAATCTGGAGGAACTGATACAGCGTGATAATTTCGGGATTGCAGAGAAAATTCTCGAAAGGCCTGAACCTCAGGAGGATCCGCTCCCTGACGACAGCTGGATGTATGAAGCTTAATACGTGCAAGGTAGGATGTGGAGTAACAAAACGTGACTCCATAAAAGGGTATCGTGTTTCACGATATCCTTGCAGGAGAGGGAGACGAGGTAACGAATTGTGACTCCGTCTCCTGGAACAGCTGACCCGGCGAATCTCCGACTCAGGTACCGTTTCGGTAGTCGAGGTATCATGCAGGAGGAGTTGTTTCACCGCTCCCTTGCTAAAGCTGATAGAACGAATCGTTCGGTCAGGAGACTGCCTCGTGAAACGCTAGGTGGTCTGTCGCAAGCAACCATCCACCCGCACTGTTTCGGTGCAGGTGGCATGACGGTGAACAATCCGGAGCTGTTGACAAACTCCAAAATCCTCGACTTAGATACCGAAATATGGTATAATAGAAGTACAGAAAGCGAGGTAATTACGGTGCTTAACAGGAATGAAAATAGACAAATGAAGATGTGTTTGGTAACGCTTGATGAGCTTATGCCACAGGAGCATTTTCTCCGTGATTTAGATAGATGCTTTGATTTCAGTTTCATCTACGATAAGGTTGAAGCGCTGTATTCAAACACAGGTCGTCCGTCTGTTGACCCTGTTATGCTCATAAAAATGATACTTATCGGTTATCTTTACGGAATAGAATCCGAGCGCAGACTCGAACAGGAAGTCCGTGTAAATATTGCGTATCGTTGGTTTCTCGGAATCGAACTTGACGAGCCTGTGCCAGACCACTCTACAATCTCACAGCTTCGCCGCAGGAAATTCAGCGGAACAACAATATTTCAGGATATATTTGATGAAATCGTACGCAAGTGTATGGAAGAAGGACTTGTAACGGGGAAGCTTTTGCTTACAGACTCAACCCACATCAGAGCCAATGCCCGAAATGATTTGAGGGAAGTAATTGAGGTTCCAGATACACCAACTGAATATATGCAGAAGCTTGACCGTGAGGCATATGAAATGGGACTTATCAAAGAGCCTGTTGAGTACCCCGAAAAGACAAAGTCTGTTACACAAAGTATCACTGATCCTGACAGCGGATTATTAAATCGTCCCGGAAAGCCAAACGCTTTTTGCTATCTCAATCATCAGACCAGTGATGCAGAAAATGGCATTATTACAGATGTTTTTATTACAGCTGGAAATGAACACGATAGTACGCCGCACACAAAACGATTGGAGCATCAGATTGATAAATTCGGGTTTAATACTGAAAGCATTTGTGCGGACGCCAGTTATGATAGCGGCGAAGTGCATAACGCTATGATGAAAAGGAATATCAAAGCTTTCATACCCGAAAGAAAGCGTTCAGGCACACCTAACTATGAACCGGATTTTGACCCTGTTTTTTTTATCTATGATGAAGAACGAGATGTCTATGTTTGCCCCACAGGTAAAGTTCTGAAATATTCCGGCTACAGTAAAAGAAATAGGCGAAAAAGATATCTTGCTAAAAATTCCGATTGTAGAGTTTGCCCCTACAGGGAGAAGTGTATTGGTAATTCTAAAAACCCCAGAAAAGTAGACCGTTCATTACACGAAAAAGCAAGAAAGATGCAGAAGCAAAATATAGATACACCTGAATACCATACTGCTATGCGCTTGCGTAAAATATGGTGCGAGGGTAATTTTGCTCATCAAAAAGAACAACATAATTTAAAACGAACATTCAAAAGAGGCATTGAAAAAATAACCGAGCAATGCCTCCTTTCGGCGTGCGCATTAAACTTAAAACGACTTGTAAAGGCTATGTGAGTAGCCCCTTTTTATTGCCCTGACACGGAAATATTACAGTCGTTTCGCTTTTGAGGTGCTGTTTTACTTCTGAAAGCAGGAGTTTGTCAACAGCTCCAATCCGTTCATCGTGACGGGACAAACCATCCCGTCATATAAAAATAGACCACGTCGTGAAACACGACGCAGTCTATCAAAAGCAAGCGGTCGGGGTGTAAACAAAGGATGCCCTGATTCAGGGCAGTGGTTACAGAGAATCCTAATTCCAATCAAGCGGTGGGGCGTGAAGTACGCCCTACCCAACAATAAAAGCTGCCATCAGTCTGACTGACATCAGCGACAACTAAAGCAGATTTATCAGTCTTCCACAAACTCAGCGACAAATTGTCGTTCAGTCTGATGATTCCATTTTCATGAAAAACAGAGTAGAATTGAGGTGAACAGATAACGCTTATAAAATTGGCAGACTCATTTTTGTATAACACAGGAATAAAAATCCAAAACTGATTCTAAACGGATAAGGGAGGCTTGCCTATTGCGAATAATTGTCAGAGACGATAAGCGTATTGCAGAAATATGGCTTACAAATTCCGAACAGCAAAGTGAGAATGTTCAGTCTGTCATCAGTGAAAAAACTGCTGAGTACAGTGAAAAGAAATACAAGATAGCAGTATTCCGTTCAGGAAACCGCAATCTGTATGACTGCACAGACGGACTTCTCCACAGCAACTACTATCTCGGAGAGGGTGCATAATGCACCCGTACATACCTGACAAACATTACCTGTTGAATGTAACATAACCCCATGTTAAAATGATTATGAATACTTCAGAAAGGACGGATTTTTATATGGATACAACTCTGAAAATTGCGGGCTACTGCCGTATCTCGGTTGACGAGGAACTGGACAGGGACAATACCTCGATTGAAAATCAGAAGGCGATTATACTTGATTATGTAAAGCGGAAATTTCCCGCAAGCACTGTTGATTTTTATGAGGACCGAGACCGAAGCGGTTACACCTTTGAACAGCGTGAGGGCTATCAGGAGCTTCGCCGTAAAATGCTTGACCTTGAGTATGACATACTCATTGTCAAGGACTTCTCACGATTCTCCCGACGCAACAGCAAAGGACTTGTAGAGCTGGAAGATTTGCGTGACAGAGGAATG
Source organism: Ruminococcus sp. (assembly GCA_017935095.1). GTDB lineage: Bacteria > Bacillota > Clostridia > Oscillospirales > Ruminococcaceae > Ruminococcus. Next base: position 7,550 of record JAGBIH010000016.1, read on the forward strand.
AGAATTATCTCAATCGGCGACAGCATTGATTATCCGACCTTTGATGACTGGACAGCAATTCAGTTCCGCTTCCTCATCAATGAAATGCCTGTTACCGATACCTCAAAAAAGGTCAAGTCGGTTATCAAGCGCAGACAGGAAGAGGGCAAGTGGATTTGCTCTGTGCCATACGGCTATCTTATGGTGAACAATAAAAACGCTCCTATTATTGTGGACGAGCCTGCCGCAGAAATTGTCCGAGAGATATTCAACCGCTACTTAGAGGGCTGGGGTTACAAGAAAATCGCAAATTATCTCACCGATAAGAATTTTCCTACACCCCGAATGGCAGAAAAAATGCGTAAGGAGCAAAACGGCGAGGAGTGCCGTCTGAAAGCAAAGCGTGAGTGGAGTATCATTACCGTCAGCGAGATTTTGCAGAACGATTTTTATATTGGAACTCTCCGTCAGGGCAAATACAAGCGTCAGCGTATCAACGGCAAGGAGATAAAGCAAAACGAGGTGGAGCACATTGTTTTTGAGAATAACCACAAGCCTATTGTGGACTTCAAAACCTTTTCAGCCGTACAGGAGCAGATAAAAAAGCGAAGCACCAGCTCGTATCGTGGAGTTAAGAAATACGATAACGTGTATTCGGGATATATGGTCTGCGGCGACTGCGGAGCACCGATGTTCTCAATGAGCAGAGGAGACCTCGCCCCCGCCTACACCTGCGGAAGCTATCACAGGCGAGGACTGAAAGGCTGTACCTCTCACCACACAAGAACGGATATGCTTGATGAACTGCTGAAAGATTATATCAGGGCAATCCGTGATAACTCGGAAGAGATGATTGAAAAGCTGAAGGAATCTCTTGAAAAGGAAAAAACGGAAACAAAACGTAGCAAGTCAACAGTTGAAACCTTGCAGAAGAATATTGCGGACATCAAGGACGAAATCCGCATTATGCATCGAATGAAAGCCCGTGATATTATCCGTGACCCCGACAAAGAAGAAATCTTTGAGGAGATTTACGGCGAGCAGATTGATGAGCTTACAAACCGCCTTGACGGACTTCGCAATCAGCTTAATATGACTGCCGACAAGCACAATACCGTTGCAAAGGTAAACAGAGTTGCAAAAACTGTGTTTGAAATCTTTGATGATATAATCAGCAAGCCGAGCCTGCAAAAGAAAGACCTTGACTTCATATTGGAGAAAATCGTCATCTATGAAAACAGAATTGAAATTCAGCTGAAAGCCGATATAGACGCACTTCTCACGTCGGGCAGACTGCCTGATACAGAAGAAAACAGCGTGGAAACAGAGGAAAAAACAGCCGTAAATTTTGAGTCTGACGTTAAAAATATCGTATCAAGCCGACAGATAGTCGTAACGGCTAAAAACCGAAGCGACAAGGTTTTTGACGTCAATGTTGTCAGGTACGGCGACCCCCTTGAAATCTATACAAACAGTGACGGCGAAGTAATTTTCAAAAAGTACTCAGCTATAAGTGAAATGAGTGAAAATGCATCGTACGTAGCGGATATAATGTATAAAATAGCCGGCTGTCCGGTTGTGATATTTGACAAGGATCATGTAGTAGCGTCAGCAGGAGTTCCGAAGAAGGAATTTGCAGAGCGGCGAGTAACAGGTCAGCTTGAGGAAATCATGGAAAGCAGAGGACAGTATTTTTGTCCTGAGGGAAGTACAAATAATTTTTATCCGGCAGAGGGGATCGAAAGAACAGCTATAGCTGCTGTTCCGATAATAACGGCAGGAGACATTACGGGAGCGGTAGCATTTCTCAGTTCAGAAAAAAATGCAGAGGCAACCGATCTTCAGAAAAGCCTGATTAATGCCGCAGCGCAGTTCCTTGCAAGGCAGATTGAGGGATAATTTATATTATTGTATAAAATCATTCAGATATTAATGGGATGAATAATTTTATCGTAAGGGTGGATTGTATTCCGCCCTTTTTATATTTACAGAGAAATTTTCTTCTGGACTTTACAAAATATGGTATTTGTAGTATAATTAAAAGGATGACTGAAAAAATCATCCAATAAAATATCGGAGGAATTATTATGTATATTACTTGTCTTGACCTTGAAGGTGTACTTGTACCTGAAATCTGGATTGCATTTGCAGAAGCAAGCGGGATTCCGGAGCTGAAAAAAACCACAAGAGACGAGCCTGATTATGATAAGCTTATGAACTGGCGTCTCGGAGTTCTCAAGGAGCATGGACTCGGACTCAAGGAGATTCAGGAAACTATTGCTAAAATTGATCCGATTCCCGGAGCTAAGGAATTTCTTGATGAGCTTCGTTCAATCTGTCAGGTTATCATTATAAGCGATACATTTACTCAGTTTGCAACACCTCTTATGAAGAAGCTCGGCTGGCCGACAATTTTCTGCAATTCTCTTGAAGTGGCTGAAAGCGGCGAAATTACCGGCTTCAAAATGCGTATAGAAAATTCAAAGTATACCACAGTAAAGGCGCTTCAGTCGATTGGCTATGAAACTATTGCAAGCGGTGACAGCTATAATGACCTTGGTATGATAAAGGCAAGTAAGGCTGGCTTCCTCTTCAAGAGCACTGATAAAATCAAGGCTGATAATCCTGAGCTTCCTGCATATGAAACATATGACGAGCTCATGGAGGCAATCAAGGCTGCTATTAAATAAGTAACGGTAATTAGTGGGCGGACCAATAAATCCGCCCATAAATTTTTTTGTGAAGCATGTTTTCCTGAGAATTTACAAAAAAACTGTTGACTAATTTCAGGAAATAGTTTATTATTAAATATGCATATGCGTGCTTGTTGTGCTTGACAATAAGTATGAATCAGATAAAATTGGAGATGCTGCAGAATAAATGCACACAATTAGAAAAATTATCTGTGCTGTGACAGGTGCAGTCATGACGGGAGCCGCTGCCCTGAGCGCCTGTTATTTTTCATCAGCTAAGGTCAACAGCAATAAATATCCTGTTTTCGGAGTTGATGTATCAAATTATCAGGGCGTAATTGACTGGCAGGAGCTTGAAAAGCAGGATGTTTCCTTTGCTTTTATCAAGGCTACTGAGGGAAGCGGTCATGTTGACGAATCGGCAAGAAGAAATCTTGAAAATGCAGGAAAAACCGATATAAAAATTTCAGCATATCATTTTTTCAGCTTTGACAGTGCCGGAGAAACTCAGGCTGCAAATTTTATCAGTACAGTAGGTAAAGATGAAATAGATATGCCGCCTGTGGTTGATATTGAGTACTATGCGGATAAGCAGATAAACAAACCCTCTATGGATGAAACAGAAGTGATACTCCGTCCGCTCCTTGAGGAGCTTGAAGAGCATTACGGCGAAAAGCCGATAATCTATACCACTATCCCTGTGTATTTACGTTATGTGCGTGAGGACTTCAGCGATTATCCTTTGTGGATTCGCAGCGTGAATTTTGAGCCTGATTTGCTTGACTGGAAATTCTGGCAGTATTGTGACAGCGGTGAGCTGTATGGATATGACGGTGACGAGGAACATATAGATTTCAATGTATATAACGGAACAGAGGAAGATTTTTCAGCTGAATTTTCGTGAAAAGACGGAGGAGATTAATGAAACCATTTGAACTGATACCGCCGATAAAGGACTATATTTGGGGCGGAACAAGGCTTCGTGATGAATATGGCAAGGAAAGCGGACTTGAAAGACTTGCGGAGAGCTGGGAGCTGAGCTGTCATAAGGACGGTGAGAGCATTGTTGCAGACGGTGAATATGCCGGTAAGACGCTGTCGGAATTCCTCAGCGTACATCCTGAAGCGCTCGGAGAGCACTGCACTGAATTCAGGGATTTCCCGATACTGGTCAAGCTGATTGACGCAAGGGATAATCTGTCTGTTCAGGTGCATCCTGACAATGAGTATGCACGTAAATACGAGAATGACAATGGTAAAACCGAGATGTGGTACATCGTGGACTGCGATGAGGGTGCAGAGCTGATTTACGGCTTCAAAGAGAAAATAACAAAAGAGATGTTCCGCAAAGCAATTGAGGAGAATACCCTTCTTGACTACGTGAACAGAGTGCCTGTGAAAAAAGGCGATGTTTTCTTTATCGAACCGGGAACACTTCATGCAATAGGCAAGGGCATACTGATTGCCGAGATACAGCAAAGCTCGAATGTTACCTATCGTGTGTACGATTACGGCAGAACAGGTGCTGACGGCAAGCCGCGTGAGCTTCATATTGAAAAGGCACTTGAAGTAACTGCTGTTGAACCTCCGTCAAGAAAATACGGTCAGCCTGAAGCTGTGAAAATGCCTCATGCATGGCGTACACCGCTTGCTTTCTGTGAATATTTTTCAACGGTTAAATATGATATTTCTGATTATCTGCAATTCAGCAGTCCGGAAAGCTTCTTCCATATTCTCGTTATTGAAGGTGAGGCAGATATATATTGCGAAAATCATGAGGATGCACAGTCAGAAGACAGCAGAATCATAAAACTTAAAAAAGGCTCAAGCGTATTTGTTCCGGCAGGAGCAGATCCGTGCTATATAAAAGGCAGATGTACTATTATTCTGACAAATAATGTAAGGAGGAATTCATAATGAAATATTATGTAGGTATTGATCTCGGAGGTACAAACATCGTTGCAGGTGTTGTTGACGAGGAATACAGAATTATTGCAAAGGCAAGCACAAAAACCAATTGTCCCAGACCCGAAAAGGAAATTGCGGACGATATGGCAAAAATGGCTCTTCAGGCTGTAAAGAACGCTAATCTTACCATTGATGACATTGAATGGGTGGGTGTAGGAACTCCCGGTATCGCAAACAGCGCAACAGGAATTATCGAGTATTCAAATAATCTCGGCTTCAGAAATACTCCTATGGTGAAGTATATTCAGGAGACTATCAACAAGCCTGTTTTCATTGAAAACGACGCTAATGCTGCTGCATACGGCGAGTACGTTGCAGGTGCGGCAAAGGGCGCAAAGAATGCCGTATGTATAACACTCGGAACAGGTGTAGGCGGCGGAATTATCATCGACGGCAAAATCTATTCAGGCTCCAATTTTGCAGGAGCAGAAATCGGTCATACTGTTATCGAGGTTGACGGACCTCAGTGCTCATGCGGACGCAAGGGCTGTTTTGAGGTGTTCTCCTCAGCAACAGGACTTATCAGAATGTCCAAGGAGGCTATGGCAGCCTGCCCTGAAAGTGTAATGAACAAAATGGCTAAGGAAAACGGTAAGGTTACGGCACGTACATCCTTTGACGCTATGAGAGCAGGCGATAAGACAGCAAAGGAAGTTGTTGACAAGTACATAAAGTACCTCGCTGCAGGTATTACAAATACAATCAATATTTTCCAGCCTGATGTGCTTTGCATAGGCGGAGGAGTATGCAATGAGGGTGACCCGCTGCTTCTTCCTGTAAAGGCACTCGTTAAGGAAGAGGTATACACAAGAAATTCCGAGAAGAACGCTGAAATTGTAATTGCAAAGCTTGGAAATGACGCAGGAATTATCGGTGCGGCATTCCTCGGACGTGCAAATTCATAATAAGCTTCATATAAAATGTATAGGCTATATGCACAGATATTTATGCTGATTTTTGTGCATATAGCCGTTTTTTTGTTTGCTGTGCAGCAATTTTCTGTTTTTACGACACTAAGTTTATGAATCGATTCAAAAGGAGGGATTGCCATGAATGATTTCTCCGCTGACGTCAGACTCGCAAAGGAGGGAAGTGCAGCGGCTTTTTCACGGCTTTATTCCATGGTATATAAGGATCTGTACCACATTGCCCTCTATAGCCTGAGAAGCCCGCATGACGCAAGTGACGTAGTCAGCGATACGGTTCTTGATGCTTTCTGCTCTATCGGTAAGCTCAGGGACGTTCAAAGCTTCCGCAGCTGGATAATGTCCATACTCTCAGCAAAAATAAAGCGAAGACAGCGTGAATATTTTGATACGGCTGACGAGCTTGAGGACGAAACCTGTATAGATGAGTTCGACTTTGATTCCGTGGAGCTGAAGGAGGCTCTCGGAAAGCTTGACAGCGAATCGAGACTGCTGCTTTCGATGGCAGTACTCGGAGGATATACCAGTGAAGAGCTTGCGGACATCTGTAAAATCAAAGCAGGTACGGTACGCTCAAGGCTTACGAGGATAAAAAAACAGCTCCGTCTGGAGCTGACGCCAAAATTGTTGGAATAACCGAAAGGAGTTATGCAGCATGAATAAAAATGATGATAAAGTAAAACGGCTTCTTGAATCAGCACCTGTGCCGCAGGAGCTGGAACCCGAAAATATAAGAATCATGCTGGAGGGAAAAGCTCCGGCGAAAAAGAGAAAGAAAATCAGCGTTGCCGCAAGAATTACCGCAGGAGCAGCTGCGTGTGCAGTACTTTGCGGAACAGCTGTGCATCTTGCAGAACAAGGAAATTTTATAAATAAAGAGGACGGAAAAGACCATGAGAAGAATTTCATTGTGAAGACTACCGAGTCTGAGACGTCCGGAAGAACAGAAAAAGAACCAATTGTACCCGTGTCATACATGAGCGGTGCCGAGAGCTATGAGCAGATTTATTATTTGCTCAGTGAGGCTTCGGAGCGGTATAAAGAGGAAGAAAATACACGTTTGCAGTATTTCGGCGATATGGCTGTTGAAGAGGATGCGATGGAGACCCCGGATGCTGAAACCAGCTTTACCGGCTCTGGTACAATGACTGAAGGTACAGCCACTATTGATAAGAACTTCAATGGCACTCTTGAACCGGCTGATGACGATGATGACTCCTATTCCGAGACGTATAATCAGGAAAGCGGAGTGCTTGAGGCTGATATTGCCAAAACCGACGGCAGATATATCTATTATCTTCATAATGAATCAAACAATACTTATGACGGATCGTATAAAATCACTCCTGAGCTGAATGTAGCTGCAGTTGATAACGGAAGCTTTATCAGTTCAACAGATATTGATTTGTCAGTGGGTCTTGATAATATTTATGGTGAAGATTATGATATCGGTGCTTCTGTAATGGATATGTATCTGTATAATGATATGCTGCTTGTTATCGGCAATATAAATGCACATTCAAAAATCGACCAGAAGGTATACAATGAAATGTACGATCATGTATATCCGACTTACAGAGTAAAAAACTCTGTATTTGTCTCGGTGTATACAACAGGAGATAATCCGCAGCTTGTTGACACGTACTATCAGGAGGGGCATTACAGTGACGTAAGAATTGCTCCTGACGGCTATATGTATCTGATTACGGATTATACAAGTGAATCGTTTGAGCAGATAACGGATAAGAGCTATATCGAGCGCTATATACCAACCTGCGGAACCTTTGAGACGTTTGACTGCATTCCGCATGATGATCTGCTGCTCCCTGAGGAGGGCATTGCGGACAGCAATAATATATCATACAAGGTTATCAGTGGTCTTGACCTCAATACTACGGGACAGATTACAGCCGTTGAATCAAAGGCGCTGACAGGTTATTCGGGAAATATCTACTGCACAGCTGAAAACCTCTATACAGCGTCAGCCTGTGCAGATAAGACAAATAAACATACTGCAGCAGAAGAAAGTCGTGTAAAGATTTTCAGAAGAGGCGGGATGTCTACCGAAATTACACGTATTGCAATCGGCGGAGGCAGAATTACTCCTGCCGCATCGGGAAAGGTTGAGGGAACAATCAAAGACCAGTTCTCGATGAGCGAGTATAACGGCTATTTCAGAATTGTTACTACAAATGAAGAATTTGAGGAGGTATTCCATAAATACGTCGACGAACCATGGTATAATAAAGAAATGAATTACGACGATGAAGGCTATTACTCATATGACCTTGTAAAGCGTGATAACCGTGTCTATGTCCTTGATATGGATATGAATGTAGTCGGAAGCGTTCAGGATTTCGGCATAAATGAGTCGGTCAAGTCGGTCAGCTTCAGCGGTGACCTTGCCTACGTTGTAACCTATGAGCAGACAGACCCTCTGTTTGCGATTGACCTCAGTGAGCCGACAAATCCCACTATTCTTGACGAATTCAAGATTCTCGGATACAGCACCTATATGCAGCAGTGGGACGACGGACTTCTTCTCGGTTTCGGTGCTGATGCTGATGAAAACGGCATTGAGACAGGAGTGAAGCTTGTTATGTTTGACAACTCTGATCCGGATAATCTTGATGAGGTGGGCTTATACGCGATAAATCACGGTGAAAATGAATGGAAGTATTCTCCGGCAATGTACGAGCGTAAGGCACTGCTTATTGCTCCGGAGAAGAATCTTATCGGAGTTCCGATTGTAAGCGAAAGCTATGAATCAGCAATGATAGATACGGTATACGGTGATGAATGGAAGGTCAGAAGCCGTTATATGCTGTTCTCATATGACAACGGTGAATTCACCTTAAAGGGAGAAGTAGGCGGTTCATATGAATGGAGCAAGCAATCAGACGGATTTTTTGACAGAGCTGTATATATCGGCGATTATATTTATGTATTATCGGGAAAGCGTTTTGTTTCAGCTGATATCGAAACATTTACAGTAGCTGATGAGATTGAATTCAATTAAAATAGGGGAGCGCATAAGGGTACTGTTCATATAGAAGCTTTATATGTATATATCGGGGGAAACCTTTCTGAGGAAAGGTTTCCCCCGTACCCCCTTCCAAAGACTTTTAATGCTAATTTCAGCCTGACAGAGCACACATAAAGAAATTTAAAATTCTTTCCATGTTTAGTGTGTGCTCTGTCAGGCTGAAATTAAAACTGAAAGTTTTAGGAAAGGAGTTTGAGGAAAACCCTTTTTCAAAAGGGTTTTCCTCAATAATATACGTAAAAACTTTTGTAAGAACTGTATCCTTAAGTGCTCCCCTTGGTTTGTAATATGCTGTTTATCATTGGCTGGTCAGCGTACCGCAGTATGTTACGCCGTCAATAGTGAGAGTGACGTTTTTTGAGACTGTGTTTTTGCTTTCACGATAGCCGTCATCATATATTCCGAGAGTGTTAGGAATTCCCGATATTTCGGATATATTCCTGTGCTGTCCTCTGATACCGCCCGTCCTCACGCAATAATGACAGTGCGACCCCGTAGAACGTCCGGTGCTGCCCTCAATGCCGATAACATCGGTGATTCTGACGTGCTGACCGACAGCAACCTTAATTTCGCTGAGATGACCAAAATAATACCAGTCATCAGAGTTGTCCTGCCTGACTGCAACAAATTGACCGAACCCCTGAGAGTGGTTATCTGGATTTTCCCAGCGTGCAATCTGCACTGTTCCGTTGACAGTGGAATGGACCTCCTTGCTGTCTATCCCCACAAGGTCAAGACCATCATGAGCGGTGCCCTTGTATTCCTGTGTTACACGGAAATTCCCCATATATGGACTGTTCATTTACGTTCCTCCTTTGAATTTTTAGCTTTCTGAGTTCCGAAATAGAAAGCGATTACAGTTGAAAAAACCGTCTGAAACTGTTCCGCAGACAGTTTAGCGGTCAGTGACAGCACTGAAAAAATCAATGTAAGGGTCAGAGTGATAATTGATTTTACGTCGATTAATTTAATCAGCTTTTCTTTCATGGCTGCTCCTTTCCAGTTCATCAATACGATGATTGACGATTTTAATCTGTTCCTCCACCACAGGGAGTCTGCGGGCGAAATTATTGTGCTCCGCAACACGCTTTTCAAGCTGCTCGATACGGTAGTTGGTAAGCTTAGAGCTTACCAGTATTCCGCCGAGCGAGCCGCCCAGAGTTCCCAGCAGAGAAATTATGGATATAATAACCTCGTTCATGCTTCACCTCCCTTAAAGGGAGGGAAAAGCCGATGATTCAACTCAGAAGCATTGAATAATCGTAAAAATTTACAAAAAGTTCAAAAAGCGATGAGCGTAGTAATATGCAATAATTTAAGTAAGATGTTTCCTTAAATTATCTGAGAGGTTTGAATAATATTCATTAAAACTACTTGACAAAATGTGGATAAACGGTTATAATATAGGTGATAAGAGACAATTAATTAATATCATAAATAAAGTAATATTTTATTAAATTTTAAAGGAGGATATTAAAATGAAATCAAATCTGAAAAGGTTTATCTCAGTGACTGCGGCGGCTGCAATGGCAGCAGTTCAGTGTGCTTCAACAGGTCTGTTCAACGCAGCTGCTATCGAGGATGGCGAGGTTATCTATTCCGGTGAGTGCGAAAGCTTTGAGGACGTTGAAAAGGTTTGGACATCAATCTATGAAACTCAGCTTCCCGGATATTCGGGCGAAGGCTTTGTTTATCTCTCAGGTACCAGCTATACCCTCAATGTTGAAGCACCTGAGGAAGGTATGTACGAGATTAAGGTTAAATATGCCCAGATTCTTGATGAAACCGCTCGTATGCAGACCATTGTCATCAACGGCAGGGAGTATACAATGAATTTCCCTTATGCTGATGAATGGACAGAAATAAGCATGGGTGTATTCCGACTCAAGGAAGGTGTGAACGAAATTACTCTTAAACCACAGTACGGATATGCTGCCTATGACACAATGACAATTTCAAAGGCAATTTCTCACGATTACTCAAAGGCTACAGACCAGCTTACCGACCCTAAGGCTACTGACGAAGCAAAGGCTCTTATGAAGTATCTCAAGAGCGTTTACGGAAGTCACATCATCTCAGGTCAGCAGGAAATTTACGGCGGCGGAAGCGATGCTCATAAGATTTCAGCTTCAATCCGTTACGATGCAGCTTCAAAAAGTTTTGTTGACGGCGACGGCAACATATATACCTATAATGAGGAGGACGTGGCAACAGCAGACGACGGTTCAACCTTCGTATGGAAATGCTATGATAAAAACGGAAAGAAATTTGAATATAATCAGCAGAACCGCAATTATTCATGCACCAATTATGATCTTGAATTCGATTATATCTATGATATTTCAGGAAAATATCCTGCTATCAGAGGCTTTGATATGATGAACTACAATCCTCTCTACGGCTGGGAGGACGGTTCTACCGAGCGTCTTATCGACTGGGTGAATAAGAGAGGCGGTATTGCAACAGTTGCATGGCATATCAATGTACCAATTGACTTCGAAAACTATGAGGTCGGCGATGTTCTTGACTGGAAGGACTGTACCTATAAGAATTATCAGGTTTCAAACAGCACCTTCAATACAGCAAATGTTCTTGTAGAAGGCTCAAAGGAAAGAGAGTACTTTGAGGCTGCAATGGAGGACCTTGCAGAACAGCTTCTGCTTTGTCAGGAGGCAGGCGTTCCGATTATCTTCCGTCCTCTTCACGAGGCTCAGGGTAATGAAGGCAACTATAGCGACGGTACTGCATGGTTCTGGTGGGGCGACAGAGGTGCTGAGGTATATAAGGAGCTCTGGAAGCTTCTCTATACAACCATGACAGAAACCTATGGTCTCCATAATCTTATCTGGGAGTTCAACAGCTATAATTACTCAAATTCACATACATGGTATCCGGGTGATGAGTATGTAGATATCGTTGCTTACGATAAGTATAATGTTGAATACAACAGAGGAGACGGAAATTCAAGCGGTCCGAACGTAATTGCAATTTCATCAATCTTCAACTACATATTTGAGCTTGTTGATGGTAAAAAAATGATTGCAATGTCAGAAAACGATACAGTTCCTACTGTTGAAAATATGGTTATCGAGGATGCAGGCTGGCTCTACTTCTGTCCATGGTACGGCGATTATCTCATGAGCGAAAGATATCAGGACGCAGATACGCTTGCCGGAATTTATAAGAGCGATTATTGTATCACACTTGACGAGCTTCCGGCTGACCTTTATGAATTTGACGGCAGCAATGTAACACCTCCGCAGGGAACAACCGGCAACGAGGATATAGCTTATGGTGACGCAAACTGCGATGATGAGATAAACATGGCAGATGCTGTACTTATCATGCAGTCACTTGCAAATCCTGATAAATATGTTATCAGTGAACAGGGACAGATTTATGCAGATGTAAGCGGAAACAAGGATGGCATTACAAATAAGGATGCACTTGCAATCCAGAAATACAAGCTTGGTCTTATTGCTTCACTCCCTGAGGCATAATCAAAAAGCTGTCCGGATTTCAGATTGATAGCGATATAGAAATATTACAAAGGTACTTTTGATATCAGTGTCAGAAGTACCTTTTTTTCAGAATGTTTCTACTCTCTGATTTTAAGCACTTCAGGAAACTAACGCACATTTAACGGGATGCGCTATGGCAGTCACCCATAGGGAAGAAATAAAACCGATTGAGAGCAAACATTGTTTATAAAATGAATACAAATCAAAACGCCATACGAGCAACAAAAGCAAGTGTGGCGTTTTTTATATCATAATACTCTCAATAACTTTTACTTCTGGAAGTGACAGAATTCAAGATACAAAGCACAAGCACTGGTTGTTCTTGTGTTTTGTTTAAATCACACAAAAATGTGTTGCGATAATATGAATTTATATAAATAATATTGATTTATATGGAACTATTTGGTATAATATAACAGTGTATTAAAGTGCTATTGTGATAATACTATATTAATTTAGAATTAAATTGAAAGGAGAAATTTTATGATAAAGAAAATATTAAGTTTATTTTTCTGTATGATTACGTTTTCTGGTGTAATATGTGGCTGTGATAGAACTCCAAACAAAATGGATGAATATAAATCACTTGATACCGATAAGGCAGCAAAAGTGGCTTTGGAATATATGAATAATAAATATGATAAAGAGTTTCAAGTTGTTAGTAGTGAAAAGGATGCGAACTACAGCTTTGTGCCCGGCGCAATTCAGGATTGCTGGTGTGATGTTGAGTTTAAAATTAAAGATTCAGAATCAGACGAAACATATACAGTTCGTGTCATCAATACTGAAAATAAAGAAGAATATATTATTAAATGGGATAATTATATGACCACTATTGCAACTACTCTAGTAGAAAGAGAAATTAATAGTATAATTTCTGAAATGAAACTTAGTAATTATTTTATATATTCATGGGATATCGGTGAAAAAGGTGTAGGCGGTACTGTAGGAAATAAGGGGTTTAAACCTAATTTCCATATTGATATTGAGAATGATACACTAAGTTCTGTTATGGAGAAAAATGAAATGTGGGTCTGCTTTAACTTGTATCTTCCTGAATCTGATTATAATAAGAGTCTTGTATCTGATTTTGAAAAAACTTTAAAATCGGTCATGTCACATGAAAACTTAGATGATTATGTCAGTGTATCAGTTTTGTTTTTCGATGATGATTACTATTCTGAAATCAAAAAAATTAATGAAAATGGGAGTGAACTTCCACTAAATCATGAGTATAAAGCGATACACGAAGATGTTATAAAATTAAATTAAAATATATTAAGGAGAATCAATTATGGTTTATCAAACAAAATAAAACAAAACATCCCACAGAGTTTTTTCATACTCTGTGGGATGAACTTTTATATGACTATTCATTTTTTTCGGAGATTATATTCATTAAAGGGATGCCATGTCTTGCAGGTCGTTCCTTTTTGATAAACAGTCTGCTGCTATTCGTTTATACTGTAGTCCTTGAAACTGATATTCAAGTCAACCTCGCCGGAAATGCCGGGGACTTTGCCTGTGCTTGAATACTGCCACATCTGATAATCGTAGTAATATGTAGGCTTAGTGCCGTACTCAGCAAGCCAGAAGTCATAGTTCTGAAGTCTTGGCAGATCGAGCTTGTACATTGTTGTATTTTTATTCTGATAAATCATAGGAGTATATCCGGCGGATTTTACTCTCTCGCAGAAAGCAATGCAGCTGTCGGCGAGGTCCTCAACGGTAACCTTATCAGTTCTTGCAGAGTCACCGTAGATAAGCTCCCAGTCAAAAATCACGGGGTAAGTGATATTGTAAGGAGCGATAGCGTCAATAACGATATCAGCCTCCTCTATAGCCTCGTCGGCGTTCAGCGCCTGAGAGAAGAAGTAAACTCCGACCTTTATACCGGCTTCATCCGCCTCACGCAGATTCTTCTGAAAGTTTTTGTCGAGTGTGATGTCTCCGCCGCCATAGGTACGGTAACCGATACGGATAATAGCGAAGTCGATACCTGCGGCTTTAACCTGATTCCAGTCGATATCTCCCTGATGCTCAGAAACGTCAACACCTGCAATGGAGGTGATTTCGTTGTTTTCTTTATAGAATGAGTAGCCATTACGGGTGATAATTGAATTCATATTCAGTGAACAGGCAGGTACATCCTTGAAGACCGGCATGAATATTTCACCAAGAGTGCTGTCGTGCATGAGGATTTTTTTACCGTCGAGCTGGTAGAAGGCCTCCTCCTTTTCGATAACGGCTCTTGTGCGGATTTCAGGTTCGTCGCTGAAGTCTGAAGCATCTGCGTTTACAGGAACTGCGGTATTATCGGGGTGAAGCTTATCACGCAGAAAAGCCACCCATATAAGTACCGCCATTAGAAAAAATATTATCAGGGCTTCAATTACTGCGAGTATTTTGAAGCGGTTATACTTTCGTGGTTTATCGGACATTTTATCCCTCCGGAATATGTAGGTAATACATTTTATTCGTTCTGGGTGCAATTTATCCGCAGCTCAGGCAGAAACTTTCCGACAGACTCTCTTTGGTAGGATTCAGCAGCATCAGAATCAAAAAATTCCGTGAACAGTGCATTATTTCTGATGAGTGCGAGCTTCTGAGCTCGTGTCAGGTGCTTGATATTCCATTCCAGCTTTGAGGCAAGACTGCGGTTTTCGGTACTCCACAGTGCCTCAAGAGCTTCTGCCTTATGAGAGCGTGTGAATTTTGCACATTTTTCCGTCTGACGAAAATGCTCGTTCATACGTCTTTTTATATCAGTGGTGATTCCCGTATACAGCTTATCACCGCAGCATCTGATAATATACACAAAGTACATTATTTCTGCTTGATCCTGAAGCTGCTGTTGTGGAGTCTGCTTGCATCAAAGCCCTTGGGCTTACGTTCCTCACGCTTTTTTGCAGGCTTCTGACGTGGCTGCTGCTTTTTTTCCTCTTCATCGTTAAGACGCATAGTGAGTGAGATTCTGTTTCTCTTTACGTCAACGTCAAGAACACGTACCTTTACGATTTCTCCTACTTTGACAGCTTCAAGAGGGTGCTTGATGAAGCGGCTGCAAATCTGTGATATATGCACAAGACCGTCCTCGTGCACGCCGATATCCACGAAAACACCAAAGTCGATGATATTGCGTACAGTTCCCACAAGCTCCATACCCGGCTTGAGGTCCTTGATTTCCATAACATCACCGCTTCTCAGGAGTGGAGGAGGAAGCTCATCACGGAGGTCACGTCCCGGCTTTTTAAGCTCACCTATAATATCGGTAAGTGTAGGTACGCCGATTCCGAGAGTGCTGCTGATATTTTCAATGCCGATATTTTCAGCTTTTTCGTTAATTCCTGCAGCTCCGCCGTTGGAGACATCAGCAAGAGTGAAGCCGCACTCGCTGAGGAGTGATGAAGCTGCGGCATAGCTTTCAGGGTGAACAGCGGTATTGTCGAGAGGATTTTTTCCGTCACGTACCCTGAGGAAGCCTGCACACTGTTCAAAAGCCTTTTTGCCGAGCTTCGGAACCTTCATAAGCTCCTTGCGGTCGGTGAACTTACCGTTTTCCTCACGGTAAGCAACTATATTTTTTGCAACTGCTGCGTTGATTCCTGAAATATATGAAAGCAGCGAGTGTGAAGCTGTGTTAAGGTCAACGCCGACGGAGTTTACGCAATCCTCAACGACGCCTGAGAGAGCGTCGCTCATACGTGCCTGCGGCATATCGTGCTGATACTGACCAACGCCGATTGCCTTAGGTTCGATTTTAACAAGCTCTGCAAGCGGGTCCTGTAAGCGGCGTGCAATTGAAACGGCGCTTCTGAGAGAAACGTCATAATCGGGGAATTCCTCGGCAGCAAGCTTTGAAGCTGAGTAAACAGAGGCACCTGCCTCGCTGACAACCATATAGCTTACCTTCTGGGGGATTTCCTTCAGCAGCTCTGCGACAAAGGCTTCTGTCTCACGTGAAGCGGTACCGTTTCCGATAGAAATAGTTGAGACATTATGCTTCTGAATGAGTGTCTTTACGATTTTCTTTGAGCCTTCTATATTGGTTTTAGGACCTGGGGTAGGATAAATTACATTTGTATCGAGAACCTTGCCTGTCGTGTCGATAACAGCGACCTTGCAGCCTGTTCTGTATCCGGGGTCAAGACCGAGGATAGTGCTGTTTTTCAGCGGCGGCTGAAGAAGAAGCTGACGGAGATTCGAGGCAAATACCTTGATAGCCTGTTCAGCGGCATTTGCAGTCATTTCGGAGCGTATTTCACGTTCGATTGACGGGAAAATAAGTCTCTTGTAGCTGTCCTCTGCTGCGGCACGGACAAGCTCTCCGCAGGCATTATTGTTTTTGATGTATTTATTGAGGATAATACCTGTTGCACTGATTTCGTCAAGGGTAACAGAGACCTTGAGGAAGCCCTCTTTTTCACCACGGTCAAGGGCGAGTACACGGTGATTTGCAACCTTCGGGACAGGCTCGCTGTACTCATAATAATTAGTATAAACGCTTTCAGCCTCAGCGTCGGACGCTTTAGAAACAAGCTCACCCTTTTCACCGGCAAGTGTACGGAGCTTTTTACGTATATCAGCGTCGTCTGAGATATCCTCAGCGATAATATCCATAGCGCCCTGAAGAGCTGTTTTAACGTCGGGGACGTTCTTTTCGTCGCTGACAAAGGCCTCAGCCTCTTTTTCAGGGTCAGCAGAGCTGTTTTGTTCCATGATGAGAGCTGCAAGCGGTTCAAGACCATTTTCACGGGCAATGCTTGCACGTGTACGTCTTTTCGGCTTGAACGGGCGATATATATCCTCAACCTCCACAAGAGTTGTTGCGGCATTGATAGCAGCTTCGATTTCGGGAGTCATTTTTTCCTGTTCAGTAATAGCGGAAGTGATTTCCTCCTTGCGTTTTTCAAGATTTCTCAGGTACATGAGTCTGTCATACAGCTCACGGAGAATCTGGTCGTCGAGTGAGCCTGTAAGCTCTTTACGGTAACGTGCAATAAACGGGATAGTCTTATCGTCGTCGATGAGAGCGACGGTATTGTCTACCTGTTCCTGACGAAGTGAGAATTCTTTTGCAAGTGTCTTATTGATATCCATTTCATTATCCTTTCTTTTTTGACGAGACACATAATAAGAGTCTCATCGGTGCAATGGGGTATTTATTCAGCGCTGACTGTTACAGCGTCTGATGATTCATAATTGAAGCGATCAATCCATGAAAACAGTGTTTTAGCGATGTCCTTCCAGACGTTGCTGTTATTTTTTTCATTGAGAATATCGTGGCGCATACCGTCGAACAAGCGGTGCGAGATACTTTCGTAGCCTGCTTTTTCAAGGAGCTGTATAGCCTTGAAGAACTTTTTCTCTGAGAGCATACAGGGGTCGTCCTTGCCTGAGACAAATCTTACAGGCAGGTGAGGATTGTTGACTTTCCAGCCTCTTTTTGAGTAGGCCTCCTGCATGAGATAGAGCAGACCTTCATAGCCGTTGAGAGTGACCTTGAAGCTGCAAAGCGGGTCGGCATTGAAGGCTTCAACGGATTCGATGTCACTGCATCTCCAGAGGTTAGGCACAGAGAGGTCGAATTTATTATACGCAGCCTCAAAAGCGTTGTAGATTTTTTCACTTCTGAATCGGCTTCCCGGTTTTTGAGCGGAAGCGGAATTAATAGCTCTTACGAAGCCTGAAAAGGGACTGTAGCACAGACAGCCGGTCACTACAAGACCGTCAATATCGCTGTCATGCTCTTTAATGAAGCAGCGTGCGCCGAGAGAGCCCATTCCCTGACCAATCATAAACAGAGGCAGGTTGGGATAGGTTTCCCTTATAATTTTATTGAGCTGGGCAATGTCGCTCACAAAGCCCTGACCGCCGTTTCTGAACATAAATCCCAGATCTTCGGGAGAGCAGATACTTTTTCCGTGACCACGGTTATCATGAATAACGGTAATGAAGCCTTCGCTTGCGAGGTAGTCCATAAAAGGGTAGTAGCGTTCCTTATGCTCATTCATACCATGTATAATCTGAACAACGCCGCTGATATTTTCTGAGGGGATAGCAATAACGGCTGAAATAACAAGCTCATCGAAAGCCGAGGTGAATTCAAATTCCTTTAGATCCGCATTCAGCATAAAAATCCTCCTGTCTTGTGTATAAGCGTATATCATTAAAATTATATCATATATCGGCAAATAAAGCAAGAGTTTTATTTTGAGTTAAAATGTCGGAGATGATTGATGTGTTTTAATGATAAACGATAAATTTTTATCGTGTATTATGTGTAATTAAGGCGTTTTTAAGACGGTGTTTACTGTGCGATTTGTAGAAAATTAACGATAAACGATAAAATTTAGTTGACAAACGCTAATGTGTGGTGTATACTGAGTACATCAGCTGAGAACAACACAAATAATAATCAAAAAGGGAGAAATACTATCATGAAAAATGAAAATGTAAAAAAAATCAATACAATCGGCAAGGTTGGCTATATAATACTTATAATTACAAAAATAATTTTAATTGTAAGTGCTGTGGCTATGGTTGCGGTCGGAATGTTAATGCTGTTTATGCCGGATGATTTTGTTACGATAAACGGAAATGCAGACGCTGAAATTGTTGTAAATACAGGTGATCTTCCGTCTTTTATCGGAGACAATGTGGTAAAAATCGAGGAAAGTGATATAAAATTCAATAACTTTTTTATTGATCTTGATTTTTTAATCAAGGAAAATAAAATCAGTGATAATAAAAGAAGCTATGATATTGAAGCTTCTGTAGAAGAGCTTGACGGCAGAGTTATTGCTATTGCAAGTTCAGTAGCCTGCTTCGTCGGAGCAATTATGCTTGTATTATGGACAATAGTTGTAAGCTTTGGAATCAAGCTTGCAAAGGCATTAAGGGACTGCGATTCACCGTTTGAACAGAATGTTATTTTAAGGATGAAGCGTTTTGGTATTGCACTGCTGCCTCTTGGCATCGGCACAATCTTCTTACACGGAGTCCTGAGTCTTACTACAATACTGCTTATTCTGGTTGTTCTGCTTTTCGTATTCATCTTCAATTACGGTGCACAGCTTCAGCAGGAATCCGACGAAACATTATAATGAGGTGAGGAGATGTCAATTATACTCAGACTTGATCGTGTAATGGCTGACAGGAAAATGAGCCTTAATGAGCTCAGCGAGCGTGTAGGAGTAAGCAATGTGAATCTTTCAAAGCTGAAAACAGGAAAGGTGAGCGCAATACGCTTCTCAACCCTGAACGCTATCTGTAAGGTGCTTGAATGTCAGCCGGGTGATATACTGGAATTTATAGACGACGGCGAATAAGGAAAATTATTCCGTAATGAATAAATCTCCGCAGAGGTGATACAATAAATGCAGTTCCACAGGAGCTGAAATAATACCGAAGGAGATCTTCAAATGGAAAATAAGATGAAAAACGATAACATCAAATGTACTGTTTCTCAGTGTCAGCACAACATGGTGACTGAGAATTACTGTTCTCTCAAGTGCATTTCCGTTGGCACACATGAAGAGAACCCGACAGTTCCCGAATGTACAGACTGTAACTCTTTCGTAAAGAGAACAGGTTGCTGCGGCTAAAACCTGAATGCCCGAGGTATGGATTACTTCGGGCATTATCGTTTACCGACCATACTCTGATATGAATATTTCTCTCCGAAAAACTGCTGAATTCTCTGTTTTGCCGGAGGGTAATACATATTGTGCAAAATCAATAAAACTAACAGTAAAATACGGTCAAATCGGAAAAATTCCGCTTGCCCCTTGCAATGTTGCTTGTTTTAGGGTATAATATTTATTGATAGGACAATTAAATCATGAGTAAAATGCGACTCTGCAGTTAGTTGACTTATTAAAATAAGCTTCTTGTTTGATGCACTATCACCTGAAGTATTCTACCGTCAGGAGGCTGATTATTATGTTTGATAAAACTATGACATTTTCTGTCAATGAGGACAGAGAGAAAGAGCTAAAAAAAAATCTCACGATTATATATGATGCTCTCACACAGAAGGGTTATAACCCGATAAATCAGATTGTTGGTTATATTTTGTCGGAGGACCCGACTTACATAACCACATATAATAACGCAAGAAGTCTTATCCGTCATATAGACCGTGATGAGCTTCTGCAGGTTCTTGTAAGAGCATATCTTAATTCGTAAGTTAAAATTCTGCGTGAGCATTCGGACAGGAATGATACGCTGCGGAAATATGAGATGTAACGGCGGCAATTTGTGCTGCCGTTTTATTTTATAAAAGCTTCCAGTAATATATGACCTCAGCAAAGCCATACTATATCTGCGGAGCAATCCGCAATTCACAAAAGGAATTATAAAGCTTATGAAAAATATAGCTCCTGCAGCAGCAATTCTTACCGCAGCTTTAATGCCGTGTACAGCAATTTATGCAGCTGACACAACAAAAATCGGTTACGGTCAGGGAACGTCTGTCGATGACAGAAACCGTCCGCTTGACGCTGTGCAGTTCAACGACAGATACGGCGATATTGATGCCTTCGCCCTGTCGGAGGATGAGAAAAGAATAATCATCACATTTGATCAGGGCTATGAAAACGGCTACACCGAAAAAATTCTTGATACACTCAAGGAAAAGAATGTAAAAGCTATTTTCTTTCTTACAGGCGATTATGCCAAAAAGGAAAAAGCACTTGTGCAGCGTATGATTGACGAGGGACATACTCTTGGGAATCACGGTATGACTCATGCAAGCCTGCCTGACCTTTCAGAGACAGAGGCAAAGGATGAAATAATGTCACTGCACAATTTTGTTCTGAATAATTACGGTTACGAAATGCAGTATTTCCGCTGTCCCTGCGGAGAATATTCCGAGCAGGCGCTGGAGACTATTCAGCAATGCGGATATAAAACATTATTCTGGAGCTTTGCATATGTGGACTGGAAAACTGACAGTCAGCCCTTGCCCGGCGATGGGCTGCAAAAGCTTACAGATTCAGCACACGGTGGAGAAATACTGCTTCTTCATTCTGTATCGTCAACGAATGCCGAAATACTCGGCGAAGTTATCGACAATTTCAGAGCAAAGGGATTCACAGTATAACAAAAGGGGACTGCTGCACATATAATGTGTAACAGTCCCTGTGTTTTATATTTCGTCCATTATAATGGAGTTTTCAGTTTTTTTAGGTTCAATAGTGCCGTTTGCAGCTATATTGTCCATAGCGGCATTATTATCCTTATATACATATTTCAGGCGCTTTTCGTTTGCGAATTGATCTTCTGTGCTTTTGATTTTTTCAAGATCGTAGCGGTAAAATTCTACAAAATTCATTCCGCCGCCTGAGAGGCTGTCCTCATAAAAGCGATAATTTGATGGAAGTCCCTTTTTTTCACGTTCAGCGTCAATGAAATAGAATATAAAATCTGTAATAACATTAATAAGGATACCTAAAATATCAGAAAAAATACACATAAAAGTAACCCCATGTGCGGTATTTCTTCCCCAAGAAATACCGCACGCTTGCTTTGGTGAACGTCCCTATTATCGTTCAGTCTATATCATGGTCAGATGAGCTCGCCGATTATGTCAATTGCAAGTTCAATCCCACATTCCAGAAAATCCCAAATAGTAATTTTAAATCTGTTCATTATTGCTCTCCGTTCTGAGTTGCAGAGGATGTACCTGAAATATCATCAAGGTTCACATCAATCAGCAGACCGCTGTCGCTGCTTGTAACCTTAGGCATAACACCGTTCCATTTCTGAATCTGTTCGTAAGCAATAACCTTTTCGGAGAGTGATTCCTCAAGAAGCTTGTTAGCGTCTGCCTGAGCCTGAGCCTCCGCAAGAATAGCCTTCGCCTGAGCTTCGGCAGAGATAACCTTTTTCTCAGCTTCAGCATTAGCAATTACGATTGCCTGTTCCTGTTCAGTCTTGGTTTTAAGAAGGTTCTGTTCTGCAACCTGCTTAGCCTCGATAGCGTTATTGAACTCTGCTGAGAAATCAAAATTCACAATATTGAATTTTTCGATATAGATACCATAGTTATTGAGCTTGATATCAAGAGCAGATTTTACCTCTTCGCCGACCGACGCACGTTCTGTAATAAGCTGTTCAGCTGTATATTTTGCAGTGACGGATTTCATACATTCCTGAACAACAGGAGTTATAAGTACAGTCTGATAGTCAACGCCGACATTCTTGTACATTTCAGGTGACTTATCTGAGACGAGTCTGTAGTTTACAGCAATTGTGCTGCTTACGGTCTGAAGGTCCTTTGAGACTGCGGATGCAGGTGTTTCGTAAACCTGAATCTTATTGGACATATCCTCAACCTGCTGTATAAAGGGAACCTTCAGGTGGAAGCCTTCCTGATAAGAGGTTTCGGATACCTTACCGAGAGTCAGTACAACACCGGTACTTCCGGCAGGTACAATGGTAAATGAATTTGCAGCGATAATCAGTGCTGCAACACCTACTATAAGCCATTTAAAGCCCTTGGTGTTTTTCTTTACCGAACCGTCTCTGTTTAATTCTTCAAATTTGACTGCCATAATAATTCTCCTTATTAATCGTTATTCTGATTTTTATGTATAATATAATTTTTTACCGCACCGATAATTGCTCCTGAAAAGAGTCCGAAGCCTATACCGGCTGAAATGCCTGCGGAAATGTTATTAAGAAAAAATATTCCTGCAAGCAGTCCCAAGCAAGAGCCGAGGCATATGCCGATAGGCAGATAGCTTGCCGAACAATCAACCTGTTCATTTGAAATAGCTTTTACATTTTCTTCCTTCATTTTATCCTTTCCTTTTATGACTGCATTTCATCAAGAATTACAGTCAGTGTTTTTTCCATTTCAGCTTTAAGGTAAGCGCTTCTGTATGCCATGATCATCACAAACATTGCCTTGTTGAGCTTGTTATCAACAGAGCGGATTTCCTTGGAGTAATCCATAAGCTCACGTGAAATCAGGTTTCTGACCGAATCTGTATCGAAAGCGCCCTCATCCTCGGCAGTGAAGATAATTCTGCAAAGTATATTATAGAGCAGAATATCATCGATAATATCATCCGAGGTATCTTCAACATCACCGTTGATATATTTCATCAGACCTGCAATATCGTCAAGCTTCATTGCTCCACGCAGCATATTTATCAGCAGAATGCGAAGCACCTGTTTTTCGGAGTATTTCTTGCTTTTTGTAGCTGACACCCAGCCTCGTTTTATCCAGTTCTGAATAGTAGTACCTTCAAGACCGGTAAGCTTTGAGAGCTGCGACAGCGTCAGACCGCCTGTAGCTTCAAGAACAGGGGAAATCACAGAAAAAGCTGATACCCTTGCCTGTTCGCTGAATTTAAGAGTAGTACCGGGAATGATTCGGCTCATGGTCAACACCTCTCGTTTCGTGATGATATGATTATATCACAGGTTCATATGAACTTCAAGTGTGTTCTCGTGATGTTTTGGGGCGATTTTGTGTATTTTTTAGCATTTACCATAATTTTACAATCATATTCGCACTTTTTCGACGTTTTTCACGTTTTTTAATTTCACAGTCTTTATGTGGCACCGTCTTTATTAATTCTCTGTTATTCATTCTTTATTCTTTCTTTTTTGCATATAGATTAGATACAGCTGAAAATGAAGGGGTGATATATTTGAAGGCTCAGCCAAATCAAAGGGCAGTGATTCTCGGACAATACATAATTGAAAACAAAACGACAGTCCGTGCTGCCGCTAAAAAATTCGGCATCTCAAAAAGTACTGTACACAAAGATGTGAGCGAACGGCTTCTGAAGGAGAATCCTGCTCTTTACGCACAGGTTAAGGATATACTTGAAATCAATAAACAGGAGCGTCATATACGTGGAGGAATGGCAACAAAAAGAAAATATGAAAGTATGGCTGAAAGAAAAAAAGCTCCGCATAAAGGCGGAGCCGGAAAAACATTGTATTAGCAGACCTTCTGAGTGTAGTCTGCATATTTTCGCACATTCTGTGCTGTAAGAGTTCATGCCTGCTGCACGGACTCTTTTTTTTCAACAGGAAGCTCGATAGTGAACACCGAGCCTTTACCTGCAGTACTGTCAACCCTGATAGTACCATGATGGTAAATCACTCCGTGCTTGACTATAGAAAGTCCGAGACCGGTACCCTTTATTTTACGTGAGCGGCTCTTATCAACACGATAGAAGCGCTCAAAAATTCTGTCCAGACATTGATTCGGGATTCCGATACCGGTATCGCTAACGGTTATAAAGACAGACTTTGGAATATGAGAAAGCTTGACTTCAACATGACCGTTATCCTTATTGTATTTTATTGCGTTATCACAGAGGTTGAAAATTATTTCATCAAGTATGGTTTTATTACCTGTAAACAGAACGTGTTCGCCTGCAATTGACATAGAAACATTCTTTTCGTCTGCACTGCGTCTTAGTCTGCTGATGACCTCAGCTGCAAGCTCATAGAGGTCAATCTCCTCGTTTTCCTGCGGAACCGAGTTTTCGTCCAGCTTTGAAAGTGCGACTATATCATTGATAAGCGTAATGAGTCTGTCAGCCTCTTTGCGGATATTTTCTCCGAATTGGGCAACATCCTCATGCTTTACGATACCATTTGCCAGCATATCCGAGATTCCGTAGATAGTTGTAAGCGGAGTTTTAAGCTCATGGGAAACATTGGATGTAAATTCACGGCGCATTGTTTCAAGCTGTTGTTTTTCTGTAACATCCATGATAAATACGACAATACCGTTTACCGTATCAATACTGTTTGAAGGGCTTGCGATGACTGCTCTGTCGCCGTTTCCGGTATTCATGATACATTCCGAATGTCTGCCGCCTGCGGCGTTACGGATGCACTGATGGAATGCATCTGAATCGTTCAGCGAGTAGATGCTCTGTCCCTCTCTGACCTCGTCTGTGCCGAGGAGTCTGAGTGCACCTGAGCTGCAGACGAGTATATTCAGATTATAGTCAGCAATAATAAGCCCCTGAGACATATTTTCTGTTATAAGGTTGAGCTGTTCACGGTAATGGCGAAGCTCTGCCATCTGACTGCTGATTTTAGTATTCTGTGCATGAAGCTTTGTAAGCAATGGAGAAAGCTCCTGATAGCTTTTGCCGATTTTGGGGTTATCAAGGTCAATTTCGGAAATAGAGCTGACAATCCGTTTTGACACTGCCTTTGCAAGAAGCAGCGAGGCGATTGCAGCAACAGCAGTGAAAATAAGGAGCGGATATATGATTTCACCGAGCTGAGCAATAAATGACGGACGCACATCGGAAATCCTCAGCACAGTACCGTCGTTCATTCTGACAGCATAGTTTATATATATTTCTGAAACGCTCAGCGAAGTTCTTGAGACTGCGTCATTTCCTTTCTGGGAGGCTTCTTCAACCTCCGGACTTTTTATAATGCTGTCATAGTCCTCTTGTTTGCTTTCAGAGTCAAAAAGCAGCTCATTTTCAGGGCTGATCCATATAACACGGAGAGTATTGAATTCTGCGGAATCAAGATAATCCCTGCCATTGAGTTCAATACCTGAGCTGATAAGATCGGCTTCGGTTTTCAGTTCTCCCTCGGCTTTTTCATAAAAGCGGCTGTTCATCAGAAGTACAATAATGACAGCGGTAATTACTACGGAAAGGGAAGAAATAAGTATAATACTGCGAAGAATTTTTTTAGTCAATTATTTCTTCACCTGCCTTATATCCTACACCTCTTATTGTCTTTATCAGATCGCCGCAGCAGCCGAGCTTTAACCGTAGTGTACGGATGTGTACATCAACGGTACGGCTTTCACCTGAGAAATCATATCCCCAGATTTTTTGCAGCAATGCGTCACGTGAAAAGACCATACCCTTGTTTTTTATAAGCAGAAGCAGTATTTCATATTCTTTAAGGGTAAGAGTAACCTTGCTGCCGTTGACCGTAACCTCATGCTTTGACGGGGAAATGCACAATGCTCCGAGAGAAAGAATATCGCTGTCAGTAAGAATGTTCGTCTCTGATCTTCTCAGCAGAGCTTTAATGCGTGAAATAAGCTCCATAGTACCGAATGGCTTGGAGATATAGTCGTCGGCACCATTATCAAGTCCTGTTACCTTGTCAAACTCGGTGCTTTTGGCGCTGAGCATGATAACAGGCAGCTTTTTTGTTTCAGGCTTGCTTCGTATTTTTTTCAGTATTGAAAGTCCGTCTTCTTCAGGAAGCATAATGTCGAGCAGCAGCAGCTCCGGGATTTTTTTGTCCATAGCCTTCCAGAAATCAGAGGGATATTCAAAACCGGATGCATCGAAGCCTGAATTATTCAGAGCATAAATAACGAAATTTCTGATGCTGCTGTCATCTTCAAGAAGATAAATCATATCAAATCGTCTCCTGTCAGTGAATGGTATTATTTCCTGAGCCTTATATAACAGCCGTCAGGGAAATATAAACTACATATTTTGTATAACCTTCCATAGCTCCTTTGCGGTGTCAAGGCTTACGCCTGCTGTAACGGCAAGCTCCTCCGGAGATGCGCTGCGCAGGTTGGCCTTTGTCTTGAACTTAGTCAGCAGCTTAGCAGCTTTCTTTTCCCCGATACCTTTTACAGTCAGAAGCTCAGAGCTGTAGGTTTTTTTCTTATGCTTTGAGTGCATATAGCTTACTGAAAAGCGGTGGACCTCATCCTGGATGCGTGTAACAAGATTAAATGCTGATTTAAGGTTGTTTATCTGGATTTCCATGCCGCCTGTTGCGATGGCACGTGTACGATGTTTATTATCCTTGACCATGCCGAAAAGGGGAATATTCAGTCCAAGCTCACGCAGAATCGGCGCAACGGCATTTACGTGACCTTTTCCGCCGTCAAGGAGGATGAGGTCAGGCGTACGGGAGAAGAATTCATCGCCGTCCTGATTGACGATATGCAGCAGTCTTCGTTTCAGTACCTCATGCATACTGCCGTAATCGTTCTGCAGCTCCTCTTCCTTGACAGTGAAACGCTTATAAGCTTTTTTCAGCGGACGGCCGTCCTCAAAGACAATCATGCCGGCGACCATCGATTCAGAGGAAAGATTTGAGATATCATAAGCCTCAATATATCGTGGAGGCTTTTTCAGACCAAGACTGCGGGCAAGCTCCTCAAGAGCGAGGACTTCCTTTCCGGTGCGGTTATTTTTCAGTGCAGCATATTCAGCGCTGTTATTTCTGGCAAGCCTGAGCAGGTCAAGCTGACCGCCCTTCTGCGGAACATGAAGCTTTACCTTGTGCCCTGAGCGGTTTTCGAGCAGCTCCGTAATAAGCTCTGAATCCTCGGGAAGATGGTCAATTATAACTGATTTCGGAATATCATTTTTAGTGTAATAGAACTGCATCATGAAGAGGCTGAGTATATCCTCACCGCTGTCAGTCTTTTCAAGCTCAAACACAGCTTTATCGTAGAGACGGCTTTCACGGTACATGAGTACAGAAACGTAGACTCCGTCGTAGAATTCCGCAATACCGATAATGTCTGCGGAATCCACGCAGTTATTGATGATTTTCTGCTTTTCCGAGGCTTTTTTTACTGCGATAATACGGTCACGCAGCATAGCAGCCTTTTCAAAGTCGAGACGTTCGGCAGCGTCATTCATTTCCTGTTCCATGCGCTCCACAGAGTCCGCACTGCCGTTTTTGATGAATTCAATAGCCTGAGCGACTGCTGCACAGTAGTTTTTCTGACTGATTCTGCCACGACACAATCCCATGCAGGTTTTGATGTGGTAGTTAAGGCAGGGACGTCCCTTCCCGAAATCCTGAGGGAATTTTTTATGACAGGTCGGCAGCATGAATACACGATTCGCCTCATTTACAGCCTGTTTAGTTATGAATCCGCTTGTATAGGGACCGAGATAACGGCCTGACTGTAAGGTGTTTTTTTCAGTAGTGATACGTGGATAATCGTCATCGGATATACGTATATAGTGATAGCCCTTATCGTCCTTGAGGAGGATATTGTATTTCGGCTTATGCTGCTTTATGAGACTGCATTCAAGAAGAAGTGCTTCATATTCGCTGTCTGTGACGATAAAATCATAATCAAAAACATTCAACACCATAGCTGCAACCTTTGGCAGATGGTCGGGATTTTCACGGAAATAGCTGCTTACACGGTTATGGAGATTTTTAGCTTTTCCGATGTAAATTATGGTGCTTTCACGGTTTTTCATGATGTATACGCCGGGAGAGGAAGTAAGCTTTGCAGTTTTTTCCCGCAGATAGGGGAGTCTCGGATTCATATTTCACCTCAGGATTATTGTCTGTTAAAGTAATCGATACCTGCACTCGGTCTGAAGTAGGTTCTGATGTAGCCATCCTTGGAGAGCACTACAAATTCGTTGGTATCTTCGATATAGTAGACGTGGTCGCCGTCCTCCTGTTCAATTTTGTAGAGGGCTTCTGGATTATTGATAACGTCGCTTGCGCCCTGCTCGTATTCCTCAGCTGAGTCATAGTCAAACTCGCTGCCATGCTTATCGAAATGCTGGTCAAGGTATTTCTGGTTGCGGAAATGGTACTCAACGTAGGAGTCGTCCACAACAGGGTAACCCTCGCCGTTAAAGGGGTCATCGGTTACAGGATTTGTTGTTTCTGGTTCAGTTTCAGTTTCGGTGGTTGTTTCAGGTTCGGTCTGAGCTTCGGTGGCTGTTTTTTTCTGAGTGGTTGTCTGAGGCTCAGCGGTAGTAACGGCTGATGTCGTTGTTTCGGAAGAGGATTCTGTTTCCAGAAGCGCATCAATTACATCGGTGCAGGAAGAAAGCGAGACTGCCATGACTCCGCAGGCAAGGATTGTGGATATGAATTTTACTATTTTCATAAGACTACCTCCAAAAAAATCGTTACATTAATTATATCACGAATGCTTGTATATTACAAGCAAAATATTGCACGCAGGGCAAAGAAAAAGGGCAGAAGAATCTGCCCTTAAAAACTATCAATCAAACTTCGGAAGTGTGGAGATAGACTTCTGAAGCTCCTCGTCGGTAGGGATATAGTCGCTCATTTCGCCGTTGTTGAATCTTTCGTAAGCAAACATATCAAAGTAGCCTGTACCTGTAAGACCGAAGAGGATAGTTTTCTCCTCGCCTGTCTCCTTGCATCTGAGAGCCTCGTCAATTGCAGCCTTGATAGCATGGCTGCTTTCGGGAGCAGGGAGAATACCCTCAACTCTTGCAAAATCAACCGCAGCCCTGAATACCTCTGTCTGCTCAACAGAGACAGCCTCCATGTAACCCTGATCATAAAGCTCAGAAAGTACAGAGCTCATACCGTGATATCTCAGACCGCCTGCATGATTGGAGGCAGGAATAAATCCGCTGCCGAGAGTGTACATTTTCTGGAGAGGACAAACCTTGCCTGTATCACAGTAGTCATAAGCATAAACGCCTCTTGTAAGGCTGGGGCATGAAGCAGGCTCAACAGCGATAAATCTGTAGTCAGCCTCACCTCTGAGCTTTTCGCCCATAAACGGAGAGATAAGTCCGCCGAGGTTAGAACCGCCGCCTGCGCATCCGATAATGATATCCGGCTTGATATCATATTTATCCATTGCGATTTTTGTCTCCATACCGATAATTGACTGATGGAGGAGAACCTGTGCAAGAACGCTTCCGAGAACATAACGGTAGCCCTCCTGAGTTGTAGCTGCTTCGACAGCTTCTGAGATTGCACAGCCGAGACTGCCTGTTGTATCAGGGAGCTCGGAGAGGATTTTTCTTCCTACCTCAGTTGTTTCGGATGGTGAAGGTGTAACGCTTGCGCCGTATGTTCTCATAACCTCACGGCGGAAGGGCTTGAGCTGATAAGAGCCCTTTACCATAAAGACTTTACAATCGAGGTCGAAATATGAGCATGACATAGAGAGTGCGGTACCCCACTGACCTGCACCTGTTTCGGTAGTAACGCCCTTGAGGCCCTGTTTTTTAGCGTAATAAGCCTGTGCAATTGCGGAATTGAGCTTATGGCTTCCGCTTGTATTGTTTCCTTCGAATTTATAGTAGATTTTTGCCGGAGTGCCGAGCTTCTTTTCGAGGAAGTAAGCTCTTATAAGCGGTGAAGGACGGTACATTTTGTAGAATTCATGAATTTCATCCGGAATAGCGATAAAGCGGTCGGTTTCGTTAAGCTCCTGCTTTACAAGCTCCTCGCAGAAAACACGGCTGAGCTCCTCGGCAGTCATCGGTTTACCTGTTTCCGGATTAAGCAGGGGAGCCGGCTTCTTTTTCATATCTGCACGAAGATTATACCATTCCTTTGGCATTTCATTTTCTTTAAGGTAAATTTTGTAAGGTATTTTTTCGTTTGACATAATCATTTCTCCTTTTTTAAAAATTGAGTGTGGTTCATAAAGCTATGCCTAAAAAATAAAAAAGCTCACAATCCAGGCATACTGCTATGCCGGGACAGGAGCTGAATAATCATCTTCTGCGGTGCCACCCTGCTTGACGTATAATATACGTCCACTCTGTGTGTACTGACATACACCGGTTCCTGTAACGCAGAACCACAGCGTCTTACCTACTCAGAAAAATATCCGACCCGACATTCAATGTATGCGCAATAAACCAGGTCATATTCCTTCGGTTCGCCCTCAGAAGTCCATTCACCGCTGAAATGCATACCTGCTTGCACCAAACGCAGGCTCTCTGAAATGCACCGCAGAAGCTACTTACTCTTCTTCAACAGTTTACTGCATTTTATCATGATTTGAAGCCGATGTCAAGAGCATGAACAGTATTTTTCTGTTTTTCACAAAAACGAAGCGGTTATAATTATGAATTATTAGCAAAATAAAACAGCACCCTGAGGTGCTGTTTTAAATAAATTTGCTGCTGTTTACGAAATACCGGCAAGCTCCTTGAATTTCTGAGCAAAGGTATTGAGTGAATTTTTACCTGTAATATCCTTCATACTGATAAGAGCACCGGTATATTCTCCGTTGATGAATGTGTAACACTGTTCATTGCCCGCATCTGTAATCTGATAAGTCAGTTCGGAGCCGTCCTCAAGGAAATAAACGGCAGTAAGAATCGGGTCTGTAATCTCAGGTTCAGTTTCAATGTCGATTTCCATGATATGGATATAAGAGAAGGCATTGAAATAGTTATTGAGCGCATACCATAATTCAGTATTATTAAGGTCGAGAGCCTTTCCGTCGCAGGTAGCCTTGTTTTCGTCTGTATTGACTGTAAAGACTTCCTTTTTATCGTTATAGGTCAGTTCAAAGCCTGTGATGCTCTGGAGATTTGTATTGGATATAGAGGTCTGGATGAAGTCTATAGGTGAGTAGGTAAGGAATATAAGCTCTCCTGTATAGAACATCATAACCTGATTATCCTCAGAAAGAGCATGATAATATGTGCCTGTGTTATCTGCTGCGTTACCGAAGATATATTTTACCTCTGTACCGTCAGTGCCCTTGATAATTGCCTCTGCGAAAGGCTTATCGAAGCCGTATTTTTTCAGGTCTGTAAAATTCTCCTCAAGCATTTCCACAGCAGTAAGACGTGTGAGTACTGTTGTGACAGCGCTTACGGCAGTCTGGTCGAAGGTAAAGCGTGAGTATTCTTCAGGGAGTGACCATTCTCTTGACTCAGTGTCATATTTAAGTGTATAAGCTGTAGTACCGTTTCTTTTTACAGTGATTTCAGCGATTTCACCGTCGTCATATGGCAACAGCTCATCTGATTTAAGGAACATTTTGTTGGTTTTAAGTACACTTCCGTAGAGAATATCAATTGCATAGATAGTATCTCGTCCCTCGATCATAACATAGTAGTAGTTTGCGGTAGGGCTCTGATCGCCTACATAAACCTTATATGTCTGGTCAGCACCGGTGAGAACTATCGTAGACGGGTTATTAAGACCATACATGGCTTTTTTCTCATCGTCAGCAGTACCATAGCTTTCTTCAGCTGAGAGATACGACATACATGAGCAGACGTCATTGATATAAGTGGTGCTGAGATCGAATTCGGGGTTTTCAAGCTGCCATTCGTCGTCCACGAGATTTACTGTATAATTCTGGTTATCAAAGGAAAATTCTGCTTTAGTGATGGTTTCAGGATCAAAGCTGAACAATTCGAGGTCATTGAGCTCTTCAAGCTGCTGCTGAGTTTTTTTCTCCTCTTTGTTTTTTACGCCGAGGAATACACCGATTGTCGTTGCAGCAGCAATCAGGAGAACAATTATAGCGATAATCTGTTTTTTCATTATGCGTGTCTCCTTTTAAGCCATACAATAACACCTATTACAGCAACAGCAACAGGTACTATTACGATAAGTGCAAGAGTTTTTTCAGCCTGAGCCTTAGTTTTGAAGGTCATGGAGTCATAATGGCTTATCTTGTTGCCGATACCCATTTCGATATCAGAATCGTGGAGCCATGTATTACTGAAGAGAGCGAGAGTACCTGTACCGTTTACAGAAGGAGAAACAAGTTCTGCGTCGATCATATCTGTAGTACCGAAAACGATGATTTTGCCTCCGGTCATTTTATTATAGGAATAGAAGCCAAAATCAAGCAGCACATTATTCAGCTCCTTGTCAGCCTCTGCAGCTGATTCACTGTCGCCGCCCATGGACTTGCTTTCTGTTGTATAGGCAGTACCTGTTGAATCGGGAACATTTCTGATAATTGATGATTTTTCAATATAGCTTGCACCGACATATGCAGTATCCGGGAGCTCATAGAAGCTTCTTGTATTCGAGATACCTGCTGTATAACCGCCTTCACTTACAAGAATGTTGAGGTCGGTTGTGAGATCTTCTGTGAAGTCATCTGTTGCAGGAGTATACTGGACACGCATGAAATAAGGGCTCTGCTGGCCTTCTCTGTCGTAAAGCTGATTAACGGGGAGTGATTCTGAAACGATATTGTAGTCCATTCCGAGACCGAATTCTGCGAGAAGCGCCTCGATATTTGTGAATCTGCCGCCTGTTTCGCAAGGTGGGATAAGGAATGAAACAGAACCGCCGTTTTCGAGATAGGTGTCGAGGAGAGCTTTTTCCTTGTTGGTGATATCCTTCTGCGGTCCTGCTATATAGATAATAGCAGCGTTATCAGGGATAGCACCAGCCTCATCGAGGTTAAGCTCTTCTACATTATAGTTTTTAGCTCTTATCTGGTTAGCGTAAATAGTAAAGCCCTTCAGCTGTTCTTCGGAAACCTGATCGTTTTCGATATCTTCGATGGATATTGGTTCGCCGACTGATTTTTCGCCATGTCCTGTAAGGAAATAGATTGTAGGCAGAGAACCGCTTGTACAGATCTTTATAGCGCCTGCGATAAGCTCTTCGCCGGCATAGTAGTCTATACCGTCGGCACCGGACTGGAAGATTTTGCTGTGGTCAATTTTCTTTATTACGTCAGTATCTGTATCTTTATTATGGTATCTTACAAAAACGTCGGCTTCGGAAGTTCCGATGGTGCCTGTAGGGTCAAGCAGTCTGGAGAGTGCTGTATTTTCATCGGGATTGAAGCAGGTGAGCTTTATATTGTCACGTGCATCAAGCTTTGTAAGGGTGTGATAAAGCGGGAGGAATTCAGGAGCATCCTGAAGATACTGGAGCTTAGAAAGGAAATAGATATCAATTTCCTTATCTGAGGTTTCGTCAAGAAGCTGAACAGTTTTGTCGTTCAGTGTATATTTACCCTCAGGAGTCATATCGTAGACCTTGTCGTAGTAGCTGACGATAAGGTTTATCGGAACAAAAATTGCAAGAATAAGCAGGGCGATTACTATAGCTATCGGACCTGACAGATTGAATTTACGTTTTTTCATAGAAGCTTACCCCCTGTTCCAGCGTCTTTTCTCGATAGAAATATAAGTCCATGAGAGAAAAACGATAATTGCCGAGATAAAGAATACGAGGTCAGAGAGTCTGATAAAGCCCTGAGAGAAGTAAGCGAATCTTGGCTGAGCGGCGAATGAATAGATTACCGACTGAAGCTTCGGATACTGTGCAATGAACGGACTGCGTGAGAAGTCGTCGATAAAGAGGAAAACGAACATTATAAGCTCACCGATAATGGCAGCGATAATGGAGTTTTCGGTAAATGAAGAAATGAGCATTCCGAGTGTAATGAACATTACGCCCCAGAAGAAGAAGCCTATGTAAGCGCAGATAAGCTGGCTGACAACGATTTCGCCGTTAAGAACGGTGAGGATGGGGA
This sequence comes from Ruminococcus sp., assembly GCA_017935095.1. GTDB lineage: Bacteria > Bacillota > Clostridia > Oscillospirales > Ruminococcaceae > Ruminococcus. The sequence continues at coordinate 41,896 of JAGBIH010000016.1, forward strand.
AAAGTGCAGAGCCTGCGATCATGAAGATGAAGACAGTAACATTTGCAAGGAATTTTCCCATAACTATTTTGAATACACTGATCGGGGAGGACATAAGCAGGACCTCTGTGCCGAACTTACGCTCATCGGCGAAGGTGCGCATAGTGAGAATCGGGATGAGGAACATGAAGAAAAAGATAATATCGTAGAAGATGAGTGTAAACGAGAAAATGATAGTATTTGATTCTTCGATATCTGCTATGTAATTACCGAACATATAGGAGAAGAGGAGCATAAACAGTGCAGTAATTGCGTAAGCAAAGGGAGTATAGAAGAAAGACTGAAGCTCCTTTTTATAAATTGGAAACATTTTAGTTTTCCTCCTTTTCATCAGAGTTTTTATCGCCGGCGGCAGAAGTGCTTTCCTTATCCGGATTGCTTTCGGCATCGGCAGAGGCATCCTCTTTGGTTTCGGGAACGATTTCGTCAAGAAGGTCTGCGAGCTTTGTCTGCTTGACAGGACGATTGATAAGCTCAATAAAGACGTTTTCAAGGTTAGGCTTATCGGTATACATTTCAAGTATATTTATATCATTTTTAATAAGCGAGGTCATAAGCTCGGACTTGATGGTGTCAGCGTCGCCTTCAAGCTGAACTGTAAAGGAGAATATTTCGCTGCCTTCATCGTCGATAGCGGTGATTTCCTTGACGCCGTTTGTCATTTCGATAACAGAAGCGCATTTACCCCTTAAGCCTTTTATTTTAATATGAAGGACGAGTGTGGAATTGAATGAGCTTTCAAGATTTTCGATAGTATCTATAGCTCTGATATCGCCCTTGTTGATAATAACAACACGGTCACAGACTGCACTTACTTCACTGAGGATATGAGAGCTGAAAATAACCGAATGTTCTTTTTTAAGGTCCTTGATGATTTTTCTTACTTCAATTACCTGGTTGGGGTCAAGACCAACAGTAGGCTCGTCCAGAATGAGGAATTTCGGATTTCCGAGAAGAGCCTGAGCGAAGCCTACACGCTGCTTGTAGCCTTTAGAAAGGTTACGTATAAGCTTTCCCTGAACATCAACTATTTTCAGAAGCTCCATAACACGTTTGATTTCTTTTTTTCTTTCGCCAAGCGGAATCTGTTTGATTCCTGCGCAGAAGGAGAGGTATTCCTTTACCTTCATATCAGGGTAAACAGGAGGAATTTCAGGAAGATAGCCGATATTCTTCTTTGCCTTTACGGGCTCTTTTGTGATATCCGTACCGAAGATTTTAACAATACCGTCAGACATCGGCAGAAATTCGGCGATCATGTTCATAGTTGTGGATTTACCTGCACCGTTAGGTCCGAGGAATCCAAGAATCTCATTATCATTTATTGTAAAACTGATATTATTTACGGCACGGTTATTGCCATAATATTTTGTAAGATTTTCAATAGTAATCATGAGTTTCTCCTTTCATAAAAAAGATTTTGGAGATATAAAAATATACTCTCATATTATCTCAGAATTATATTAACGTGATATTAACAAAATATTAATAAATTGTTAAAAGAGATAAAATGCATTGAATTCAGATAAGGGTCTTGTAATAACTTACTGATAAATATTATAGCCAATGTGTGTGGATTTTGTGAAAGATTATTGTAAGAGAGATGAATCTTGATGGTTATTTTTAAAACTTAAAATCTATTCACATACTGTTTAGATACAGCAAGAAACAAGAGTTTGAGGGGTAGACAAAATGTACAAAAATAAATTTGCGAATGTGTGCATTGCACCAAAAAAATTTTTCAAAATAGAGAAAAACACGCAAACTGTTGACAGAAGCAAAAATGTGGAATATAATTAGTTTGAAAATAGTTTGAGATTTGCGTGATGGTTTCGTGAAGCCTTACGCAGTGCGAAGTATTTTCTTCATTTTCAAACCACTTTTAATCTAAAATTTATTATGAGAGGGGTAAAAAATTATGATAAGCAAAAAGAACAAGGCTCTCGTAGCTGGCGTCCTCGCTGCAGGAATGTCTGCTTCAGCTGTAGTACCTGCTATGTCTTCAGCAGCTAACAGCTACGCTACAGAGGGTAATGCACACAAGTCTTATGCATCTCAGTTTGAGGCTCTTTACGAAGATGTTATGACTAACGGTGTTGAGAACGGCTATCTCAGCTCACTCAACAACGGCGGAGATTCATTCGGAATTCCTTTCCACGCAGTAGAAACACTCGTTGTTGAGGCTCCTGACTACGGTCACCTCACAACATCAGAGGCTATGTCCTACATTGTATGGGTAGCTGCAATGCACGATGTTCTCGCTAACAAAGGCATCATCAGCGGCGGTTCTGACCTCAGCAAGGCTTGGACAACTCTTGAGGCTATGATCCCTGGTTGGTCTGAGGCTGCAGACAGATCTGATATCAAGTATGAGACAATCTGGAAGCAGGAGAGACTTAAGGCTGATACAGCTACAGAAGAGGATCTCCCTCAGAGCTATCCTGCAAAGAAGAACGGCGTAGACGCTATCAACCCACTTTATGAAACATTCAAGACGGCTTACGGCAGCGACAAGGGTTACTACCTCATGAACTGGCTCGCAGACGTTAACGACTGGTACGGCTTCGGCGGTGCAACACCAGGCGCAGGCAACGGTAACTTCGTATTTATCAATACATTCCAGAGAGGTGAGCAGGAGTCCTGTTTCGAAACAGTTCCTCATCCATGTCTCGAAGAACTTGAGTGGGGTAATAGTCAGGATGGTATCAAGGGTATCTTCAATGGTGTAGGCGAAGGTACTGCACAGTACTCTTTCACAAACGCTCCTGACGCTGAGGATCGTGCTATTCAGGCTATCTACTTTGCAAATCAGTGGGGCGTAAATACTGGCGAGCTTTCTGCTCTTGCTGGTAAGATGGGTGACCAGTGCCGTAACGACATGTTCGATAAGTACTATCACAAGATCGGCTGCCAGGACATCGACTCTGCTTCTGCAGGTCTCGACAGCCAGCACTTCCTCATGGCTTGGTATACAGCTTGGGGCGGCGCTCTTACAGCTTCTTACGGTGATTACTCATGGGCATGGCAGATCGGATGCTCACATTCACATCAGTTCTATCAGAACCCACTTGCTGCATACAGCCTTATCTATGATTCAAAGATCAACGCTGGTATGGAAGCAAGCGGCGCTACAGAGGACTATGAGGAATCCCTCAAGAGACAGATCGAAATGTACCTCTGGCTCCAGTCTGTTGACGGACCATTCGCTGGTGGTTGTACAAACTCCTACAGAGGACGTTATGAGAAGTACCCAGCAGATTATCCGTTATTCTATGACATGGTTTATGTTCCACACCCTGTATACGCTGACCCGGGTTCAAACCACTGGATCGGTAACCAGGTATGGTCAACACAGCGTCTTGCTGAGCTTTACTACTATGTAAAGACACAGGGCGATATGACAGGCGGCATGAAGTTCGGCGGTCTCTCACTTGAGGACGCTCTTGATGCACTTCTTTCAAGATGGATTGCTTGGTTCGAAGAGAATACTCACTTCAACTGGGTTGCTCCGGACGGAACAGAGTATACATATTGTATCCCATCAACTCTTGACTGGGGTGAAAGTGATACAGACTATTCATGTGCTCCTGATAGTTGGTCAGGTAAATATAATCCTGACGGCAACCAGAAGCTCAAGCCAACAATCGCTGGTTATGGCCAGGGAGACGTAGGATGCGTATCTTCACTCTGTAATACTCTCATCTACTACGCTGCAGCTAAGGGCGTTGATGCTTCTGCTGCTATGACAGATGACAATACAACAGTTGAGGCTAAGGGTCTCCGTCTTGCTAACAAGCTCCTCAGCGCTCAGTGGGGTCAGGGCCGTGACGATATCGGTGTTTCCTTCACAGAGAGCAACGGAAGCCTTAAGCGTATCTTCGAGGAGAAAGTTTATATTCCTAAAAACTACAAGGGCACAATGCCTGACGGTTCTAAGCTCGAGTACGGCGCTACATTCTCCTCAATCCGTGGCGTATATGCTTCAGATCCTATGTATCAGGCTTGTAAGGAAGTTTATGATGCAACTGGCGAAACAAAAGATTACGAGTACAAGCTCCACAGATTCTGGCATGCTGGTGACGCTCTTATGTCCTACGGTGCTATGGCACTTCTCTATCCAGATGTAACTCCTATTGAAGAGTTAGCTTCCGGTGAGTCTACAGAGGTAGGTCCTGGAACAACAGATCCAACAACCCCATCTACTGGCGATGTTCTCTGGGGCGACTCAAACGTTGACGGCGAAGTAAATATGGCTGACGCTGTACTTATCATGCAGTCAATCGCTAATCCTAACACATATTCAATTACTGCACAGGGTAAGCTTAACGGTGACGTTTACCAGAACGGCAGCGGTATCACAAACTCTGACGCACTCTCAATTCAGAAGTATAAGCTCCAGCTTATCGATGAACTTCCTGAGTCGTAATTCAATAATTGATAAATTAAAGAGGACACTTCGGTGTCCTCTTTTTTGTATGCGTCCAATACGTTTTATTTCTTAAAAATGCTTGCATTTTCTGCTGCTAAGTGTTATAATATAATAGTATAGTTATGCGATTATACGCAATGTACATATTATATAGAAAGCAGGCGATAAGGTGCTCAGAAGTATGACCGGCTACGGCAGATCGCAGAAAATTATCAACGGGCGTGACATTATTGTGGAAATACGCTCTGTAAATCATAGATATTATGAGTATTCTTCACGAATTCCCCGTGCTTACAATTATATTGACGAAAAACTTAAAGCTCTCCTTAAAACCGGTATTTCACGTGGTAAGGTTGAAGTTTTGGTTACAATCAATAATATCGAGGGCAGGGATACGGAAATTGCAATCAACAAAGGCATTGCAGAGGGATACGTTTCAGCTCTCAGAAGTGTTTCCGAAGAGCTTGCTCTTGAGGACGACATCTCGCTTTCAAATCTTATAAGATTTCCTGATATTTTCAGTATCCAGAAAACTCCTGACGATGAGGAACAGATCTGGACTGACGTTTCGGAGGTTGCTTGTGAGGCTCTTGATAAATTTGTTGAAATGCGTAAGGTTGAGGGCGAACGCCTCAGAAACGATATTATCGGAAAAGCCAATTTTATCATTGATATGGTGAGTCGGGTTGAGGAGCTTTCGCCGCAGACGGTTGAAAATTACAGAAATCGCTTGTATCAGAAATTAAGTGAGCTTCTGGAAAACAGAGACATAGATGAGTCGAGAATACTTACAGAGGCTGCGATTTTTTCTGAGAAAATTGCAGTCGATGAGGAAACTGTAAGACTCAGAAGCCATATTTCTCAGCTTAAAGATATGCTTAACTCAGAGGACGCTGTGGGCAGAAAGCTTGATTTCATTGTTCAGGAAATCAACAGAGAGGTAAATACTATCGGCTCTAAGGCTCAGGATCTGAATATCACTAAAATTGTAGTTGATATGAAGGCTGAAATTGAAAAAATCCGTGAGCAGATTCAGAATATTGAGTAGGTGGACTATGAAGCTTATAAATATCGGCTATGGAAATATGGTCTCAGCCGACAGAATAGTCACAATTGTAAGTCCTGAATCAGCCCCTATAAAAAGACTCGTTCAGGAGTCACGTGACGACGGCAGAGCTATTGACGCAACCTATGGACGTAAAACAAGGGCTGTTATAATCATGGACAGCGGACATATCATTCTGTCGTCCCTGATTACAGATACACTTGCAGCAAGAATTAATGGAACAGGAGGGTCCGACGAACATGAGTAAAGGACGACTAATCGTATTTTCTGCTCCTTCAGGATGCGGAAAAGGAACTATGCTTGCAGAAATTCTCAAGGACGAGCATTTCCGCTGTTCAGTTTCTGCAACTACAAGAGAGCCTCGTGCCGGAGAAATAGACGGAGTTAATTACCATTTCTTCTCACGTGAGTATTTTGAACAGAGGATTCAGGAGGGTGCTTTCCTTGAACACGCCGAATATTGCGAAAATCTGTACGGAACCCTTCTGAGTGAGGTGGATGACGGCCTTGAAAATGGTATTGATGTCATTCTTGAAATAGAAGTTCAGGGAGCTTTGAAAATAATGGAAAAGCGTCCTGAAGCAATTTTTGTGTTTATTACTCCGCCTTCAATCGCTGAATTGAGACGCCGCCTTAAAAAAAGAGGTACAGAGTCCGATGAGGTTATTGAGAAGCGGATTTCAAAGGCTGCCGGGGAAATCGCTCAGGCAAAAAAATATGATTATGTTATTGTCAACGACGCTCTTGAGGATGCTGTGAGTGACTTTTTGGCCGTAATACGTGCGGAAAAGCTTAAAGCAGAATTCTCAGGCGATTTAATAGATGAGGTGATAAAAAATGCTTAGACCTGCTGTAAACCAGATTATTTCAAAGAATGAAAGCTGCTATTCTCTTGTAATTGCCGTTGCTAAGCGTGCAAGAGAAATTTCACAGGACCTTTATGAGAACAATCAGATTCTTGAGGAAAAGCCTGTAAAGACAGCTGTTGAGGAGCTTGCAAACGGCAAGTGCAAAATTGTCAGCACAGATTCTGTAGAAGAATAATGCCTTCGATTGCTGAAATTGCTGTCAGCAGAACAGCATATTCCTTTGATATGCTGTTCAGCTATGCTGTGCCGGAGCATATGCAGTCTGCGATTGCCTGTGGATGCAGAGTTCTGGTATCGTTCGGAAGATCTGATAAACGTCGGATTGGCGTAGTTATGCGGTTGTCTGATGGTGACACGGGTAAGCTGAAAAAGCTTGTCTCGCTTGTGGACGAGGAGCCTGTAATCTCTGAGGAGCTGCTGAAGCTTGCTGAGTATCTTCGGGAACAGACCTTCTGTACCTATTTCGACGCAGTTAAAGCCATGCTGCCTCCTGCAATGAGTGTCACCGCAAAGGAGACATTCAGGATTGTCAGGGGATTTGATAATTTTCAGCTGCTGAGTGCGGAGGCTGCACAGCTTCTTGAAACTTTGAAATGTGCCTCCTCCGAAAAAGAGCTTAACGAGCTGCTGGAGAATTTTATAACTGATAACGGCAGAAGACTTCCCGATGAATTATGCAGCAGCGGAGCGCTTTCCTCTGACAATGTATTCAGACAGACGGTTGGCGACGCTTCAGTGAAAATGGTGCGTCTTACTGATGAATACCATATGTCACCAGAGCGTTTCACGCTTACTCCGAAGCAGAAAAAGGTTGCTTCCTTTCTTGAGGAAAACGGTGCTGTTACGTCAAAAGAGGCTGCTTATATGTGCGGAGTCACAGCTGCCGTAATAAAACGTCTTGCAGCGAACGGAGCTGCTGTGGAATATGAAGCAGAGGTTCTTCGTCAGGTTGAGAACGATTCCGGAGAAAGCAGAAATATCGACGAAATCATACTTTCCGATGAACAGCAGACGGCTCATGATGCAGTTCTGGCACAGCTTTTTGCGAAAAAGCCTGCTGTTTTTCTTCTTCACGGCATAACAGGCAGCGGAAAGACATCGGTGTTTGAAAAGCTCATAAGTGATACAATAAAGCTTGGAAGACAGGCAATACTGCTGATTCCTGAAATAAGCCTGACTCCGCAGATAATGCGAAGGTTCAGAGCTCTTTTCGGTGAGAGAGTCGCTGTTATTCACAGCGGATTATCTCTCGGACAGAGGCTTGACGAATACAAAAGAATCAAACGAGGTGAGGCGGATATCGTCATTGGAACGAGAAGCGCTGTTTTTGCACCTCTTTCAGATATCGGACTCATTATTATTGATGAGGAGGGTGAACGTTCCTATAAATCGGACAGCTCACCAAGATATACAACAAGTGATGTTGCAAAGCAGCGCTGTGCCCATCATGGAGCAGTTCTTCTGCTTGCTTCTGCAACACCCTCGATAGAGAGCTATTATCTCGCAGAAAGAGGAGCTTATAAGCTCCTTGAAATGAAAAAGAGATACCATAGCAGTCCGCTGCCTGAGGTGAGTATCATTGATATGAACCTTGAAAGGGAGAGCGGTAACCGCACAGAATTCAGTGGTAAGCTGACTGAAGAAATAAACATTAACCTTAAAAACGGTGAGCAGACAATACTGCTGCTTAACAGACGTGGCTACCATACGATAATAAGCTGCTGTGACTGCTATCAGCCGGTATATTGTCCGAACTGTTCTGTTCCGCTGACATATCATAAAAAAAATGACAAAATGATGTGTCATTACTGCGGTTATGCCGGCGAGCCTGTAAAAAACTGTCCATCCTGCGGCTCTGAGAGATTGAAAAGTATGGGCTTTGGTACTCAGAAGCTTGAAGAAGAGCTTTCTGTCTTATTTCCGGACGCAAGAATTCTGCGGATGGACGCAGATACAACCTTTTCAAGATATTCCTATGAGAAGAATTTTATGGCATTCCGCAATGGTGAGTACGATATTATGATCGGCACTCAGATGATCGGAAAGGGTCTTGATTTCCCGAATGTTACGCTGGTCGGCGTTCTGTCAGTAGATAAGGCGCTCTATGCGGGAGATTTCCGAAGCTATGAACGTACCTTCTCGCTGATTACTCAGGTTGTCGGCAGAGGCGGACGTGGCGAGCGAATAGGACGTGCGGTGCTTCAGACCTTTATTCCTGAGCATTACGTGATGAATCTTGCCGCTTCACAGGATTATACAGGCTTCTATAGAGAGGAAATTGCCATCAGACGTGCTATGATATTTCCGCCGCTTTGTGATATGTGTATTTTCTGCTTTACCGGAAATGACGATGCATCAGTAAAAAATGGTGCGGGCGCTGTGATGAAGCTGATGAATCTTCGCTTAAAGGAGCTTCAGCCGAAAACTCCGGTTAGAGTCCTCGGACCTGTAAAATGCTCCTATGGAAGAATCAACGGAAAATACAGATACAGAATTATCATGAAATGTAAGAATAATGCCGGAATGCGGGGCTTTATCAGTACGGTGCTTGTTGAGTCGGCACGTTTGAAGGAAATGAAAAATATTACAGTTTACGCCGATATGAACGGTGACGTAGGTGTATAAATTCTGTTGATACTAATTATATATAGAACTGAAAGGATAGATATCAATGGCATTGAGAAATATTTTAACAGACAAGGATGAAATACTCCATAAGGTATGCAAGCCTGTTGATAAATTTGATGAAAAGCTTGCACAGCTTCTTGATGATATGCATGAAACTCTTGACAAAGCTCAGGGAGTCGGTCTTGCAGCTCCTCAGATAGGAGTTTGCCGAAGACTCTTTATCATGCACCTTGATGAGGGCATTGTAGAGGCTATAAATCCTGAAGTAACACAGAAAACCGGTAAACAGCGTGTGCAGGAGGGATGTCTTTCATGTCCGAATGTATGGGGCTATGTTACACGTCCGATGAAATGTCATCTGAAGGCTCAGGACAGAAACGGCAACTGGTTTGAATGTGATTTTACCGAGCTTGCTGCTCAGTGTACCTGCCACGAAAATGATCATCTCGATGGTCACGTTTTTACGGAAATAGTGGAGGAATTTTTCGTTCCCGAGGAGGAATGACAGTATGAAGATTGTGTTTATGGGAACACCTGATTTTGCTGTTCCATGTCTGAAAACTATTGCAGAGAGCGGACATCAGCTTTCAGCTGTTTTTACTCAGCCTGATAAGCCTAAGGGACGTGGCTACAAGATGATTCCGACGCCCGTCAAGGCTGCAGCTCTTGAATATGGGGTAGATGTCTATCAGCCGTTATCACTCAGAAAGGGTGAGGATGCAGAAGCGTCAATGAAGATTTTGAACGATATTGCTCCTGATCTTATAGTCGTAACAGCTTATGGACAGATTCTGCCGAAGGAGGTTCTTGAGCTTCCTGAGTATGGCTGCATTAATATTCATGCTTCTCTTTTGCCGAAATACAGGGGTGCTGCACCGATTAACTGGTGTATTCTCAATGGCGAAACTGAAACCGGAGTAACCTCAATGCAGATGTCAGAGGGACTTGATACCGGAGATATGCTGATTAAGAAAATGACAAAAATCGGCGAAAATGAGACGTATCAGGAGCTTTATGAGCGCCTTGCAGCTATGGGCGGCGAGGTTCTTGCCGAAACTCTTGATGCTATTGAAAACGGAAAGCTTAATCCTGAAAAACAGGACGACTCGCTTTCGTGCTATTCTCCGATGATAAAAAAGGAAATGAGTGCGCTCGATTTCTCAAAAACGGCAGAGGAAATCCATAACACTATAAGAGGTGTTACAGGCTTTACAATGCTTGAGGGAAAGAGACTGAAAATTTTCAGGTCAATGATTTCGGACAAAATTGCTCCCGAGGCTCAGGACGGAGAAATTGTCAATTCCGATACTTTTACCGTTAAATGCGGTGACGGAGGACTTGTAACCTTCCTTGAGGTTCAGCCGGAAGGAAAAAAACGCATGAAAACTGAGGACTTCCTCAGAGGAAAAAAACTTACTAAAGGTGAAAAATTAGGTTAAACGGAGGTATTTATTATGGATGGTATTGTTGTTTTATTAATTATGCTGGTTATTCCTGTGATTGCGCAGATTAACGTGACATCAACCTTTAACAAATATCAGAAGGTCCGCAATTCAAGAGGTCTTACAGCTGATCAGGTTGCAAGACAGATTCTCGACAGTAACGGACTCTATCATATCAGCATTGAGCGCATCAGCGGCAATCTTACTGACCACTTTGATCCGACTGCAAATGTTATAAGACTTTCTGATTCAGTTTATGGAAAGTCATCTGTTGCAGCAATCGGTGTAGCAGCCCATGAGTGCGGTCACGCTTGTCAGCACGCTGAAAATTATGCTCCTATCCAGCTCAGAAGCACTCTTGTTCCGATTACAAATTTCTGCTCAAAGTTCTGGTATTTTGTTTTCATTATCGGCGTTGTTATGCTTGAGGTGTTCCCGGCACTGATTTACGTTGGAATCATTATGTTTGGTGCAGTTGTTCTTTTCCAGCTTGTAACCCTTCCTGTTGAGTTTGACGCAAGCAACAGAGCACTCAAAACCCTTGAAAACGATTCGATTCTCGAAATAAGTGAAATTCCACAGGCAAGAAAGGTTCTCACAGCAGCTGCACTGACATATGTTACTTCACTTGTTGTTTCACTGCTCCAGCTTCTGAGACTCCTTGCTTCAGCAAAGAGAAGATAATATGACAGATCCACGATATCTTGCGGTAAAGCTGCTTAATAAGACCTTTAAGGGCTCAAGCTATTCAAACATTCAGCTGAGTCATGGTCTTGACAGCTCCGATATGAGTGAGCGTGATAAGAAGTTCTGTTCGGCACTTTATTATGGCGTGATTGAGAGAAAGATTACCCTTGACCATATCATAGGTGGTCTTTCATCACGTCCGCTGAGCAAGCTTGATGACATAATTATAAATATATTGCGGTGCGGTATTTATCAGCTTTTGTATATGGAAAATGTGCCTGACAGCGCTGCCGTTGATGAAAGTGTAAAGCTTGCAAAAAGATTTGGCAAGGCAAGCGCTTCCGGTATGGTCAATGCTGTTCTCAGAAACTTTATCCGACATGAAAAGGTATTTCCCGTACCGATGGACATCATTAATTCCTCATCTATACTGTACTCAGCGCCTGTATGGCTTGTTGAGCGTCTGTGCGCTGACTATGGCTTGGAGCTTATGACAAATCTGCTTTCAGATGCTCTTGAAAAGCCTGCGGTTACAATCAAAATGAATTCGACCCGCTGCACTGAGGCGGAGCTTGCAGCCTCACTTGAAAATATAACACTTACAGGAAGTGAGCTTCTGCCCGACTGCTATATGCTCGGCGGAGGCGACCCTGTCAATACAGAGGCTTTTAAATCAGGATTTTTTCATGTTCAGGATATGGCTTCACAGCTTTGCTGTATGGCACTCTCGCCGACTGAAAATGACCTTGTTCTCGATATCTGTGCTGCTCCCGGAGGCAAAACCTTTACTATGGCAGAGATGATGAACGGTAAGGGAAAGATTTATGCTTTCGATCTGCATGAAAAGCGTGTAAAGCTTATCCGTGACGGTGCGCAGAGGCTTGGCCTCACCAATATCATTGCAGATTGCGGTGATGCTGCGGTGTATAATCCTGAGCTTCCTGAGTTTACTAAGATTCTTTGTGATGTTCCGTGTTCAGGAATCGGTGCAGTCCGCAGAAAGCCTGAAATAAAATATAAAGACGAAGAGGATTTTTCGGCGCTTCCGGAAATCCAGTACAATATTGCACATAATGCCCTGAACTACCTTGCGGTTGGCGGAGAGCTTGTCTATTCAACCTGCACACTCCGCAGAGCCGAAAATGATGAGGTTGTGGACAGACTTCTGAAAAATCATCCTGAGCTTGAACCTGTAACGCTGCCAGAGCCTCTCGGGGAAAAATTCGGCTGCAGAGCAAGCATATTTCCGTGTCATTTCGGAAGCGATGGATTTTTTATTGCAAAATTCAGAAAAATAAAATGATTCAGTAAAGTGGTGATAAATTGGAAAAAATTGATATTCTCAGTCTCAGCCTTGACGAGCTTGGTGATATTCTTGCTGAAAAAGGCGAAAAGAAATTCCGTGCAAAGCAGATTTTTCAATGGCTGCACGTGAAAAGAATCTTTGATTTTGACGAAATGACTGATATATCTGTCCAATTGCGATTGCGACTAAAAGAGATTTTTTGTATAAATAGACTATTTGTGCAGAAAAAGCTTGAATCTGCTATAGATAATACTGTAAAATATCTGTATAGGCTTCCTGACGGCAATTTTGTGGAGACCGTTTTAATGGAATATAATTACGGTCACAGCATATGCGTCTCGACTCAGGTCGGATGTAAGATGGGGTGCCGCTTCTGTGCATCTGCAATTGCAGGATACATAAGAAGCCTTGAGCCGTCGGAAATCCTGATGCAGATTTATGAAACCGAGAAGGATGCAGGTGTAAGGGTATCTGGAGTTGTGCTCATGGGTATCGGAGAGCCTCTCGATAATTATGATAATGTTATAAGCTTTCTCGGTCTACTCTCAGACAAAAACGGTAATAACCTCAGTCTGAGACACGTTTCACTTTCAACCTGTGGTATTGTTCCGAAGATTTATGAGCTTGCAGAGCTTAAACTCGGTCTTACACTGTCTGTTTCGCTTCATAGCGCAGATAACGACAGAAGAAGTGAAATAATGCCGGTCAACCGGACATATAATATAGATAGCCTGATAGAGGCATGCAGGCACTATATCAGCAAAACAGGACGGCGTGTGACCTTTGAATATGCCGTCATTGACAATGTGAATTCTTCGGATGAGGATGCGGACAGGCTGGCACGGCTGCTGAGAGGCATAAACTGTCATGTGAACCTGATTCCCGTAAATAAGGTTAAAGAAAGAAATTATCGTACCGCAAGAGCCGGTGTTGCAGAATTTGCAAAAAGACTCGGCAGGCGGGGTATAAACGCTACTGTAAGAAGAACTCTCGGAAGCGATATAGAGGCGGCGTGCGGTCAACTCAGACGTGATGCTGCTGAACACAATGGAAACGGAGGTGCTGAAAATTGAGATACAGATTCGGGACGGATATCGGTCTTAAGCGTGAGGAAAATCAGGACGCTGTAAGATGTGAGTATTTTGGTCATAATATCCTTGCTGTCGTTTGTGACGGTATGGGCGGTGAACGTGCCGGAAAGGAAGCAAGCCGTATTGCAATAGACGAATTTTTCCAGCGCTTCTCAGCCGGATATACCGAGAGTATGAGCGATGAAAACATACGTAAACTGCTTGTATCTTCGGTTTCAGCCGCAAATTCCGTGATCTATACAAGAGCAAGGCTTGATTTCAAAAATTTCGGCATGGGTACAACCTGTGTTGCCGCATTTATAAACAGTAAAACAGCCTTTATTGCTAATGTAGGCGACAGCAGAGCTTATCTGATAACAGATAACGGTCTGGCAAAGGTCACAACTGACCATAATGTGGCGTCGCTGCTTTATGAGCAGGGAAAAATTACAGAAGCCGAAATGGAGGTTCATCCTCAGAAGCATATGCTTGTAAGAGCGGTAGGCGTAGAAAAAACAGTCCTAACCGATACATTTATTCTTGATTATGAAGATAAAATCAGTCTGCTGCTTTGTTCCGACGGCTTGTCGGGATATTGCAGCGACGATGAAATATATGACGTCATTGCAAAAGCTCCGTTCGATGACGTTGCTGACGAACTTATAAAACTCGCTCTGGATAAGGGCGGCCGTGACAATATAACCGTTGCGGTAATTTCTGACTAATGCAGGAGGAAAGGAAATGGATAAGAATATTGGCAAAAAGCTCGACGGGAGATACGAAATCACCGAGCTTATCGGCGTCGGCGGAATGGCTGAGGTCTATAAGGGTATCGATGTTATCGACAACAAAACCGTTGCGATAAAGATTCTGAAAAAGGAATATGTGGAAAATGAGGAATTTCTCCGCCGTTTCAGAAACGAATCCAAGGCAATTGCTGTTCTTTCACACCCGAATATCGTTAAAATCTATGATGTCGGATTCTCTGAGAAAATTCAGTATATCGTCATGGAATATATCGACGGTATTACACTCAAGGAGTATATTGAGGAAGAAAAGGTCCTCACCTGGAAGGATACCGTTCACTTTGTAATCCAGATTCTGCGTGCACTTCAGCATGCACATGATAAGGGTATCGTTCACCGTGATATCAAGCCGCAGAATATAATGATGTTCACCGACGGTACTATAAAGGTCATGGATTTCGGCATTGCAAAATTTGCCCGTGAGGACGGTAAAACAGCTACTGATCAGGCAATCGGAAGTGTTCATTATATCAGTCCCGAGCAGGCAAGCGGAAATGTAACCGACGCTAAGAGCGATATTTACTCGGTTGGTGCAATGATGTATGAAATGCTTACCGGAAGAAAACCGTTTGACGGTGATAATCCGGTTGCTATCGCTGTAATGCATATGCACGATATTCCTGAGCGCCCGAGAGCAATAAATGCAGATATTCCTGACGGACTTGAGGAAATCGTCCTCAGAGCTATGGAAAAGGCTCCCGAGGACAGATATCAGACAACCGCTGAGATGATAAATGATATCGAAGCCTTTAAAGCAAATCCCGATATTACCTTCGGCTACTATCAGGAAGAGCCTGACGACGATGAGAATACAAGACATTTCAGTGCTCCTGTAGGAGGAGATGTTCAGACCGAAAGTCCTGATGAGGTAGAGAGTGCTTATGCCTCTAAAGCTCCTGTTTATGCTGCTCCGGCCGGTGCTGCCGCAATGTATGCGGGAGGTCAGCCGCCTCAGAGATATAACAATCAGAATCCAATTTACAATAATAATGAATATTATGATGATGACGACGATGATGAGGAAGAAGAGCGTTCATCGCTTGTAGTTCCTGTACTCACAGCTGTAGTTGTAGTAGTTATTATCGTTGCGGTAATTTTTGTAGCACAGCTTCTCGGCAGTCTCATAAAGAATGATGGAAAAAAAGCTGACCATACAATGCCCGATTTTTATAACTGGGATTATAACGAGGCTGTAAGAGCATACGGAAATACTATCAAGTTTGAGATCGAAAGCTCGGAATATAATGAGCTTGAGGAAAACCACATCATGGAGCAGAGCATTCCTGCCGGTGATGAATTCAATAAAGGTGACGTGCTCAGAGTAAAAATCAGCCGTGGACTTGAAACCGTTGAAATGCCTAAGGTAAGCAACATGAATGTTGAGGTTGCTAAGGATCAGCTCACTCAGCGAGGTCTTGAACCTAAGGTGAAACAGCAGGCAAGTACCGAAGTTCAGAAGGGCTATGTAATAAAAACAGAGCCAGAGGCAGGCGTTGAGATTCATAAGGGCGAGACAGTTATCCTTTATGTAAGTATGGGCGCAAATACAGATCAGGTAAATGTTGAGGACTATACGGGCAAAGACGTTGAGGACGCTTCAAGAATAGCTTCATACAGCGGACTCAAGGTAAAAACAGAGCCTACTCCGTCATATGAGGATGAAGGTATTGTTGTAGATCAGAGCATCAAGAAGGGCGAAAAGGTTGATGAGGGTACAGAAATTATCCTTTATTTCAGTGACGGTACAACTCCTGACGGAGAAATTCCGTTCAGAATTCCTTTCCCGTCAGATGCAAACGGCAGATTTGTAATCGACTTCATTATCAAAAATCCGAACGGAACAACTGATGTTGAATCAACTCAGAATTTCCTCGTTCCTGAAATGAGCTACATCGAAAAGAATATTCAGGGTTCGGGTGAAAATGTCAGCGTAACAGTAGTGCTTACTAATATCAGCACAAACGCAAGATGCAATATTGGTGAGTATTATTTCAATTTCGCAACAAGCAGTGTTATTACAGTCAGAGAGGATATACGTTTAGCCTTTGAGATGGTAGGCGGCTTCCCTGAGCCTGAAACAACAGAGCCTCCGACAGAGCCACCAACAGAGCCTCCGACAGAACCACCAACGGAGCCACCTACAGAACCACCAACAGAGCCTCCGACAGAGCAGTGGACAGATCCGCCGACTACAGAACCTTGGCAGGATCCTAACGGCGGCGGTGAAAACGGCGGCGAACAGTTATGGTAAACCGTTCGGAAACAAGCGGAATTATAATAAAATGCTTAGGGGGACTCTATACTGTAGAGTCCCCTGACGGTATTTATGAGTGTAAAGCGAGAGGAGTTTTCCGCAACAGAGGAATAAGTCCTTATGTCGGGGACAGGGTTAAGCTTCAGAATGGAGTTATAACTGAAATTTACGACAGAAAAAACTGTATTATAAGACCTCCTCTTGCAAATCTTGATCAGCTGATTTTTATTGTATCAACGTGTAGTCCGTCACCGAATTATCTGATTCTGGATAAGTTTATTGCTATTGCGGAGTACAAGTCTATCCGTCCTGTTGTGGTGATTACTAAGACCGACCTCGGCGACAGCTCAGAAATTCACCGCATTTATGATAAAATCGGAATTGAAGTTCTTGAGGTTGACTATGCTGATGAAAGCACAATAGACGGCGTAAGAGAACTTCTGTCGGGGAAAATCAGCGCATTTACAGGAAATTCTGGCGCAGGAAAGTCAACTCTTCTTAATGCAGTTGATTCAACATTGAATATTCCTACAGCCGAAATCAGCAAAAAACTGGGAAGAGGCCGCCATACAACCCGTCATGCCGAGCTTTATAAGCTCAGGGACGGAGGCTATATTGCTGATACCCCCGGTTTTTCAACCTTTGAGACCAATCGCTATGACATAATACGCAAGGAGGAGCTTGCCGGCTGCTTCCGTGAAATGGAGCAGTATTCCGGTGATTGCCGCTTCAAGGATTGCTCACATACCTGCGAGAAGGGCTGTGCAGTAATTGAGGCTGTTGACAGAGGAGAAATTTCCGAAAGCCGTCACACAAGCTATTGTACTATGTATGACGAGGCAAAGCAGCTGAAGGAGTGGGAGCTGAAATGAAAATATGCAGAATTTTCGCCGGCGGGGAAATCAAAGATCCCTCCTTTATTAAAATCGGAGCAGAGGATTTTATAATCTGTGCCGACAGAGGATACAGTCATGCAAGAGCGCTTGGGATTGTCCCCGATATAATAGTCGGTGATTTTGATTCGTATACTGATAAGCTTCCTGAGAATATAGAAATTCATCGCAGCATTCCCGAAAAAGACGATACAGATGCAATGCTTGCGGTTAAGCTTGCAATAGAGAACGGTGCAGAGAAAATTGTGCTGTATGGTGCGCTCGGAGGCCGTTTCGACCACACTGTCGCTAATATTCAGACATTGACTTATATTCATAATCAGGGCTGCGAGGGTATAATAGAGGATTACGATAACATTATAACTGTTCAGGGTGAAGGGGAGTACTGTTATCCTGTAATGGAAGGATGGTATTTCTCGCTTTTTGCTTTGACTGATAAGCTTCATATCAATCAGCTCAGCGGAGTAAAATATCCTCTTTCGGATTACTTACTGACAAGTGGTTTTCCGCTTGGAGTCAGCAATGAAATCACCTCATCAGAGGCAGTATTGAAAATAAAAAGCGGACTTGCATTGATAGTCCGCTCAAAAATGTAATCACAAAATTTTCCTTTCAGAATATAATAAGATATATCTGAAAAGGAGGATTACATATGAAAGTTGTGGTAATCAGAAGTCCGAAGCTGCTTTCGGGTATATTAAGAGTTATTTTCAGAATAAAGAAGGAAGAGGAATAACACAAAAAAGGCTGCTGTATACAAATTACAGCAGCCATATTTTTTTCGGATATATCAGATACCGCAGTCCTCATAATCCTTCCATTTTTCAAAGTAGAGCTTATTGCTCCAGCTTTTGAACAGAATGTACATTACTGAAGCCATTGCAATAAAAATTGCAGCGAGCACAGGAAGCGTTTCTTTTAAAATTTTACGTGTTGAATAGTTTTCTTTGCTGCTCATATAAAAGCTCCTTTGTAATTATTGGTTTTAGAAAGACTTACTGAGCCTCATCAGCTGCAGCAGCGCCTCCGTTCATTTCAGCCATCAGTCTTGCAAGCTCAGCGTCAACCTTAGCGTCTGTTTCGATTTTTTCAAAAGAATCCTCAAGTACATCGTCGTTTCCTGCAATTTCAGTAAACGCAGCAGCCTCAGCTTCCTTACGAGCTATTTTTTCTTCCATTCTGTTAAATTTTTCGAGAGAAGATGAGCCGTCAAATCCGCCTGCGGACTTAGCAAGGTTTTTCTGTGTATCAGCCATCTGTGAACGAGCTATAAGCATAGCCTGACGGCTCTTTGCTTCGTCGAGCTTTGCTTTAAGTACCTCTACCTGATTTCCGATAGCTTCTGTCTGGTCAGAGATAGACTCATACATTTCCTTATAGCTTGTAACGTCAGCGTCGGCCTTGACCTTTTTAGCGAGAGCCTGCTTTGCAAGCTCCTGATTGCCCTGAGAAAGAGCAGCCTTAGCCTTGTTTTCCCAGCTCTGAGAAATCTTCTGAGCTTCAAGATACTTCTTTTCTGCAAGACTTTCGCTAGCCTTAGCCTTACCGTAGTTCTGAGTAGCCTTAGTCAGCTCAGCCTGCATATCCACGATAACCTGCTTGACCATTTTCTCCGGATCTTCAGCTCTGTCGATAAGGTCGTTGACATTTGACTTAAGTAAATCGCTTAATCTGCTAAAAATTCCCATTTTCAAATCCTCCTGTTTCATGTAAAAAAATAATCGGTACGACATCGAACCCCTTCTCTGCCGTTGATATTATTATAAATTAGAAATTACAACTTGTCAAGAATATTTCCGTTATTTCATCAAATTTTCATTATATTTTAATGAATAGATAATTATTAAGAGGTACAGGCTTAGTGCTGTGATATATTATCCTTTAACCTCAGCTTCAAGCTCGTTGATATATTTGCTCAGTTCTTCGAGAGAAATTCCCTTGGATTCAAGCGGATCATCCTCGTTGATACGCAGCAGCTTTTCACGGAGGTCGAGCATTTTCTTTCTGCGTTCATAGGCATCAGCGTTCATAACGATGAGGTCTGATTTTCCGTCCTTACAAAGCTTGAGCGGTTCAGAGGTGATTTCGCAAAGCTTTACAAACAGGTCATAGTTAGCAGAGAAGTCATCAATTTTTATTGAAATCATATGTAAAAACTCCTTTCAGTAAAATAGCGGTTTGTATAATAATATTTTACCTTACTAAAGAGAATTTGTCAATATTTAATGGTAAACTTAATATGATTTTATAAAAATAAACTGCCGCATAAAGGTGGTATCCTTATAGGAGTTATACACGAATTATTGAGAAAGAACCATTTTAAAAAAGAGGGGAACCTTTCTGAAGAAAGATTCCCCTCGATAAATACGTATATATTGCCTATAAGATTACCAATGTTATTATGCGGCAGTCCGAATAAGTCAATCTAATCTGTTTTTATCCTTTTTGAAGAACTGTCCGACGCATTCGCTTCCGCAAAGTGTTGCAAAAACCACAACGGTACAGATAAGTGCTGCGGCATACAATACTACAATGAGCGCCTTATTTCCGTTATGCTGTGGAATCATAATAACGCCCGGGAATATCTGCATGACGCCAAACACCATAAAAATGAACGAACTGAGAGATTTAAAGCTGCCTATGCCTGTAAGCAGGGTAAATGAACAAAGTCCCACGATAACAGCAATATAAAGAGATGAATTTTCGATGACCTTGCTGATACCGCTCAGACCCTCATTGTAACTGAGGCCGAGCTGACCTGAATAGAGAAGATAGAAGGCTACGGCAGCAATAATTCCGACAAATGTGAGAATTATTGAAATTCTGAAGCCCTTTGCTGCCATTTCAGCCCTGCGTTCCTCCTTAAGCTCAAGCATCATGCGAAGGCTTTCCTTGGAATCCTTCTGGTTGGAGGTAAGCTGTGAAGATACAGCCTTTTTAGCTGCTTCACGCTTGGCTTTTTCGAGATCCTCGTCTACATATTTAGGAACATATTTAGGCGGCTCAGGTTCATCATCAAGAACAGGCGCCTTAATTGGTTCAGCAGGCTTGGGGGGCTCTTCCTTTTTCGGCAGCGGGATATAGTTATCGTCGTCGAGAACAGGAGCTTTTACTTCCTCGGCAGGAGCTTCTGCGCCGAGCTGTGCACGACGCATATCAAGAACCTTTTTCTGATTTTCAGCAGGCAGCCTGTTGAAAACTTCAAGCTGATCCGGAGAAAGACCTGCGATAATTTCCTCATCGGAGAGGATTAATTTTTCGGGAATCTCTGCACTGTATGGTTCATCGTTATCGTCCAGAACCGGAGCAGAAACACCTTGCGGAGCGCCTTTCTTTTCAGGGGCAGGCGTATAGGAATCCATATCGTCCAGAATCGGGGCAGAAACGCCCTGAGGTCCGCTCTTTTTATCAGATGGAGCTACATATCCGAAGTCATCGAGTACAGGAGCTGAAATACCTTCGGGACCGTCTTTTTTAGCGGTTGAGGGATTATATTCGATTTCATCAAGCGGTGAGCTTGCAAAGTTTTTTTCGTCGTTCATAAAATTTCACCTCATTTCAGAGAATCGAGAAATTCTGTCAGAGTAAAGGGGCTTCCTGAGGAAATCTCGGCATAGTATTTAAGCAGATATGAAGCGTCAACAGCATTTACATACTTATCGCCATTTACATTGGCAGCTCTTAATTCTGCGGCAGTAAAGCTGCTTGTACCGGTTGCAGAGGTCTCTGCATAGGAATAGAGTGTACGTGATGCATCAATAGCATTGATAAAGCCGTCGCTGTTCACATCGCCGAGAGTGTAGCCCTTAGCAGGATTTGCCGGATTATAGGCAGTTTCATTGATTTTATACTGCTTATTGAACTCGTCCGACGTATAATCGGGATAAAGAGCATAGCTCTGAGGATTGCCTGTACCTGTTATATGGGTATGGGTAGAATCTGCATCATCAAAATCACTTGTACCTTTAAGCAGGTATGGTGTCATAGATAAGGAGCTGTATGCAGAGTCATAGGTTGCGTCAATGAGATAGTACAAACCGTCAATCTCAGCGATATTCCACGCATGATTGACGTTGTTTGAGGTGCCTTCAATAACACGGCTGTATATACCAGCTTCAGTAAGCATTCTGTAGAGCAGCTGTGCATAGCCCTGACAGACAGCCTTGCCCTTGACGAGGGCTCCATAGGCAGAGAAAATGGTCATATCGTCCATATTATCGGCGTAGGAAACATTATTGGTGATATATCTGTGGATAGCGCATATTTTTTCATAATCGCTTTTGCCGTCAAGGTTAAGTGAGTCCATAACCTCTTCGAGCTTTTCATTCAGAGCGGCTTCCTGTTCAGCATTTGTGAAATAAGTGAAAGTATATTTCAGTGTAATGCTGCGTCCGCCTGACGAATAGCCGTAACCGCAGCCGTATATACCCAGACGGATATAGTCGCCGTCGTCACCGATACGTGTTTCGGCGAGGATTTTAGTCATGATTTCGTCAAACACATCGGTTATAGGCTCAGAGGTTGCCGGTATGGAAAATGTTACGTCAGAGACTCTGTTTTTGATTTGCTGCTTGACGTAAGCGGCAGCCTCATCTGTAGTAGAAAAGTAGTTGCGGCTGCTGAGGTGAGCATACTCCGTAATAGAAATATCCATTGAAGGGGCAGCATAAACAGAAGCCGGAGCTGCACCGGCAGTAAGAGTCAGTGCAGCGAGAATGGCAATAATATTTTTAAATAATTTCATAATTATCTTTCAAGAACCTGAGCTCTGTCGGGACCGATGCCAACCATGCTTACGTGGCAGCCGACAAGCTCCTCAAGGCGAGCGATATATGTTTTGCAGTTATCGGGAAGCTCATCAAAGCTCTTACAGCCTGAGATATCCTCAGTAAAGCCCGGGAATTCCTCATAAACGGGAGTGCAGCCGTCGAGCTCTTCAAGAGTCGGCGGGAAGTTTTCGGTAACTGTACCATCTGGCTTCTTATATGCTACGCACATTTTAAGAGTATCGATACCTGCAAGAGTATCAAGCTTATTGATAGCAAGGCTGTCAAGACCGTTTACTCTTACGGAGTGACGGACGATTACAGCGTCAAACCAGCCTGTTCTTCTCGGACGACCTGTTGTAGTACCGAATTCGCCGCCGACATTTCTGATTTTATCACCGATTTCATCGTCAAGCTCTGTCGGGAACGGACCCTTGCCGACTCTTGTTGTATAAGCCTTGGCAACACCGATAATATTAGTGATAACCTTAGGGCCGACACCTGTACCTACGCAGACACCTGCGGAGAGCGGATGAGAAGAAGTAACATAGGGATATGTACCGAAATCAATGTCAAGGAGGGTAGCCTGAGCGCCCTCAAACATGATGCTTTTTCCTGCCTTTGAAGCTTCAAAGGTGAGTACAGAAACATCGTCCATATAGGGGAGAAGTCTCTTACCGTACTCAATATATTCAGCAGTAACAGCGTCGAGGTCAAAAGCTTCGCCGCCGTAAACCTCTGTGATTATCTTGTTTTTAAGCTTGCCGGTAGACTGAATTTTTTCAGCAAGAACCTCAGGGTGAACGAGGTCATACATTCTGATACCGCAGCGTTCATACTTATCCATATATGTAGGGCCGATACCTCTTTTTGTTGTACCGATATCTTTGCCGCCTCTGAAGGCTTCTGAAAGACCATCGAGAGTAATGTGCCACGGCATAACGATATGAGCACGAGGGTCAACCTTAAGATTTGCGGTAGAGATACCTCTTGCCTCAAGACCATCAAGTTCACCGATAAAGTCCTTAGGGTCAAGCACTACACCGGCACCGATAAGGCAGAGGGTATCGGGGTAGAGGATACCGGAAGGAATGAGATGAAGCTTATAGACCTCACCATTATTTACGACAGTATGACCGGCGTTGTTACCGCCCTGTGAGCGTACAACGACATCAGCACGGGAAGCAAGAATATCAATAACTTTACCCTTACCCTCGTCTCCCCACTGAGTTCCGACAACAATATTAGCAGGCATTTTTTTTCCTCTTTTCATAATTATTACTTGTGCGAAAATGCACACTTACAATTTATTATATCATACTGCTCTGAATATTGCAAGTATAAAACATAAAATTTCAATGGATTCCGGCTAAAAAGGATTGCAATTTTTTTGTATATGTGTTAAAATAAATTATCACTATTTTTCGGAGGTTTTGACTATGAGCGATTTTAACGAGAAAGAACTCGATGAGTTCGCAGAAGAGAACGAAAATTATATAACTCTTACTGACGACAACGGCGAGGACATATCATTTGAAATTCTTGATACACTTGAATATAAGGAGCGGTTATTTGCTGTAATGCTGCCCTTTGACGATGAGGATGACGAGGTTGTGATTCTTGAAATCCTTCCGGGTGAGGATCCTGAATTTGATGATTTTGTCTCTATAGAGGATGAAGCGCTTCTCAACGAGGTGTTTGAGGAATTCAAGAAAAAATACGCAGATGAATTTGATTTTGAATAAAATACTGAAGTAAATTGAAAGGCTGCCGGATTTTTGTCCGGCAGCCTTAAGCTTTTATATACCTGCAAGAGAGTATTTAGATACGTAGCTTTCGTAGTTTTCGCTGTACTGGAGACTTCCTGCACGAACCTCTCTGAGCGATTCATGGAGATTCATATTGCTGTTTGTGATATCAACAACACAGCCTGCGATATTTGAGCAGTGGTCAGAGGTTCTTTCGAGGTTTGTAAGGAGGTCAGCCCAGACAAAGCCTGCTTCGATTGAACACTCGCCCTGCTGGAGACGAACGATATGATGATTTCTGAGAAGCTTTTTGAGACCGTCAATAACCTGTTCAAGCGGTTCAATGGCAGCAGCTGCGTTAAGATTATTATTTACAAATGCTTCAAGTGAGAGATCGAGGATTTCGCTTACCGCAGAGGTGAGGACTGAAATTTCCTTGATAGCCTTTTCTGTGAATACAATACCCTTTTCGTTAAGCTCCTCAGCGGATTCGAGAATATTCACACTGTGGTCGGAAATACGCTCGAAGTCACCGATAATTTTAAGAAGCTTTGCGGATTCTGCGCTGTCGGCAGCACTGATTTTATGTGAACTCAGTTTAACGAGATAGGTTCCGAGAATATCTTCATAGTGGTCGGTCACATCTTCGGCTTCTCTGATGGATTCAGCAAGCTCAGGGGAATAATTGTAAAGAGCAGTCATACTGTCCTTGAGTGACTTGACTGCAACATCAGCCATTTCAAATGCAAGCTTGTGGCAGCGTTCAAGAGCGATAGGCGGAGTTGCAAGAAGTCTTTCGTCAAGCTCGGAATTATCCTCTTCTGATTTAGCATCAGGAACTATCTTGTTAACAAGCTTTTCAAGGAAGCCTGCCATAGGAAGAAGAATGAGTGTACAAAGAATATTGAATGCTGAATGAGCAACAGCTATACCCATAAGTGAAGCGTTATCATCAAGTATAGCCGGAGAAAGAAGTCCCTTGATAACACAGAACATAATAAGTATAATTGCAGTACCGATTACATTGAATGAAAGGTGAATGAGAGCTGCACGCTTTGCATTTTTGTTTGCACCTACAGAAGAGAGAATTGCAGTGATACAGGTGCCGATATTCTGACCCATAATAATCGGGATAGCAGCGCCATAAGATACCTTTCCGGTGCTTGCGAGCGCCTGAAGAATACCTACAGAAGCAGAGCTTGACTGAATGATAGCAGTCAGGACAGCACCGGCGAAAACGCCAAGAACAGGATTTTTGAACATTATGAAAAGGTCAGCAAATGCAGGTACGTCTTTAAGACCTGAAACAGCACCTGACATTGTATCCATACCGAACATCAGAGTAGCAAAGCCGAGGAGAATCATACCTGTGTCGTTTTTCTTGCTGTTCTTACTGAACATATAGAAAATGATTCCAAGCAATGCAAGAATGGGAGTGAACGAAGTTGGTTTAAGCATCTGAACAAATATATTGCTGCTTTCAATACCGCTGAGGCTGAGAACCCATGCGGTTACTGTAGTGCCGACATTGGCGCCCATAATTACATTAATAGCCTGCTTCAGAGTCATGAGACCGGAGTTTACGAAGCCTACAACCATAACTGTTGTAGCGGAAGAGCTCTGGATTACAGCGGTAACTCCGAGACCTGTGAGCAAACCGGCAGCTCTGTTTGTGGTAAGCTTTTCAAGCAGCGCTCTGAGTTTGCTGCCGGCACGTCTTTCAAGAGCCTGACCCATTATGTTCATTCCGAAGAGGAACAGGCACAAACCGCCGACAAGCGTTAAAGCGTCAAAAATGTCCATAGATAAATTCCTTTCATTTAAAGCATTGCTTATAATATATCACATGAATGTAAAATCTGATAGCACCCTAATGTTAAATCTATGTAAAATCATGGACAGTGCGGAGAAAGAAAAAATGAGCAGCTATAAGGTGAATGCCCATACAGAAGCTGTATGTTGTATTTATCGGTGGAAACCTTTCTGAAGAAAGGTTCTCCCTCAATAATATACGTAAAAACTTCTGTAAGAGTATTATCCTTAAATCTGCTCATAGAATAATTATTTTTCAGGAAGTTCAGTAATAAGTCCGAGCTTATATTTCTGAATTGCAAGGGCATCCTTATTTGTAACGCCGTCATTTCCTCCGCTTACGTCAGCGTTAGCGGCACCCTCTTCACTAAGGGAATACTTATTTGGGTTTGCAAGTGACTGCATAATTGCAACAGCGTCTGCCATATTTACAGTGCCGTCACAGTTGGCGTCACCATAATCAGGCTCAGTTCCTGCCGGTGTATTTTCATATTCATAAACAACGTCTACCTTTATATATTCTACTGAAATTACATCTGCGATATCAGCTTCCATTTTTTCGGAAGAGTCCCACCATTTCTGAAGCTCGATTTTTCCGTCAGCAACAACAGCATTAACGATTTCCTCTTTATTTGAAAGTGTGCCGTCGAACTCAACGGATGCGGTTGAGCCTTTTCCGAGCTTCAGTGAGAAGCTTTTTGAAGTCCAGAATTTAGTTCCTTCAGAATCAACAGCATTTATACATACTGCGCATCCGGCAGTTCCCCAGCTTGAACCTGCACTTGAAGCGACATCAGCGGTAATATCTATTCTTACAAGATGTTCAGGGTCGCTGATAGGAACCTCAACATAGCCGTCTTTATTTATCATGCTTTCGGTGATGTCAAAAGATTCTGTTTTAGTAGTGATTTTATTCGGGTCATAGATTTCAAGCTCATCAAAATCAGAAGCGTCGTCTGTGATAACCACCATTGCTGCGGAATAAGCGGGGAGATTTACATTAACCACGTTACCTTCAACATCGTGAATAATATCAATCAGGCGGATATCAGCTGAATCTCCGCATACAGCATAAACAGCAGCAGCTTCATATGATGTATCCGAATTTTTGAGGTTGATTACGGCGTTTTCGGGATTTTCAAGGTCCTTGTTTGTGATCATTGCAGTAACTGTACCCTGATCATTGCCCTTGATAGAAGCATAAGCGCTTGAAAGTGAAACGTCGTCTGTTTCTGTAGGGACAAGCATATCACCGAATGAGCTTCCGTTTCCGTCATAATTAGTGTAGAGGTTGATACCGGCGTACTGATAATCATTGCCGCTCCATTTTGTTGCGAGATATATTCCTGCTTCTGCAAAGCATCCGAGAGCTTCTGCCTGAGCGATCGTTGCACTCAGATCGTTACCGCCGAAGTTGTACTCGGTAATAGCAAGCTTTGTTCCGGGATAGTATTTATCAATAGATTCCTGAATTTTCGGGATCATAGGAAGATTTTCTTTGCCCCACTGTCCTATCCAGCTGTCTTCGATGTAGCCTTCCTCGTAAAGTGTGCGGACTGACTGCATTCTTGCTTCCGCACATTTTGTATGAGTAGGATCAGTACACTGTGATACACGGCAGTCTCCCTTAGCTTCAGGGTAATAATGGATATCAAGAACATCGAGGAGACGGATTCCGTGTTCTTCCTCAGCCTTCTTCATCTGCTCAAGGTAGCAGTCGATATACCAGTGGTAGTTATTTTCTTCCTTTATTTTTTCCCATTCGTCGGAGGAATCATCGTCAGCAAGACTCTGGAATGCTGTATATCCGTAGAGTGAAGGTCCGAAGATATCTGCTTTTGGGTCGAGCTTCTTTACTGCTGCTGCCATTTCAATGGATTTTTCTGCAAGCTCTTCAATTGTTACACGTTCAGGATGGATTCGGCTGTGGGTATGGTGCCAGAGTCCGGGCTCATTATCGAGGCTGTAGCCCTGAATACCTGCAGCGGAGGTAGAATCTCCGAGTGTATTGATGATATAGTTTACATATTCATCCATATAAACCTTGCCGTCGGTAAGGTCGGGAGTCTCGTCGAATTCTCCTCCCTTTGCGAGAACTACTTCGTTCCAGCGGTCTGAAGGAGCGGCTTCAGCTTCTGTAACAGTACCGTCCTTATCAGCAGCAACATATCCTGCGAGCTGAAGTGTAGTGAACTTGTATGCAGCACCGTTTCTTTCAGCATCCTTTGAGAGCTTTTTTGCGCAGTCGGCAGGCTCATCGGAATTCGAGAGGTTATTATCGGAACTGTATTTCCAGTCTGAGCCGGCATTTGATGCATTGTTTTCCCAGTTATATGCGGTCATTCTGTTGCCGCCCTGTCTTATAGCTGTTGCAGAAACTTTGCTTAAATCATTGCCATACTGATTTATTCCGTAGATATGTGGACTGATAGCTTTGGTTTCAGCGCCGAGATCAATATTGATATTCATGGCAGAATTATCTGCTGCACCTGCAGTGGGAATGGGGAGGGTTAATGAAGAAGCCATAACCATTACAGCTGCCAGAAAAGATTTACATTTTTTCATAATTACTCCTTTCAGAATTATAAATCCGAATCATTATTATTAATTTCATTTGTGTTTTCATCTGCATTTTTCCATAAGGATGCCTGAGGGACGGGGCCTGATGTATCTGCTGCCGCACTGCGGAATGGTCCATGCGAATAAGTATCAATATATATATCGTGGAATCTTACATAATTTGCGATAGACTTTGCAAGAACCAGTAAACAGGTCAGAGTTGTGTTATGTCCATATCCGTAAATAATAGAGGGTGTGTCTGTAATGCTTGCAGATACACGCCAGACAATTCCGAGACGGTCAAGGTTATCCATAATTTTCTGTGTGCGCTGTTTTGAGATGCCGGTATGACGTGAAATATATTCCAGCGACTGCATTCTGTTGCGATAACAGCTGCCGAGGTAATAGATGATAGTGATAGCGTCCTTATCAGAGAGTGTCCTGAACAGGTGTATCATATTTTCTGTTACGTCTGTATAGCTGTCAACACCGTTCTCGGGTATTTTCAGGAAGCAGAAATATTTCATATCATCATTCAGACGGGCAATTGCGCCTTCATAATCAGTCCTGATTTCCGCATATGTTTCCTGCTCAAGATTTTCAGGATATTTAGGCGGAGACATTTTATAGTCATTATAGGCAGACATGATTGAATATAAGAGCTGCATTACCACATCGGCACGTTCTTTCTGAGGAGTCTGGCGGATGCGTTCTGTAATCATCTGTTCAAGATTTGGTGTGTTCTGATCTTTTGCAAGACCAAAAAGCATATCAATGGATACACCCAATATACCGGCAAGCTGAGGTAAAAATTCTGTATCAGGCAGACTTCCGTTTTCCCATTTTGAAACGGCCTGTGGTGTAACATTGAGCTTTGAAGCAAGCTGACCCTGCGTCAGACCGCTTCGTTTTCTGAACGCTGTTAAGTTTTTACTGAATTGTGAACACATACCACGCCCTCCTTTGTCAACGGTGTGTTGACTTTTTTGTGATAGAAAATCCGGATTTTCTCACTGATCTAATTATACCACAACATTCTGTTGATTACAAGCAATGTTGATTCTATCAAAAACAACTCTGTGTTGTCAGCAGCAACAGGAGGTTGCGACATAGCGGATAAAAGAATAAAATGTGATAAACAAAGAAAAACCCATGCAGAAGCTTATGTTTCCGCATGGGTTTAATATTCTGTTTAATTGAGCAGTGATTCTCTGTTAAGAGTATCAGTATCGGACAGGGGAGTAATCAGACACAACCCTGAGCCTTCATAGCCTCAGCAACCTTGAGGAAGCCTGCGATATTTGCACCGGCAACGAGATCATCCTTCATGCCGTATTCTGCAGCAGCCTCAACAGAAGCCTTGAAGATATTCTTCATGATGCCCTTGAGCTTTTCGTCAACTTCTTCAGCAGACCAGTTGTAACGCATGGAGTTCTGTGACATTTCGAGACCTGAAACAGCAACACCGCCGGCATTTACAGCCTTGGAAGGAGCAACGATAACGCCGTTCTGCTTGAGGTAAGCAATAGCCTCGTTTGTAGTAGGCATATTTGAAACCTCAACATAGTACTTGATGCCGTTAGCAACGATCTTTTCAGCCTCAGCCATACCAACCTCGTTCTGTGTAGCGCAAGGCATGATGATATCAACCTTTGCACCCCATGGCTTTTCACCAGCAAAGAACGGAACGCCGAACTTGTCTGCGTAATCCTGAACTCTGTTGCGGCAAGAAGCTCTCATTTCGAGGAGGAAATCAACCTTTTCATCAGTGCTGATACCGTCTTCATCATAGATGTAGCCGTCAGGACCGGAAATAGTAACAACCTTACCGCCGAGCTCATTTACCTTCTTGATAGTACCCCATGCTACGTTGCCGAAGCCTGATACTGCGAAAGTCTTGCCCTTGATGCTGTCGCCGAAGTGCTCGAGCATTTCTACTGTATAATAAACTGCGCCGTAACCTGTTGCCTCAGGACGGATAAGAGAACCGCCGTACTGAATGCCCTTACCTGTAAGAACGCCTGTGAATTCGTTTGCAAGTCTCTTGTACTGACCGAAAAGGTAACCGATTTCACGAGCACCTACACCGATATCACCGGCAGGAACATCGAGGTTAGGACCGATATGTCTGAAGAGCTCTGTCATAAAGCTCTGGCAGAAACGCATAACTTCAGCGTCTGACTTACCCTGTGGGTCGAAGTCTGAACCGCCCTTGCCGCCGCCCATAGGGAGGGATGTAAGAGAGTTCTTGAAAATCTGCTCAAAACCGAGGAACTTAATGATACCACTGTATACATTTGGAGCGAAACGCAGACCGCCCTTATAAGGACCGATTGCGGAGTTGAACTGTACACGGAAACCACGGTTTACCTGTACCTTGCCATTATCATCAACCCACGGAACACGGAATGTAACCTGACGCTCAGGCTCAACAATTCTCTCAAGAACGCCTGCTTCAACCAGATCAGGTCTCTTTTCTACCACTGCTTCGAGTGACTCAAAAACCTCTGTAACTGTCTGAATAAACTCAGGCTCGCCGGCATTTCTTTTCTTGACTGTTTCTAATAAGTCGATAAGATACTGATTTTTTAACGCCATTGTTAAAAAACCTCCTTTAATAAATTCTGCTTTCGCAGTTCAATAAAAATTATATCACCATACGGAAAAATTTGCAATACTTTGTTAGCAGGAATTATTCGTAAATTTCAGATTTGTTGAATTTTCACAATAATTATGTTGAAAAACAATGCATGTTTAAACTGCAGAAAAGCTGGGCAATAAAAAAGGAACACTGATTTACCGTGCAGTGTTCCATATAGAATCAATGCTGATTCAGATATTCACTTGCAAGATAGAGCGAGCCGCACACAATAACGATGCCGTCGTTTTCAAGTGCGAGAGCCTCTGCTTTGCCGATTGCTTCTTCAAGTGAAATGCAGGCTTCTGCGGAAGTATTCCTTCCTGCGGTTTCGGCAAGCTTTTCAGCGGGAACGGCATTCGGAGCAAAGCTGTCAACGGCAAAAAATCCGTCACTGAGCTTTGATATTGTCTCAACAGCTTCTTCGTAGTCCTTTGAGTTGATCATACCCATGATGACAAATCTTTTTTTACCGTAATACTGCATATGCTTTAACTGAAGTGAGAGAACTGCAATTCCGCCGGTATTATGACCGCCGTCAATAATCACAGGAGGCTTTCCGTCAATAAACTGCATTCTTGCCTTTATTGCAGAGGTTTCTATTGATTTTTTTATATTATCATCAGAAATACCGAAGCCCTTTTTTCTGAGGTAATAACAGGTTTCAATTGCTGTTATTGCATTGAATGGCTGAGCTGTTCCTGACATGGCAGGAGTATATATTACATCCCTGTATCTGAACGGCTGACCTATGAGGTTGAGACCTTGCTGAGGCATCGGCATGAAATCATCATTCCGACAATAGATAAGCTCTGCCTCTTTCTCGACTGCTTTTTGCCTGAATATGCTGACAATATCCTGAGAATTTGTACAATCAACAACAACCGCCGAACCCTTTTTAATTATTCCGGCTTTCTGACGTGCGATTTTTTCAACAGTATCACCGAGGATAGCCGTATGGTCAAGGGAAACAGAGGTTATAACCGATACAAGCGGCGGAGGAATTACATTAGTACAGTCCAGCAGACCACCGATACCTGCCTCCAGAACTACAATATCGCACTTTTCACGTTCATACCACAGCAGTGCGATAGCCATAGTGATTTCAAACTGCGAATATTCCTGATCAGCCACACGTTCACGGACAAATTCAGCGATCTCACAGAGCGACGCTTCATCAATTTCCGTACCGTTTATGCGTATTCTGTCGGTATAGTGAAGCACAAACGGAGATGTAAACTGTCCTGTTTTATATCCTGAGTATATCAGTGCATTTGAGATGTATTCCACCACTGAGCCTTTGCCGTTTGTGCCTGCCACATGAACGAATTTCAGTGATTTTTCGGGATTTCCGATACGCTCCATAAGCTCTCCTGCACGGGAAAGGTCAGTGACTGCCTTTCCCGATTTGCTGTAGGAGTTCACGAAGCTCATTGCTTCATTGTAATTCATGATTAATATTGTGATGCCTGTGATTCAGCCTTTGCAACTGCTTCTTCGAGAGTCATGCCTGAAAATTCCTGTGCTGAGAAAATGCGTCCTGACTTTTTATCGTCAACAAATGCACCTACAAGTACTCCGGGGAGTGCACTTTCAGGTGAGTTCGGAGCATTAGGACCGCCAAGCTCTGTTCTGCACCAGCCTGGATCTGCAAGATTGAGAACAATATCGCTGCCCTGATACTTTGAGCCGAGGTCGATAGTTACCTTGTTGAGAGCAGCCTTAGCAGCGGAATAACCTGCCTGTTCAGGTTCAAGGGCGATACCGCTTGTTGTGTTGACGATTCTTCCGAAGCCTCTCTCCTGCATTCCGGGCAGGAAGTGATAGCAGATCATCATCGGAGCAGTTGTATTTACCTTGAAGCTGATGTCATAATCTGATGCAGGTGTTGTGAGATATTCGCTGCGATATGCAATCTGAAGTCCTGCATTATTGAGGATGATGTCGATCTGAGTACCCTTTGCATCGATATCAGAGAGCATCTTCTCAACGGAATCAAGATCAGAAAGCTCTGCTTCAACGACATAAGCTTCAATTCCGAGTGCTGTAACCTCGTCAAGAACCTTCTGACAGTGTTCAGCAGTGCGGCTGTGCAGTACGAGATTGCAGCCCAGCTTTGCCATTTCGATTGCAGAAAGATATCCGATTCCTCTGCTTGCACCTGTAATAAGTGCCCATTTTCCTTTTACGTTTACCATAGATTTTCCCTCCATTTTCTGCCGTACAGTGCTGACGGCATTTTTTATTTTTAATGCGTGTTACACATTAAAATTCATAATCAATGCAGGCACGTTCTGTTTTTATTGTGCCTATGAATTTCGCAAACTCAACGTGCGCTGGGTGTACCTGATATGCGTTAAGTCCGTCTATATTATCAAAATCGAAGATAAGAGCGATTGTGTATTTGCTTTCGGGAGCGTCAGCGG
>JAGBIH010000017.1 GCA_017935095.1 Ruminococcus sp.
ATTGCCGAATATCACGAAACCTGCAAACAGGTTTTGGAGCTTTACCCGTCAGGCAATATTCCGAAAGTCGAAAATCTTGAAAAGCATATCGCATCTTTGCAGAAAAAGCTGTCGAAGAAAAATACAGAATACAATCAGGCGGATAAGAAGTCCCGTGAGCTGTCCGAAGCGACGAGGACGATCGAGGAATATCTCCGACAGGAGCAGAGTCGAGGACAACAGCAGAAGCGTAAGCGGAACGACCTTGAATGATGATAGGCTCTCTGGCGAACGGTAAAGCACCTCAGAGCCGTCTGTGACGGTTATGGGAAAACTATCTGCTGAAAGGAAAAGCCCTCAGAAACGCTTACAGGGCATTTCCGAGAGCTTTCGGTTAGTATTCAGTTACAGCACATTTCCTCACTGACGAAGCGTTCTGCGATCATGTGAAGGTCATATTTCTCACACAGTTCCGATATTCTGCATCATGAGCCTTTTTCTACCAATTGTTCAATACGTCCAATCACGTTTTCCCAGCTCAGTTGTTTACAAATTATATTCTGCATTTTCACAGCATTCTGCTTGAATAGTGCTTCTGTATATACAGTTTTTACCTCTTCATACATTTCTTTGCTGCTGCTTGGGATTGAATGTATCCGCTTGCCTATTCCAAGCTGCACAATTCGTTTTGCATTTGTCAGCTGATCGTTCATAAACGGCATTGCTACCATTGGTACTCCAAGTGTCAGTGCTTCGTTTATACTGTTCATACCGCAGTGAGTCAAAAATACATCTGTATGTGTCAGAACTTCAATCTGTGGAACAAACGAATATGCATAAATGTTTTTTGGAATATTGCCAAGTGACTTTGGAGAAACTCTGCCTGTATTAAGAATCACAGAAAAACCTTTATTTCCGAATGCCTTGATGCTTTTTTTACAGAAGCCTTTATCACTGATAATACTGCCAAGTGATATATAGACAATAGGAGCTTTCATTTCTTCATATGGAATCCTGATTTCTCCCTTTACTGCTTTCGCTTCGGGAACTCTGAAAATATAATCTTCACCAAAGGCTTTTCGTTCCAACTGAAAAGCCTCGGGAACATAAACAATATTCAGATCAGGTTTGCTTTTGATGATACCATCACGCAGACAGGTATGCTCTAAACTAAGTTCCTGTGCTGCTCGTTTGGGCAGAACCTGCACATCAATAAGCTTAGCGGAGGTACGGAAAATAAAAGGTGCAGCATCCCATGTCTTTTCCGACCAGGCAGGCTGTGAAAACTGTCTTACACATGGTATGCCTTTTCTTTTAGCAATTTCAATTCCCGGATAGAAAAACATCTCATAGATAAGCAGGTCGAACTGCTCCTTCATATTCATAGCTGTGCGAAAAGCAGCAGGAAAACTCAGTTTCTTCTTATCCTTTTCAGTCGGATTGGTAGGGAAATCAGAATATGGAACAAAATGAGCACCGCTTTCTTCAATTGATTTTCGGAACGGTTCCGCATTGATGTATGTCACATGATGTCCACGTTTTACGAGTTCTGCTGTCAATGGTAAAGTTGGATTTGTATGTCCTGCGAAAGGTAAATTTATCATAAGAATATTCATGGCTTTATTCCTCACTGAGCAGTTTTTTGTCCTTGTTGAGTAGCAGAATAAGATGTTCTTTTTAAGATCCTGTTCGGCTATTCTGTTTTCTCATACACTTTATCCACAAGGTCAAGCCCGTAATTCTCAGCTGTGCCATTCGTTGCATTGTACGCCCACTCTGCGACGGAAATACCATTTTTATTCATGTCTGAATAAACATCAGGTGTTACAATAATGGTATGTTTCGTTATATTGCGTGGATCATCATAGAACGGCAATCCGTCCCAGATGTAAAGATGTGCGCCGATTCCCTCGAACTGCGGTATCGTTTCTTTCAGATGGTGTTGAAATATATCTACGATACTCTCATCAACTTCGGGTTTCCCGTAATCAAATAGATTCTGCGCCTTTGCAAGTTCACCGTCACGCACAGAGCAGTCAAACAGTATCGTCACATCTTCTCCGAAGTCCTCATGAAGTGCAGTCAGACTGTCAAGCACGATATTATTTGTTCTGATCCTGCCAGAGATCTCCGTAGGACTTTTCCATACATCAGTCGAAATAGTGTGCCAGTTATCAATAAACATGAGCATTGAATCGACCAGCACGGTCTTGCTCTCTGCATTCGGGAAATAGTTTGTAAACACATCGTTTGCAAGAAGCGAAGCCGCTCCTGCCCCTGCACTGTATCCCGTCACCATAACAGCTTCAGGATCACTGATACCGCCAAACTCAATAGCTTTCTGCATCACAGCCGTATAGTTGGTATATCCGTGATGATAGAGTATCTTCTTGTTTCCGTCCTTGTCAGTGTACTCAAAATCATTTGTACCTGAGTGAAAATCACCTGTTGCATAGGGCAGGGCGATCACAGTCCAGTCCTTGAACGGGTTTCCGTCAATTGGAGCTGCAATACCACCGCTGTTCATCATGTTATTGGCAAACTTATCAATAGGTGCAACCCTCCTGATGAACATATCCTCTTTTGCTGTCTCTGCATTGATGCTGATACCGCCGCCTGCAAAATAGATCAGCACTTTGTTTTCAGACCCTTTTCGGAAGAACGCTTTATACTGGCTGCCGTCCGAACACAGCATATCTTGGCTTGTGATTTTGTACCATTTGCCCACTTTCGGGTTCTTTTCCAATTTTGGATATTGAAGCACGAATAGATATACACATAAAAGGATAACAATAATCACAGCAAGAATGATACCGATTATTTTCAATGCTGTCATCATGAGCCACTACCTCCGACAAGCATATCATAGGTCACGCCGTACTTTTTGGCAATATCCTTGGCGTATGACGATCCTTCCGGTTTTGCAAGAGCCACCTTGAAAGAACGCTTGCCCTCCTCCGTTTGCATGACCAGTGAAGCTGCTCCTGCACCGCTGCTTTCGCGGGTCAATTCTGCGGCATCTTCACCCAGTTTGTGCATATGGGTATTGTAGATCGTCCGCGCGGCTTTGGCCAGGAGCGCTTTGACGGAATCTCTTGCGATGTAGTAACCCTCCTCAAATGAGGTGGTGGAAAATGTCTCATTCAGCAGAACAAGGCTTTTACTTGTGGATTGAGTAAAAATCTCCTTGAAGCGCACGCACTCCTCTCCTAACCGGCCCAGATCCATTGTTTTATCCTCGTCTGCCGGAAAGTGGGTATAGATACAGTCGCAGGGAACATAGCGGAAGCTCTCCGCCGGAACGAAAAGTCCGCCCTGTGCCAGAATAAAAAGCTGCCCGACAGCCTGTGTGATCGTGGTCTTGCCGCCACGGTTCGCTCCTGTGAGGATATAGACAGTGTGCTTTTGGTCGAAACAAAGGTCATTGGGAACGATCTCGCTGACATTCTCCATATTCATAGCGAGCTTCAGATTGTAAAAGCCCTTTGCCTGCATGGAAGTCTCACCATCAGCAACAGGCTGTGCCGTGCTGAACACGCAGCCCTTTTCCATCAGACCGCCGATCAATTCCGCACATCTGATGTAGTATATGAACTCCGGAATCAGCCCTGAAATATTCACGATCGCTACATTTGCATACTTGGTAAGCGTATCCCTCAGCTTCTTCACGAGGGAACTGAGCATTTTATTAACCACAGTATCCAGATAGAAAGTGGAGTTTGCCGTTGCACCGTCAGCCATAGCATTTACAATTGTGGACTTGGCTCTGGCATCGGTGGCGAATGAAGATTGTACCGCAAGCAAGCCTGCCTCGTTCTTCATATAATCAATGATGCCGCGCTTTTCCTCTCTGTCGATAAGCTGATAGTGCATATCACCGTCCCAGTCTGCGGTGTCCTGTATCCTGTCCTTATTTGCAATGGCATCTGCAAAATTGCTGACGATACCCGATTTCTTGAAAGGTTTTTTATTGACGGAAACCAGCCCGATGCTGACCGCTTCAAAACGCTCGTTGACATTGATGCCGAGGGTGACGCTCTGCACATCAGATGCCTTCAT
This sequence comes from Ruminococcus sp., assembly GCA_017935095.1. Lineage (GTDB taxonomy): Bacteria > Bacillota > Clostridia > Oscillospirales > Ruminococcaceae > Ruminococcus. The sequence continues at coordinate 4,039 of JAGBIH010000017.1, forward strand.
TTTCAGAGCAGCGATGTCCTTCTTCATTTCGGAAAAGAGGGCGTCCTCGTAAAGCTCGGTGATATAGTCCCTCAGTGAAATCAATCCCTCGGACTGAATCCTCTCATCGGAAAGACAATTACGCATCATCTCTACGGTCTTGATGTAGCTGTCCAGCTCGTCAAGGCGGTGAAAGAGATGCCACAGCCCAAGTTCCTCATCGGAGGTCTTGTGCATGGTGGAAAAATCCCGCATGAACTGTATCTTGTCAAACAGCTCCAGCATGGTCTTTCTCAGCGCAGGCAATCGGAGTATATCCCCGAAGATATGTTGACGGTATGCAGCGATATTCGGATCGTATGAAATTTGAGACAGCACATTCGCAACCAAACGGCGTTCTTTGCCATCACCTGATATTTCCTGACAGAATGTGTCAAGACCGAGATCGTGCATGACATGATCCGGTATCCTGCGGTACTCTGTATCCATTCCAAAGGGCTGCAACAGGCTGAATCCAGTTTTCTGATTCATGCTATCACCTCTTACAGTTTCTTCAAGGGAATACAGATATAGCTCTCAGTATCAGCAGGATCTTCCGCAGGCGGCAGATAGAATTCCAACGAATAATTGCCTGCTAAAGCATAGCCCTGCAACGAGGGCAGCCATTCCGACCATATCTGTGTATTGACCTTCTGCATAGCTACGGGCATAGCGCCCTTGCACTTGAACAACGCCCATAGTCCTCCGGGAATCTGATATGCTTCACAGCCTGACGGAATATCCTCCCACGGCAGATAAAGGTCAGCGATCCAGTAGTCAAAGGTTTTTCCGTCCATATCTGTGCAGATACCGAACATTCCCTTTAACCCCTTCATGTCTGATACCCACTCACCCCAAAACTTCGGAACTTCTTTGTAACTTGTCTCAGAATTGAACCTCTTTTTAATGCCCACAACCGTAAACGGTGCCTTTTCCACAATTTTGTAATCCAGCATACTTCCGCCCTCCAATGTAATTTTGATATGCAACGGAGCGAATGACCGCAGGTTTGCCCCCGACTCTCTTGCCTGTGTGGGAGTGATACCGTGAAAGCGCTGAAAGGCTTTCGTAAAGCTGTCGGGCGAATCATAGCCGTACTTCATGGCGATGTCTATCACCTTATGCTCGGAGCAAGCAAGCTCCTGCGCCGCCAGCGTCATACGGCGTGCACGGATGTATTCCCCGACAGTCATACCGCATAGAGCGACAAAGATCCTCTGATAGTAGAAGGGAGATAATGCAGCTTTTTTAGCAACCTCCTCAATACCAAGTTCGTTCAGCAGATTTTGCTCTATAAAATCAATGGAAGCCTGAAATCCTTCGATCCAGCCTTTCATAACGGTCACCTCATTCCATTCAAATTCATTATATCACATCAGGGCATTTTTGTCCCGACTTTTTCTGCGCTCTTTGTCGGGTGCATAATGTATTGTGATGCGAAAGCCATGTCTTTAATTTTTTACAAATAAATCGAAAAGTGTCCTATATATAATATTATACTAAACCCTATCCCAAAAGTCAATCAATCATTACGCCGAGACGGTACTCTGCACCTGAACGCTTACAGTAAGCATATTCCATAACTAATTTACCAATTGAAAGAGATGACAGCTTCAAAGCATGATTGAAGCTGTCATCTCTTTTATATAGCAATATCGTCTGTTTATCGCATTATTTGATTGTTCGTAAGGTGTTTGGGTAGGTTCGCCAAAGCTGAACAGGATGATTATGTTGATAACGTAGAAAAAACTGAGAAATCGGCGTAAACGCTGGACTTGCAGGAGGTTGTGTGGTATTGTCTGTGGTAACGCAGGCAGCACACAGCGTACCTGCCCAAAAAGGAGGGCGATACAATGAAAGCATGGTTGCATTACAGACTGTCCCGTGATGAGGACGGAGAGATGAACAGTCTGTATAATCAGCGTCAGATTCTGGTGGACTACGCAGAGCAGCAAGGCTATGAAATTGTCGGTGAGAGCAGTGATGACAATGTTTCAGGTATGACCTTTGAGCGAAAGGGACTTGCAAAGCTTGAAAATGCTGTGGATGAGGGAAAGGTTGAGGTTGTTCTGGTCAAGGACTTATCAAGACTCGGCAGACACCGAACACAGACAGCTTTGTTTATTGACCACCTGCGTGAGAATAATGTAAGAGTGTATTCTGTCACAGAGGGCATCGATAGCTTCAATGACAACGACGATCTGCTCATCGGGATGAAACAGATCATCAACGATTTCTATGCAAAGGATATTGGCAAGAAGATCAAAACAGGTATTCGTCAGAAGCAAAAGACAGGACTGGTTGTAAACTTACCAATGGGATATTACAAGGACAGGAACACTAATGAAATTCTGATTGACGAGGTTGCGGTAAAATCCAGCAATCTCCATCAGAATGAGGATAAGAGTCTTGATATTAGATTGGAGTTCAATGGAGATTTTGAGGATAGTGTTTCTGTGTATATTGACGAAAAAATAGCGTAAATCAGCATGATTTCGCACAACGAACGTTAACTGTATATAGTGCGTATACCAAGAGATAAAATAAAAGAAATCCCCTATATTTAGGGGATTTCTAATTGGTGCGGGTGACAGGAATCGAACCTGCACACCTTGCGGCGCGAGAACCTAAATCTCGTGCGTCTGCCAGTTCCGCCACACCCGCATATTTAGTTTTACTCCGATTTTTACCTGACGGAGCTTGCAAGGGATAAATGCACTGTAGTGACGCAACCTAAATCCAACGTGTATGCCAATTTCACCATAGGCGCATATTTAGTTTTGCTCTGATTTTTACCTGCCGAGAGCGTACAGGGAATAAATGCACTGTAGTAACGCAACCAAAATCCAACGTGTATGCCAATTTCGCCACACCCGCATATTTAGTTTTGCTCCGATTTTTACCTGCCGAAAGCTTGCAGGGGATAAATGCATAATTATTCTTACAGTGTCCTTCGATTATACATTATTATACAAAGTTAAAGTTACAATTCCGCATTCAGAAGAACACAGAATTGTAACTGTTGCAACAGCAGATATGTAAACTCAGCCTTCAGAAACGGAGCTTTCTTCGGAAGCAGTATTTTCCTCAGAAGCAGGAGTTTCTTCAGGAGCAGCTGTTTCTTCTGAAACGGGGCTTTTCTCATCGTCAGCCTTGACCTTCTCAGCTTCATCCTTTACCTTCTCAGCGGTCTGCTTAGGAGCGTCCTTTTTTCCGGAGTTTTCACTGTTGATTTCAGCCTGCTTTTCTGCACGGTCACCGGCAGATTCGCTGTAAATATCCTCATCAGCAAGACTTCCGACGAAGTTCAGCTGTTTAACAGGGATACGCTTTAAAGGAGAGTATGTGAATTTACCGCAGGAATAATTGGATTCAACAAGACCCTTTTTTTCACAGAGGACCTTATTTCCGTCCTTAGCACGCTTACCGAACTGACAGTAATCACATTTTGGCTGGATAGCTTTATCGAAATAATTACCGCCTTTAAAAATAGACAATATGCCCATTAAAATCACCTCAAAAACAAATCTGAAATTAATTATAGCATAAGTATTCCGATTTGTCCAGTATTTTTTGAAAAAATATATAAATATATGATAAAAGAGGCTAAGTATTGTCAAAAAGTCACAAGAATATATTGATAGGTATAAATTTTCTCCTTGAGCACCTTCATTTTGATTTCGTACAGAACCGGAATTTTTGAATATTAAAGGAAATCAGCGGAATAATAGCTGAAAAGGAGCTGTTGTTAATGAGTGTGATACTTCTCAGGTCGCTTGTACTGTATATTCTGGTTATATTTTCTGTCAGACTTATGGGAAAAAGACAGCTTGGCGAGCTTCAGCCTTCCGAGCTTGTTATAACTATTCTTGTATCGGATATTGCCACACTTCCTATTGAGGATGTAAATATTCCGCTTCTGGTTGGAATAACTCCGATTTTGTCGCTTGTATGCTTTGAGGTGATTGTCTCGTGGATAAATCTGAAATCCCCGAGACTCAGGAAAGTAATTTCAGGAAGCCCTAAAATAATAATCCGCAATGGTAAGATTGAGCGTGACATTCTTCGTGAGCTGCGCTTTTCGGTGGATGACCTTATGATGGCACTTCGTGAGAATGAGGTTTTTGACCTGAATGATGTTCAGTTTGCCATTGTTGAAACATCGGGAAGTGTTTCTGTAATGAAAAAGCCGCAGTTTGATACTCCTACCCGTATTGATATGAATATAACGGCGGAAAACATTGATCCGCCGCAAATAATAGTGTCTGACGGCAGAATAATCGAAAAAGCAGCTGAGGCTCTCGGAATCAATGAAATTCATATAAAAAAAGTGCTCAGGAGCAAGGGCTTTAAGCTTGATGAGGTTTTTATAATGAGTGCCGACAGAGCGGGTAAATACTTTATTGCTGACAATAAGGGTAGTACTCCCTGTGTTACAGAGCGAGGAGAAATAATATGAAAAGAGTAAGAATGAGTATAGGAATATTGTGTATCCTTATTATAATAAGTACTTTGACCGAGCTCTGGATAACACGCAGATGCAGGGCTCTGGTTGATGAGATATCGGCGGTTTCAGAGTGTTATGATTCGGGTGAAAGCGGAGCGGCAGAGGTCGCTGCAGAAAAGCTGAGCCGGAAATGGGACGATTTCCGTAAGACGGCTGCTTTTCTTGTGAAGAATGACAGGCTTTCAGAAATTGACAGAATCAATTCCCGTATTATATACCTTATTAAAAGTAATAATGACGAATTGCATTCGGATCTCTCAGAGCTGAGGCATATGATAGAAAATCTTGAGAAGAGTGAAACGCCGCTGCTGGTAAGTGTATTCTGAAGAAATGCATAATATGTCTGTCTCATGTAAATATTACCGGATTGTCATTTTTTCGGAACGTGGTGAATAATAATTACAAGACGGTAACCGACTCATGATATCAGAAAATTAGCCTCCGGAGGGTCTGATATCAGAATAGTCAGCCTATAACGAAGCGAAAAAGTGCATGGCGATTATACAGAAAGTTGTTTACCGCTTTGTTACTATTGTAATGAATCTGTAATTTTTAGATGCTAAAGATTTTTATTAGTTAATATCGAGTTAATATTCATTTCATATTGTAGTAATAAAATATGTGTTGTTTTACCCAGTTGGCACTAAAAACGACACGGTTTTTTGGGCGCAAAATGGAAAAAGTGTCAAAACACTTGCCATTTGCGGCTGAATATGGTATCATTAGCACGAACCCCAAAAGGGTCGAATAAATTTTCTTTTCTACGAAAGGATGAGTTGATGAGAGAAGCTAAATTTGTAGCGACTGTCTTCGGAGTTATTACAGCTTGTTTATTTGGCGGGGGTGTTGTTGCTTTTCATGCAGCACCACAGGTTAGTTCCAGAGCAAATATCGTAGAGCCCGCAAGCGAAGAGCGCACAATTTCTGCTACCGAAACTACTACAGCAACCAGAATCGTAACCACAACTAACATAACCACACAGAAAACTACTTCCGGTACATCTTCAAAGGTAATCACAGCGACACCAGTCAAGTATGAGACAGTTGTTGATTACGAAACCTTGAAAATGTATAACACACTGCCCGTTATTACAACTGTTGCACCTGCAGAAACAGTCGTAACAACTACACAGGCAGCTGTTACCGAGCCGGCGACAGAAGCTGTTGAAACAACTACAACACAGGCTCCCGTTGTTACAACTACAACAACAACTACTGTTGTTACAACAAAACCCGCTGAGCCTGTAACAACCGAAGCTCCTACATACGAAGAACCCACCACAGAGCCTCCGACAGAAGAATCTGCGCCTTCAGTTGACGCAAATGCTCCTGTTTCGGGGAATACACTTCCGATTACCGACAGCGAGTTTATCATGCTCTGCAATGTTGTCGGACATGAGGCAGGTTCATACTGGATCAGTGAATACGATAAGGCGCTGGTTGTAGAGGTTATCATGAACCGTGTAAACAGCCCGCTTTACCCGAATACTATTTATGGCGTACTTACTCAGCCCTATCAGTTCTCAGGCTGTGAGTCATATGTAAATCTGGGTACATTTTCACATCACGTAACAGAGAACGTAAAAAATGCTGTAAGACTCTATTTCTCAGAGCCTGAATCATTTACACACGGTTACTTCAGTTTCTACGGCGATGGTTACCGTAATTATTTCAGATAAGCTGTAATTTGCTCAAAGACAAGAACCCGGAGTTTTCTCTCCGGGTTTTTTCTTTAAATATTGACTATATGATTGAGCGGTGAATACCAATTGTGCAGATTGCCATAAATTTGTGATAGAATTTGTAAAATACGGCAGTTTCTATTGACATAGCTACTGTAATTTGCTATAATGACTTTGAGATTGATTAGGACAATTCTCTTATATATAGATAAAAGGAGACATCTGAGGGCTGTTTTCAGCCTGACAATAACGCTATGAACAGTAAAAGAGACCGTTATAAAAGATTTATTACGTTCGGAGCTGCATTGGTGCTGATGGGCTTGCTTACGGGCATTTTTGCGTTTGTATGGTACAGATATTACAGCGAGACTATTGTTCTTCCGTATTACAGACGTGGAAACTGGGTGCTTATAGGTATATACTGTCTGCTTATAACCCTGTTTTTCAAGGCTTACGGAGGCTTTAAGCTGGGATATCTGAAAAAGACCGATATGCTGTATTCTCAGCTGATTTCAATGGCCTGCGCCAATTTTGTCACCTATATGCTGATTAGTCTTATCGGACGTGATTTCATGAACCCAATGCCTGTTGTCCTTATGACGCTTGTCGATTTCGGCGTGATTGCCATGTGGACTGTGCTGACAGGTAAGCTTTATTTTGTGATTTATCCGCCAAGAAGGCTGATTATTCTCTATGGAAGCCATCAGGCAGCTTCACTTGTGCTCAAAATGAGCCAGCGTGTTGATAAATATATGATATGTGAATCAGTCAGCGTTACTGAGGAGCCCGAAAAAATAAGGGAGCTTATCCTGAAATATGAGGGCGTTATTATCTGCGATATTCCGGCAGAACAACGCAACGATTATCTGAAATTCTGCTTTGAAAGATCAGTACGTGCGTATATTGCACCGAAAATTTCCGATATTATTATCAGAGGTGCCGATGATATCCGCCTGTTTGATACACCATTGCTGCTTTGCAGAAATTATGGGCTGGACTTTGAACAGAGATTTGTCAAGCGCATTTTTGATATAGTTTTCTCTGCCATCGCTCTTGTTGCTGCACTCCCGTTTATGCTCGTTGCCGCAGTCGCTATAAAGCTCTGCGACAGAGGTCCTGTGTTCTATAAGCAGAAAAGATTGACTATCGACGGCAAAGAATTCGATGTGTATAAGTTAAGAAGTATGATCGTCGATGCCGAAAAGGACGGCAGACCTCAGCTCGCTTCAGAGGAGGACAGCCGTATCACTCCTGTAGGCAGAGTTATCAGAAAATTCAGGCTGGACGAGCTTCCTCAGCTGTTCAATATCCTGAAGGGCGATATGTCTGTTGTGGGTCCCCGGCCGGAAAGACCGGAGCTTACGGATGAATATAAGGAGCAGATGCCGGAATTTGATTTCCGTTTGAAAGTCAAAGCAGGTCTTACAGGCTATGCACAGGTTACGGGTGTATATGATACCTCACCCTATGATAAGCTGAAAATGGACCTCATGTATATAGAAAATTACTCCGTACGCATGGATTTGCAGATTATTCTTATGACGCTCAAAACCATGCTTTTCCCCGGAAAAACAAATGCAGAAACCGAGGAGGGAGTTTTGCCCGCTCAGACGGGAAATAGAAAAGAGGAGAATGACAAATGAAAATTACAGCAGTAATTATGGCAGGCGGAAGAGGCGAACGCTTCTGGCCGAAAAGCCGTAATTCCCGTCCGAAGCAGTTCCTTTCACTTACTTCCGACGGCGAAACAATGATTCAGAAAACAGTAAGGAGACTCAGCCCTCTTGTTGACTCCGAAGATATTTTTATTGTAACAAATGCTGCGTATACGGAGCTTGTGAAGGAGCAGCTTCCCGATGTTCCGGCAGAAAATATCCTTGCAGAGCCGTGTGCAAGAAATACAGCTCCCTGTATAGCCTTTGCTGCGGCGGTAATCAGCAGAAAATACGACGATGCAGTTATGCTGGTGCTTCCTTCGGATCACCTCATAGGCTATGAGAATATCTATATAAAAACACTGAAAAAAGCCGTTTCCGTGAGCCTTGAGGGCGAAAATCTCGTGACTATCGGTATTACTCCTACCTATCCCGAAACAGGCTACGGTTATATCAATTTCGGCAGCGAGGCGGGCGACGCATATGAGGTTGAGCGCTTTGTCGAGAAGCCCGATCTCCAGACTGCTAAAAAATACCTTGCCTCAGGAAAGTACCTCTGGAACAGCGGTATGTTTGTCTGGAAGGTCTCCTCTATCATGGCGAACCTGAAAAAATTCATGCCTGATATCTACGAAGGAGCACTCCGCATAGGCGAAAGCTTCGGTACTGAGGATTATACAGAAACACTCGTCAGAGAGTTTACCGCCTTTACAAGCGAGTCTGTTGACTTCGGAATTATGGAAAAGGCTGATAATATATTCACAATCCCCGGCAGCTTCGGCTGGGACGACGTCGGAAGCTGGCTTGCAGTTGAGAGAATCAACGAGGTGGACGACGATAAGAACTATATCGAGGGCGATGTTATCTCTGTCGGCTCTGAGCGTGCAACTATCTGCGGCGGAAAACGCCTGATTGCCGCTATCGGAGTTGAGGATATCATTATCGTGGATACCGATGATGCGGTACTCGTATGTTCCAAAAACAGTACGCAGGACGTTAAAAAGGTCCTTGCACAGCTTAAAGAAAACGGCAGAAATGATCTGGTCTGAAAGGAAGTTTGCAGGAGCATTCCCGCAGCTGCTTCCCAAGCAGAAAACAGATTTTGTATAAAATAAATTCTAAGGAGAAAAACAATGAAAAACGCACTTATCACCGGTATTACAGGTCAGGACGGCTCTTATCTTGCAGAGCTGCTCCTTGAAAAGGGATATAATGTTTATGGTATCTGGAGAAGAAAGGCTACTGTTGACTACGGCAATATCGCTCACCTCAAGGACAAGGTGACCCTCATCTATGCTGATATGACCGACCCCGTTTCCCTTATCTCCGCTATGAAGATATCTCAGGCTGACGAGGTTTATAACCTTGCCGCTCAGTCTTTCGTTGCAACAAGCTGGGATACACCTCTCGGTACTGCGGATATTGACGCTATCGGCGTTACAAATATGCTTGAGGCTATCAGGATTGTCAAGCCGGAATGCCGCTTCTATCAGGCTTCAACCTCTGAGATGTTCGGTCTTGTTCAGGCAATTCCTCAGTGTGAGACTACTCCGTTCTATCCGAGAAGCCCGTACGGCGTTGCAAAGCTTTACGGTCACTGGATTACAAAGAATTACCGTGAAAGCTACGGAATGTATGCTTGCTCGGGTATTCTCTTCAACCATGGGTCTGAGAGACGAGGAATTGAGTTCGTTACAAGAAAAATTACCGACGCTGTTGCACGTATCAAGCTCGGTGTTCAGGAATATATGGAGCTTGGCAACATGGATTCAAAGCGTGACTGGGGTCACTCAAAGGACTATGTAAAGGCTATGTGGCTCATGCTTCAGCAGGAGACTCCCGATGACTACGTAATTGCTACAAATGAGACAAGAACTGTCCGTGAATTCGTCGAGACTGCTTTCAGACACGTTGGTATCGAGGTTGAGTGGCAGGGCACAGGCGTTGACGAGATTGGTATCAACAAGGCTACAGGTCAGACTATCGTAAAAGTAAACCCGAAGTTCTTCCGTCCCGCTGAGGTTGATATCCTTCTCGGAAATCCTGAAAAGGCTGAAAAGACTCTCGGCTGGAAGAGAGAAATCTCATTCTCTGAGCTTGTTGAGAGAATGGTTAAAAATGACCTTGAACTCGTTGAAAAGGAAATCAGGGTTAAGGAAATTATTGGTTAACATAGAAGTTTATGGGCGGAGTTTATCCGCCCGTTGCTTATTGAATGGATATATGGGAGTGAAGCTGAAATGAGAATAACTTTCGACGCTGTGCCGCTTATAAGCGACAAAATTACGGGAATAGGCTGGTGTGAGGCCGGACAGACTATGGCTCTTGCAAGGCTTCACCCGGAGCATCGCTATGAGTACAGCTTCTTTACAAGCGGTGATGCCTCCCGTATTGAACGTATACGTCCGTTTGCAGGGAAAAATATCAGAATCAATGCGTCGTCCTTGTCGGGATATGCCTACCGTGCGTCATCATCCTTTATCCCTGTACCATATTCTTATTTCTTCGGGGGGAAATCGGATATAACGCATTTCTTCAACTATATCGTGCCGCCGGGAGTAAAGGGCAGAACCGTTGTGACCGTTCATGATATGGTCTACAAGGCGTTCCCTGAAACCGTAAGGGGCAGGACTAAGCTTATGCTTAATATGGGACTGAAAAAATCAATGAAGCGTGCGGATATTATAGTTACTGATTCGGAATTTTCAAAATCGGAGATACTTGAATATTTTCCTCAGCATGAGAGGAAAATACGTGTTGTGCCATGCGGTGTTGACCTTGAACGCTTCTGTCCGTGCAATGACAATGAGCGGATTGAACAGGTGAAAAGCTCCCTTGAAATAAACGGTGACTATTTCCTCTATGTCGGAACTATCGAGCCGAGAAAAAATCTTGAACGGCTTATAGGTGCGTATAATATTTTTGTGAAAAAGGCGGGTCAGGATTCTCCTAAGCTTGTGCTTGCGGGAGGAAAGGGCTGGCTTTATGACGGTATTTTCCGCAAGGTTGAGGAGCTTGGTCTGACCGATAAGGTTATTTTTACAAAGTATGTGCCGTCTGATGACATGAATCCTCTGATGTGCGGCGCTCTGGCGTTTGTATTCCCGTCGCTTTACGAGGGCTTCGGTATGCCTCCGCTTGAGGCTATGGCGTGCGGAGTACCTGTGCTTACCTCCGGTGAGGCTTCGCTTCCTGAGGTGACCGGTGACTGCGCTGTAATCTGTGACGCATATTCCGTAAAGAGCATTGCGGAGGGACTCTACAGGCTGTATTCGGACGGAAATCTGCGCTCCGAGCTGAGCCGTCTTGGTCATGAGCGTGCAAAGAAGTTTACATGGGAACGCTCCGCAGAGCTTCTCTACGACGTTTACAGGGAGTTGATGTGATGAAGATCTTAGAGGTCAATAAGGCCTATTATCCCCATGTCGGCGGAATAGAAACTCTCGTACAGCAGTATTCCGAGGAGCTTGGCAATATGGACGGAGTTCAGGTGAGAACACTCGTCTGCTGTGAGGGCAGAGGAAAAACGTCACGTGAAAGAATCAATGGAGTGGATGTGACACGTGCAGGAAGTCTGGGGACGTATTTTTCCTGTCCGCTGTCGTTTTCGTTTGTGAAGCTGTTCAGAAAAATGGCGAAAACAGCTGATGTTGTGCATATTCACGCACCGTTTCCGCTGGCTGACGCTGCACTGCTTCTCTCCGGCTTCAAGGGCAGGGTTGTGGTATCATGGCACAGCGATGTAGTCAAGCAGAAAAAGCTTATGCTTTTCTATAAGCCCTTTATGATGAGTCTGCTGAAGCGTGCGGACTGCATTCTCACCGCTACAAGGGGACATATTGACGGTTCGGATTATCTTCCGACGTTCCGCAGAAAATGCAGGGTGGTGCCGTATGGCATTACTCCTGAGGATTATCTGTCGGTTGAACGCAGACCTGTTTTGTCTGAGCAGCTTACAGATAAAAATAGCGTCAAGGTATTTTTTACCGGAAGGCTTGTATATTATAAGGGTGTGGACGTTCTGCTGAAAGCTTTCAGAGCAATTCCGGGCTGTGAGCTTTTCATTGCCGGTACGGGCGAGCTTGAAGCTCAGCTGAAGGCTTATGTCAGGTCTCACAACATGGAGAGCAAAGTTCATTTTCTTGGCTTCCTGCCCGATGAACAGCTGAAGCAGGCTTATGCCGACTGTGATATATTTGTTCTGCCATCGGTTGCAAAAAGCGAGGCATTCGGAATTGTACAGCTTGAGGCTATGGTCTACGGAAAGCCTGTAATCAACACGTCGCTGCCGTCGGGAGTGCCTTATGTAAGCCTTGACGGCAAAACAGGACTGACCGTTCCGCCTTCGGACGCAAAAGCTCTTGCAGCAGCCATAAATCGTCTTGCAGCCGATAAGGAGCTGCGTGAAAAATACGGAAAGGCCGCTGCGGAGAGGGTACAGACACAATTCAACGAAAAATATATTATTGATACACTATACAAAATACTATCTGAGGGAGTGAAATGATGAAAGCACTTATTATCGGCGGTGCAGGCTTTGTCGGCGGATATCTCATACGTGAGCTGAATGCCGCAGGCTGGGAGGTTCATGCAACCTGTCTGCCCGATGAAAAAATCAGCGGAGACTGCACTGTGCATACACTGAATATTCTCGAAAGAGAGTCAGTAAAGCCGCTGTTTGACCTTATCATGCCTGATGTTGTTTATCATCTTGCTGCTCAGAGCTCGGTTGCCGTATCATGGAAAAAGCCTCAGCTTACCGCTGATATAAATGTTATCGGTACAATTAATGTCCTTGAGGCGCAGCGTGAGGCTGAAAAGCAGGATATACGGCTGATTCTGATAGGCTCAGGCGAGGAGTACGGCTTTATCCGTCAGGATGCCTGTCCGCTTTCCGAGGAGGAGCCGCTTAATCCCGGAAATATCTACGCTGCAACAAAGGCTTGTCAGGGAATGCTCGGAGAAATTTATGCCCGTGCTTACAAAAAGGATATTATTATGGTCCGTGCGTTCAATCACTCAGGACCGCAGCAGCTGCCTGTATTCGTGATTTCGGATTTCTGCCGTCAGATTGCTGCAATTGAAGCAGGTCTGCAGAAGGCAGAAATATCCGTCGGAAATCTTTCGGCAAAGAGAGATTTCACCGATGTCCGTGATGTTGTAAGAGCCTATCGTCTGCTCGGAGAAAAGGGCATAAGCGGCAGAACATATAATGTCGGACGTGGAAAAGCAGTTGAAATAAAGTATATTCTCGATACAGCCCTGAGCCTTGCGGAAATACCTGTAGACGTCGTATGCGATCCCGCACGTATGAGGGCTTCGGATATACCGCTGATTGAGCCCGATGTTTCACGCATTTTCGCAGATACAGGCTGGAAAGCTGAGATATCAATGGAAAAGACGATTGAAGACACACTGAATTACTGGAGGAATACACTATGAAGAAATTTCTGACAATTCTGCTTGCAATGTCAATAATGTCATTCACATTTGCTTCATGCGGAAAAAAAGACAGCGACAAGGAAGCTAAGAAAAGCTCCTCTGCTTCTGAGGAGAATCCCGCAGTCGGCAGATGGGAGCCCGTTGACACAGAGAACGTGGTCTTGGATATACGCAGCGAGGACGAGGCTTATATCTGCGCTGTGATGGATCTTTCTGATTCCATTTACTTTGAAGAAGATAATCTCGTATTCAGCGGAAGGGAATTCACAGATGAAGAATATGATTTCAATGGAGAAACATTCGTTCTTCACGCTATGAGCGACGATGATCTTACTATGAAAAAAACTGACGGCAGCGAGGAGCTTTACGGCGAATATCAGTGGGTAAGCGGCGACGCATATGAAGCTATAGCAACAGGATTCAACAATAGGGCTGCCGAAAATAACGATGATGAGACTTTTGACGAAGAAAACATGAAAATTTTTGTGAACTTCACTGAGGATTCCTCTATCCTTGAAGCAAGAATGAATGTTGAAGGCTTTAAGCTTACAGATGAAACTATTACTATCAGCGGATCAGTTTTCGGAGATGACGAACTCAGGGATGCTGAATATTCTGTTGACGGCGATAAAATGACCATAAAAAATGCTCAGGATGAAGAAGTAGAGCTTGAGCGAATTACAGAAGCGGAGTGAGGTGACAGAAATGGCAGAAACAAAGCTTACAAACGAAAAGATGAAAACCTTTGACGGCGGCGAGAAGGTGGGAACCTTCAAGGCTGCCGCAAAGCTTGCCGAATTCGGTGAAAGACAGAATGAGGCAAACGAGGCTCTTGCCCTTAATATCAACAGCCTTATAAAGCGTGTGTGTGCTCTTGAGGACAAGCAGCTTGAAACTGATGAAATAATGCGTAAAATTGCCACAGAGCTGTCAGCGTTCAAAAAGGAGCTTGACCGTATACGCCTCACTGAAAAGCTTAATTCCGGAGCGATTGAGCGCCTGAGCAATGCAGTCAGACTTGCTGAAGGCGGAAAAAATGAATAATCAGCTCAAGGCTGCACAAGGCGGAAATATTTTAAAAATACTTGACAATAAATTCATTTTGTTATATCATTAGAAATAGAATCAGATATTTTCTGAAGCTTGAAAATTTATACGGATAAATATCTGTAAATCGGAAATTCTGACAAAGAAAACGGAGATTTACATCTTCGTTTTCTTAATTTATGTTCCAGAAAAGAGGTATCTTTATGGGAAATCTTGCCGAAAAGCTTATGGAAGAGCTTGAATCCGAAACCGCCTTCACCATTCCGGTATTCGGAGGTATCCCCGTTCCGGAATCATGTGTGGTTACGTGGATAATTATGGCAGTACTGGTGCTGCTTTCCATAATCTTCGTCAGGAGATTCAAGACTGTGCCGACAGGCTCACAATGCCTTGTTGAAATACTTATCAGCTGGCTGAATAACTTCTTCACGGAAATACTCGGTCCTAAAGGGAAAAAATACCTTCCCTTCCTTGAAACGCTTATAATCTATATAGCGTGTTCAAATATGATAGGTATATTCGGTTTGTGTCCGCCTACAAAGGATATCAACGTCACCGTTGCTCTTGCTGTTGTTGCTATTGTCCTTATTCAGGTTACGGCAATAAAGGAAAAGGGTGCAGGAGGCTGGATAAAGGGCTTTAAGCAGCCTATGGCAATTATGCTCCCGATTAATATTCTGGAGCTGGTAACAAGACCGCTTTCGCTTTGTATGCGTCTTTTCGGAAATGTTCTTGGCGCATTTGTTGTTATGGAGCTCATCAAGCTTGTTGTACCGGTAGGTGTTCCGGTAATCTTCAGCTTCTACTTTGATATCTTCGACGGACTTATTCAGGCTTATGTATTTGTTTTCCTTACCTCTCTTTTTATGTCAGAGGCTATGGAATCACATGATTAAAAGGGACAACGTCCCTCTATAAACAGGAGGTAATTACTATGGGAATGGTAGCATTGGGCGCAGCTGTTGCGGTACTCACCGGAGCAGGCGCAGGAATCGGAATCGGAATTGCAACCTCAAAGGCTACGGAGTCTATCGCACGTCAGCCTGAGGCAAAGGGAGATATCAACAAGGCACTGCTTCTGGGCTGTGCGCTCGCAGAGGCAACTGCTATCTACGGCTTTGTTATCGCTCTGCTGATAATCCTCTCTCTCGGAGGAAACTGATACGGCGTGTATTGACGTTGTTTATTCTGGGGAGTGTCCCCTGTATCTATGGAGGTAATTACTATGGGAATGGTAGCATTGGGCGCAGCTGTTGCGGTACTCACCGGAGCAGGCGCAGGAATCGGAATCGGAATTGCAACCTCAAAGGCTACGGAGTCTATTGCACGTCAGCCTGAGGCAAAGGGAGATATCAACAAGGCACTGCTCCTGGGCTGTGCGCTCGCAGAGGCAACTGCTATCTACGGCTTTGTTATTGCTCTTCTTATAATACTTTCTCTCGGCGGCAATTAATTTTCTATAAGGAGGGCATACCATGCTTGATTTTAATATCTGGAATATAGTATGGTCGGTTGCAAATATACTTATTCTTTATATTCTTCTGAGAATTTTTCTGTTCAAGCCCGTAAGCAGAATCATGGACGAGCGTACAAGAACGATTCAGAATGACCTCGATTCGGCTAAAAAGTCAAAGGAAGAGGCTGAGGAGCTTAAACAGCTGTATGCCGACGACCTGAACGAGGCTAAGGCAGAGGCTCAGAAAATTATCCTGAAGGCACGTGAGGACGCAGAAGCGGAAAAGACTGTTATCATCAGGAAATCTCATGAAGAGGCTGAACAGCTTATAAATGACGCAAATAAAACTATTGAAAATGAGCGTAAAAGAGTTCTTCAGCAGGCTCAGTATCAGATTGCCGACCTTGCTATAGAAGCGGCTTCAAAAATTATCGGCGAGAATGTTGACGACGAAAAGAACCGCCGTCTTGTTGATGAGTTCCTCTCCGAAGAGGAGGCTGACAAAGAATGAATAATCCCGATAAAGAATTTATAAAGGAGCTTGTCCGTCTTGATGTCTCACAGGAGGACGCCGGCGAGGCGAAAAAAATATTTGAAGCCTGCGGCGATGTGGCTGATACCCTTGCGAATCCGCTTGTGACCTACGACGAAAAGCGCAATATAATCAGCAAGCTTTTTCCGCAGAGCCTGCATAAGTTCGTTATGAGCATCGTCAGAGCGGGAGCTGTTGAAAGAACAGGCGATATCTTTGACGAATATATCAGTGTCCTTCTGGAAAATCAGGGCAGCATAAGGGCAGTTGTGCGCTATGTTACTCCGCTTACCGAGTCCCAGCAGGCTGACCTGCGCAGATTTATCATGGATAAGTTTGTCAAGGAGGACGTGTATATTGAGTACCGTCATGATCCTGATATCATAGGTGGATTTATTCTCAATGCCGGTGATGTCGAATACGATAAGAGCTACCGCACAAGCCTGCGTATGATGAGGGAAACCCTCCACAGCAAGGCTGCCGAGTATGTTGAGGGTGCGGAGAATGAAAAGAAAGCTCCGGAAGGTATGGGCGATATTATTTCTGTCCTCAAAACCGAGGTCAGGGACTTTGATGTGAAGTCAGGAGCTACCGAAACCGGCTTTATTACACGTCTCGGTGACGGTATAGCCCGTGTTCACGGTATGAACAGCGTCATGTACGGCGAGCTGGTAGAGTTTGAAACAGGAATCAGAGGTATTGTTCAGAATATTGAGGAAAAATCTGTAGGTATTGTACTCCTCGGTGATGATTATGGTCTTACTGAAGGTTCGTCTGTAATACGTACGGGAAAACGTGCAGGAGTCGGTGTAAGCGATGAGCTTCTCGGACGTGTTGTTGACGCTCTCGGCGCCCCTGTTGACGGCCTCGGGAATATCAGGGCTGAGGATTACTTCCCTATTGAGCGTGAAGCTCCCGGAGTTATCGAGCGTAAATCCGTCGATACTCCGCTGCAGACAGGTATTCTTGCTATCGACTCAATGTTCCCTGTCGGCAGAGGTCAGCGTGAGCTTATTATCGGTGACCGTCAGACAGGTAAGACTGCTGTTGCAATAGATACAATAATCAACCAGAAGGGACAGGACGTTATCTGCGTCTATGTTGCTATAGGTCAGAAGTCCTCGACTGTTGCCCAGATTGTGAATACACTGAAAAAATACGGCGCAATGGATTATACGATAGTCGTTTCCGCTTCGGCAAGCGACCCTGCGCCATTCCAGTATATAGCTCCCTATTCGGGAACTGCTATGGCTGAGTACTTCATGTCCAAGGGCAGGGATGTACTGATTGTCTATGACGACCTTTCAAAGCACGCCGTTGCATATCGTGCAATGTCGCTGCTGCTTCACCGACCTCCGGGACGTGAGGCTTATCCGGGAGACGTTTTCTATCTGCATTCAAGACTCCTTGAACGCTCAAGCCGTCTTGATGATGAGCACGGCGGCGGTTCGCTGACCGCACTCCCGATAATCGAGACTCTCGCAGGCGATATCTCAGCCTATATCCCGACAAATGTCATCTCTATAACGGACGGTCAGATTTTTCTTGAGAGCGAGCTTTTCAACTCAGGTATCAGACCTGCGGTAAATGTCGGACTTTCTGTTTCACGTGTAGGCGGTGCCGCCCAGACAAAGGCAATGAAAAAGGTTGCCGGAGGTCTGCGTGTTGACCTTGCGCAATTCAAGGAAATGGAGATTTTTACTCAGTTTTCTTCAGAGCTTGACCAGTCTACTACAGAGCTTCTCAATCACGGTCATATGCTTACGGAGCTGCTAAAACAGCCTCTGTATAATCCCCTGCCGCACTATGAACAGGTCATTCTGCTCTATGCTGCACAGAACGGCTTATTGAAGGATATTCCGCTGAAGGAAATCAGGGAATACTGCAGCGAGCTTATGAGCTATATAAGGTCATATGGTCAGGATATTATTGAGGAAATTGAGGAAAATAAGCTTCTTACCGATGAGCTTGCCGGGAGAATTGAAAGAATCATCACGGCATTCGGGGAATAGGCGGTGAGCTTCTGTGGCTAATATCAGAGAAATCCGTGAGAGGATCGCAAGTATTCAGCAGATTCTGAAAATCACCAATGCAATGTATCTTATTTCATCCTCAAAGCTGAAAAAGGCAAGAAAGGCTTTTGACGCCACAAGCCCCTATTTTGACAAGCTTCAGTCAACTATCGAAAGCATTCTTGAGCATACTCCGCATACACGTCAGCTGTATTTTGACAGGAGACAGGATATTCCGGAGGATAAAAGAAAAAAAGGCTACATCGTGATTACGGCAGATAAGGGGCTTTGCGGCAGCTATAATCACAATATCCTGAAATATACCGAACAGGAGCTTGCAAAGTCTGCGGATATAAGCAATTGCTACCTTTTCGTTATGGGACAGGTTGGGCGTCAGTATTTCACCCGCCGCATAAAAAACAGCCGTGAGGCTTTTGTGGATGGTGAATTCCTGTATACTACGCAGAATCCTACGCTTTACAGAGCTATGGAGATTGCTGAGCTTATTCTTGAAAAATTCAAGGAAAAAGAGCTTGATGAGGTCTATCTTGTATATACCGATATGGAAAGCTCAAATCAGTATGAGCCGAAAACGGTTCAGCTGCTGCCATTCAGCCGCAGACACTTTGGAAAGGCTGCCGACGGTACGCTGAAAAAGCTGCCAAAAGCTTCATTCCTGCCGTCGCCGGAGGAGGTTATGGCTGAGCTTATACCAAACTATGCAAAGGGCTTTATTTACGGAGCTATGGTTGAAGCGTTCTGCTGTGAACAGCAGGCAAGAATGACCGCTATGGACGCTGCAACCACAAGTGCGAAGGATATGATCAGAGAGCTGTCGCTGCTCTATAACAGAGCCAGACAATCGGCTATAACTCAGGAAATAACCGAGGTTGTGAGCGGCGCAAGAAGTCTCGGCGAGGGCTCTGAGGACTGATTGGTCAATGAGCAGCATAAAGCTGCTTGCAATTCTCCGCTGAAAGGAGTAAAACTATTGGAAAAAGGCAGAATTACTCAGGTTATCGGACCTGTTATAGATGTTGAATTCAGTACGGGTAAAATGCCTATGATAAAGGACGCCCTTACTGTTGAAATCGACGGAAAGCAGCGTGTGATGGAGGTTGCCCAGCATATGGGAGGCCGTACCGTGCGCTGTATTATGCTTGCTGCAAGTGAAGGACTTTGCAAGAATATGGAGGTCTTCTCGACAGGCGGCTGTATCAGGGTGCCCGTAGGTGAAAAGACTCTTGGAAGAATGTTTAATGTTCTCGGCGAGCCGATTGACAAAAAAGGCGATATCGAGGACGTGGAAAAATGGGATATTCACCGCAAGGCTCCGACTTTTCAGGAGCAGAGTCCCGTTGTTGAAATACTCGAAACAGGCATTAAGGTAATCGACCTTATCGCTCCCTATGCGAAGGGCGGTAAAATCGGACTTTTCGGCGGTGCGGGAGTCGGAAAAACCGTCCTTATTCAGGAACTTATACGAAATGTCGCTACAGAGCATGGCGGCTACTCGATTTTTACCGGAGTCGGCGAGCGTTCACGTGAAGGCAATGACCTCTGGAAGGAAATGCAGGAATCCGGAGTTATCAACAAAACCGCCCTTGTTTTCGGTCAGATGAATGAGCCGCCCGGTTCACGTATGAGAGTCGCTCAGACGGGTCTGACTATGGCTGAGTATTTCCGTGACCGTGAGCATAAGGACGTACTGCTGTTTATTGATAATATTTTCCGTTACGTTCAGGCAGGCTCTGAGGTTTCCGCTCTGCTGGGACGTATGCCCTCCGCAGTCGGCTATCAGCCTACGCTTGCAACTGAGGTCGGAGAGCTTCAGGAGCGTATTACATCTACGAAAAACGGCTCTATTACGTCGGTTTAGGCTGTCTATGTCCCTGCTGACGACCTCACCGATCCCGCTCCGGCTATCACTTTTGCTCATCTCGACGCTACTACGGTACTTTCAAGAAAAATTGTTGAGCAGGGCATTTACCCTGCCGTTGACCCGCTGGAGTCGAATTCGCGCATTCTTGAGCCCGAAATAGTCGGTGAGGAGCATTATTACGTTGCAAGACGTACTCAGGAACTGCTCCAGAAGTACAAGGAGCTTCAGGATATCATTGCCATTCTTGGTATGGAGGAGCTTGATGAGAACGATAAGCTTGCAGTTTACCGTGCAAGAAAAATCCAGAAATTTTTCTCACAGCCATTTAATGTTGCCGAGAATTTTACAGGCCTCAAGGGAAAATATGTCCCGCTCAAGGACACCATCGAGGGTTTCAGGGCTATTATTGACGGCGATATGGATAAATATCCCGAGGCGGCTTTCCTTATGGCAGGTACTATTGATGACGTAATAATCAAGGCAAAGCAGCTCGGCAGTGACAATTGACGGGAGAATAGTTATGGCTAAAACCTTTCATCTCGAAATAATTGCAACAAACCGAATTTTTTATCAGGGAGAATGCGAGCATCTGGTAATTACTGCACTTGACGGTCTGCTAGGTATTATGGCTGGTCATGAGCCTCTTGTCACGACGCTTCCCACAGGTGAGCTTAAATACATGGTGGACGGCAGGTGGAATTATGCGGCTATTTCAGGCGGCTTTATACAGGTTATGCCTGAATCTTCGATAATTCTGGCGGATTTATGTGAGCTGCCGGAAGAAATCGACGTAAAACGTGCCGAGGAGGCGAAGCAGCGTGCCGAGGAAATGCTGCGTCAGAAACAAAGCATCAGGGAGTATTATCAGACTCAGGCTGCACTTAATAAAGCAATTAACAGACTTAAAATTTCACAGAAGCGATTTAAGTAGTATAATGGTGTATTTTGCTTGATATGTAATATGTTCATAATTCCAAATTTCAACATTTGGAATTGTGCATATTCTTGAAATATTTATATTTAATGCTGATATGCTTGACTTTTCAGCGAAAATATAGTACAATATTAATAATTGTCAAAGAGACAGAAAATCATGATTGTTTTCGGAGAATTATGTACATATTTTTACTTGCGAAAACAATTTAAATTTAGGAGGCATGACCGTGAAAAGGATTGGTAAATCTACTTTCTTCATTGTCGTTGCTTTTATTACACTGTTTTCTTTCCTTTCTATCGTCGGAGTTGACTATGCTTACGGCGATAATACCGAAACCTATATCAAGGGTGTAGACGACATCCGCCTTGGTATTGATATCAAGGGCGGTGTTGACGTTACTTTCGCTCCGGCAGGTGACTATGACGCTGATAAAACTCAGCTCGACGCCGCTACCGAAGTAATGAAAACCCGACTTTCTTCACTCGGTATTACAGATAACGAAGTTTACAGTGATGAAAAAAGCGACAGAATTATTGTTCGTTTCCCATGGCAGGTTGGCGAAACTGACTTCGACCCCGAAGCTGCTGTAAAAGAGCTTGGCGAAATGGCAGAGCTTACCTTCCGTAAGGGTACAGATACCGAAACCGATGAGGACGGCAACGAAGTCCCTGTCGGAGCTATTGTTATTCAGGGTGCTGATATTGAATCAGCTGAGGCTATGTACAAAATGAATGACGATCAGGAATATGAGTATGTAGTTGCTCTTGAGCTGAATGATTCAGGTGTTAAAAAGTTTGCTGCTGCAACGTCTGAGCTTGCTGGCTCAGCAACACCGATTTCTATCTGGATGGATAACACAATGATCTCCGCTCCTTCCGTAAACAGTGCTATTACTGACGGAAGCGCTATCATCACAGGTGACTTTACAAGTGAGTCTTCAAAGAAGCTTGCTGACCAGATTAACTCCGGTGCGCTTCCTTTCAAGATGGAAACAAAGAGCTTCAAGACTATCTCACCTACAATGGGTGAGGGCTCACTCGACGCTATTATCCTCGCAGCTGCTATTGCTTTTGCACTTATCGCTGTATACATGATAGTTCTTTACCGTCTGCCCGGTACAGTTGCTGTTATCGCTCTTATCGGACAGGTTACAGGAAGTATTGCCGCTGTTACAGGCTGGTTCGGCTTTATGAACGGCTCAACACTTACTATCCCCGGTATTGCAGGTATCATTCTCTCAGTTGGTATGGGCGTTGACGCTAATATCATCACAGGTGAGAGAATCAAGGAAGAGCTCAGATCAGGAAAGTCACTCGATTCTGCAATAAAGGTTGCTTATAAGAGAGCATTCTCTGCTATCCTTGATGGTAATATCACAAATGTAATTATTGCTATTATCCTCATGGGCGCTTTCGGTGTTCCTTCAAGCTTCTTCTCGAAGATTCTCAACAAGACTATATTCTTTATGTTCGGCGCTACTGCTGAGGGCGTTGTTTACTCCTTCGGATTTACACTCCTTGCCGGCGTAGTTCTCAACTTTGTAATGGGCGTTTTTGCTTCAAGACTTATGGTAACTTCACTTTCAAAGTTCAAGTGCTTTAAGAACAGAAAGCTTTACGGAGGTGACGTTAAATGAGTAAGAAAACAACAACAGCTTCCGTTGATACATCAGTGAGCAAAGCAAAGGTTTATAACTTCTGCGGAAAGAAAAAGATGATTCTTGGTATTCTTATCGGTGTTCTGGCTGCACTCGTTCTTGGAATTATTATTCGCGGCGTCAACTTTGCTATCGAATTCAAGGGCGGTACTATGCTCAGCTACACCTATACAGGAAGCATTGATACAAATTCTGTTGAAGACTGTGTAGAGGCAATAGTCGGTAATTCAGTCAGCGCAAGAACAGGTGAGAGCCTTGATTCAGGCGGAAAGCAGATTACAATTTCATTCACCTCTGATGCAGGTCTTACCGCTGACAAGCAGACAGAGGTTACAGACGCACTTCTTGCAAAGTTTACAGCCAATGAGCTTGAGCTTTATGACTCAAACGATGTAAGCCCTTCATCAGGACGTGAGTTCCTTATCAAGTGTCTTGTTGCTGTGGTTTTTGCTGCAATCCTTGTAATCATCTACATTGCATTCAGATTCAGAAAAATCGGCGGCTGGTCAGCAGGAATCTGCTCTGTATTCGCACTTTGTCACGATCTTCTTGTAGCAATTACAATAAGTATACTTCTCGGATTTGAGTTCAACTCAAATACTGTAGCAGTAATTCTTACAATTCTCGGTTACTCAATCAATAACACAATCGTTATTTATGACAGAATCAGAGAAAACCGTAAGCTTATGCCTAAGGCAAGCCTTAATGAGCTTATCAATACAGGCTGCTCACAGTCACTGACACGTTCTATCAGAACTTCTATTACAACAATCAGCACAATGCTTATTGTTACAATCGTTGTATTGATCAAGGGCTACTATTCACTCCTTACATTCTCTGTACCGCTTATGTTTGGTCTTATTTCAGGTACCTATTCATCACTCTTTGTTGCTCCTGTAACATGGTCATGGTGGAAAAACAAA
>JAGBIH010000018.1 GCA_017935095.1 Ruminococcus sp.
CGTCCCAGCACTTTTCAAGAGCTTCGCCGAGCTTCTTCTGTACCTCGTCGATATATGAAATATAGTCTGCATCGTTTCTGTCCTTAGCCATGTCACGGATAACGCTCATAGCATAATAGAGCTGGAATGCTACGAATGTAGATTCACCCTTAGCTCCGAGACGGAGACAGTCATTCCAGTCAGCATGGAGTCCTGCAGGCATTGCGTGGTTGCCGAGACGCTCCATTGAGAAACGGATAGCATTTTTAAGATGGTCGTAAACAGTAGCCTCTCCGCCGTTAGCATAGACGATAACCTCGTCAAGGAAGCTCTTGTTGCCGCTCTCACCGAGATACTTTACAATAGTCGGGAAAAGCCAGAGTGCGTCGTCTGCTCTGTATGAAGGATGACCTGTTTCCTTTACATATTCAGGGTCATCGGGAGTATTCTCGAAGCCTGCCTTATGGTCAAATTTAACAAGCGGAAGTCCGCCGCCGTTATCCACCTGTGCGGAGAGCATGAAGCGGATTTTTTCAGCTGCCATTTCAGGGTCAAGATGAATGATACCCTGTATATCCTGTACAGTATCACGATAACCGTAACCGTTTCTCAGTCCGCAGTAAACGAATGAAGCTGCTCTTGACCAGATGAATGTAATGAAGCACTGATATGCGTTCCATACGTTTATCATATTGTTGAACTCGTCAGACGGAGTATCAACTTTGAAGTTTGAAAGCTGACCGTGCCAGTAGTCCTTGAGCTGCTTGAGCTCTGCATCTACCTTGCCGGCTTCCTTGTATTCATTGAGAATAGCAGCTGCTTCAGCATCGTTGCGCTGTCCGAGTACGAATACGAATTCCTTTGTCTCACCTGCTGCAAGAGTAATGTCACTCTGGAGCGCACCGCATGAATTTGAATTGAAATTCATTTCGTTATCGCATCTGCCTCTTTCAACAGCAATAGGATTTGAAAATGTTCTGTAAGGTCCGATAAAGCTGCTGAGGCTGCCGTTATAAGCAGTAACAGGCTGACCAACCATACCAAAGAAGCGCTCCTTGTTATTGTAGCCGTTCTCATCGAAGCCTGTATTTTCATTCATATGCTGAATGATCTTATTTTCTTCAAAGCTTGTTCTTGTAATAAAGAGTGTGTACTGAAGATTTACCTGATCCTGTTCGTAATTAGGCTCATTTGTAAACTCAACAAATCCGAAAACCGAGAGCTTTCTCTCCTTATCGCTGTTGTTGGTAACCTTTGCACGCCATACCTCATAGGTCTTTCCGTATGGCACATAGTAGGTTGTCTCGGATTTGATATCAGCATATTCAGCAGAAATAACAGTATAAGCTGTACCGTGGCGGCATTCGCTCTTGTACTTATCAAGCGGCTTGCCTACAGGCTGCCATGAAGCTGACCAGTAGTCACTTGTATCGTTATCTCTGATATAGATATAGCGTCCCGGGAGCGCCATATCTGAATTGAAGCGGAAACGTGAAAGTCTTCCGTTTGCGCCTGATTTAACGAAGCTGTAGCCTGCAGCGTTATTTGAAATCATTGCGCCGTACTCAGGGTCACCGAGATAGTTAGCCCATGGCGCAGGTGTTGCGGGATTGGTAATAACGTATTCCTTATTTTCAAGGTCAAAATGTCCGTATTGCATTATTCATTCTCCTTTTCTGTTGATATCGCAGTGCCGGCGTACCAACATAATATCATTTTTATTATACCATTTATTTGCACCCGTTGCAATAGTTTTTATAAAATTGTGAATATTTTTCAGTCAAAAGAACTTTTTACAAGGTCTCAGAAAGCTTTTCGCATACTGATACAACGTATTCTCCGCCGCCTATAATATATTGTCTGAATTTATAGCCTGCAATATCCGTTATAATCCTATTATCTTCAAATAAAAATTCAGCAGTATCGAGCGGATAAGAAATCCCTGTACCCAGCGTTTTCACGTACGCCTCCTTCAGAGTCCAAAGGCGGAAAAACATAAGGTCACGCTCCGACTGTTCTGATGCCTCTACAAGCTCAGCTTCCTTCGGGGAGAAAGCCCTTTTCATAACATTGGGACGATATGCACGGACTCTTTCGCAGTCTATTCCGCATTCACGGTCACTGACTATACAGGCTGCGATACCGTCAGCATGAGAAAGGTTGAATTTAATCTGCGGACTCTCTTTGAGGTATGGCTTGCCGTATTCCCCTTTTGCAATCAGTTCAGACGAGCTGTATTCTACATTACGTTTTTTAAGGCATTCCCTGAGAAGCCTGTGAGCGTGGGAATGCTGATTTTTCTTGTCAATGTCAATCAGAGAAACTGCAATCATAATATCACCCGTTAAATTATAGCATAATCCGCCGGAAACATCAAGTAGGGGAGCACCCATGTGTGCGCCCATTATTATTTCGGCTATTTTACGTGTATAAATGTAGGGGCGAACTGTGATCGCCCGCAAACAACGATGTTTATCGACACTCTCAGGGCGGATGTA
>JAGBIH010000002.1 GCA_017935095.1 Ruminococcus sp.
AAGGCTGATACCGAAATCGTCAAGAGTCTTCTTCTGAGCCTCGTGGTTTTCGGTAACGAAATCCTTGATAGAGCCTGTGTAGCCCTGTTCCTCAGTGAGCTTTCTGTAGCTTTCAGCGATTGGTGAGCCGTAGCAGTCAGTACCGGAAACGAAGATTACGTTTTCGCTGCCGATTCTGTCACGGAGAAAACGTGCGTAAACGTCAGCAAAAACAAACACGCCGCCAACGTGACCGAAGTGAAGCTTCTTGTTGCCGTAAGGCATACCGCCTGTGATAACCGCTCTCTTAGGAAATTCGGGACGGTTATCTCTTGAAATTCTTTTCTTGTTGTACATCTCGTTGTTATTGTTGTTACCCATAACAAAAATCATTCCTTTCAGAAATGTGTGCAATAGCAAAAACACAGCGAACATACGAAATATCGTTTGTCCGCTTGTTTAAAATCAGATCAGCTGAGTGTGAGCATAGCCATATCGCCGTTGTTGCTCTGACCGGAGTTTTTCACAGCCATAACTACCTTGTATATAAGGTTATCATTTGTGGCTCTGACAGCAGCGTCAAAAGCGCTGATTGCCTTTGCGAATTCTTCCTCCTCCTTGCCTGGCATATAGCAGGTATAAAGGATTTTTATTGCATTGTAAAGTGAGCAGAAGAACACGAAATGATCCCAGTATGTGAGAGAAGGATTATTGAACGGAAGTGAATTTGCCCAGATATAGTTTACAAGTACATTTTCAATAGCAAAAGACTTTTCAGTATTCATATCCTCAGAGTGAGCCTTTCTCATACTGATATACTTCTGCATATCAATGAGCTTGAGGGACTCAGGGCCTGAAATGCCGAGGTTCTTGTAAATTGTGTTCAGAACGTCCTTGTAAGCAGCGTTAGGCTTCTTGAGGAACTTGATGAGGGAGATACCGTCAGCAAGTGAATATCCAGGATTAGGGCGAACCTGCTTGAAGAATTCAAGTACAGGTGTGTAATCCTCCTTGGAAGTGAACTGGTCAATAAACTGTGGGATACGGTCAGCCTGACCATTGTCAAACATACCCTGAACAGTCTTTACAGCATAGTTGAGAAGCAGGAAACGCTTTTCGAGGTTGATGCGTCTGTCCTGAATAACGCTCATAAAAAGTGTACGCAGCTGCCAGTAATAATTTGCAGCAGGATATGTTCTGATGATTTCAGCACTTTTCTGAACAAACTCTTCACTCTGGTCATCAGGGAGATTTACCATATTGAAAGCAAGAATGTCCTTTTCAGAAATGTATGCCTTTGCAATGTCAATATTGCTAAGCTTAGGAGTATATTCTACAGCAGAAACCGTAACCGCAATATCACAGAAATTATCAGGATTAAGCGGGAAAAGCTGTTCCTTGAGATTGTTGAGGATTGCAGGTGTTACTATTGGAAAACCCATAATAATTCATTCCTTTTTGTTAATAATCATTTTGCGCAGCCCGTTACGAGAACGAGTGCAAATACCGAATATTATTATACCACAAACATTTTTAAATTGCAATAGAAATTTGCGAAAACGCCCCATTTACGTCAATTTGAGCAAAAGCAAAAATCAGATTTATTGATATATACGCTTGCAAGACGGAGAGAAATGCGTTATAATAAAAATATATTTATTTCGAAAGGATGCTGTCCTATGCTTGAAAATGCTATTACGAACAAGAATAAATCCTTTGACTACAAGGAGTTGACATAGGAACTGGAAAAGAATCTTTCCGCCCTGCAGCAGAAAATCCGTGACAAGAAGCTGCCTGTAATAATCCTGCTTGA
>JAGBIH010000019.1 GCA_017935095.1 Ruminococcus sp.
AAATCTTATAAATGTTATCTACGCACATATTGACCTTGCTTTGCGGTTCATCGGGCAAATCGGGATTGATAATACGCTGGTCAGGACCGAGCTTTCTACCGTCACTTGTGATTTTGAGCATATTATCGACCGATGCGTCCACTGCACCGGAGTGAACGGCAGCGGCTCTTTCCGACAACTCCTGCACCATACTTTTTTGTATCTCTGTAGGCTGTGCTACTACATTATGATATACAGCAGTAGGCGTAGGAAGATTAAGCTGATCGCTTGTCTTTATATCGGCTGCTTCCTTAAACAAATTCATAAGCTCAGGCAGATTAAAGAATTTAGAAAATCTTGTTCTTGCACGATAGCCTGTTCCTTCGGGAGCAAGCTCTATCGCCGTTGTGGTTTCACCAAAGGTCGAAGCCCAGCAATCAAAGTGTGCAAGCCCTTTTTTCTGTATGGTATCGTGCTGAAGATACCTCATCATTGTATAAAGCTCCGTCATAGAATTTGATACGGGTGTACCCGTTGCAAAAACCACTCCCTTGCTGTCTGTCATTTCATCAATATATCTGCATTTCAGATACATATCCGAGGATTTCTGTGCATCGGAGGTTGATAACCCGGCAACATTTCTCATTTTTGTGTACAGAAAAAGGTTCTTAAACGCGTGTGCCTCGTCCACAAACAGCCTGTCAACACCTAATTGCTCAAAGGTTATAACATCATCTTTTCTGTCGTTGTCCTGCAATTTCTTCAATCTTGCTTCCAAACCGCGTTTCGTTCGCTCTACGCTCTTTATTGTGAAGCGTTCGGCATGGCTGCTTTTAAGCTCCTCAAGACCTTGTTCAAGCTCCTCTATCTGTTCCTCAATCAAACGCTCCTGCCGTTCCTTTGATACGGGAATACGCTCAAATTGGCTGTGTCCGATAATTACCGCGTCATAATCACCCGTTGCAATTCTTGCACAGAATTTTTTACGGTTATGCGGTTCAAAATCCTTTTTAGTTGCAGCAAGTATATTGGCTGACGGGTACAATCTCAAAAACTCCGATGCCCATTGTTCTGTAAGGTGGTTCGGTACTACAAATAATGCTTTCTGACAAAGCCCCAGCCGTTTGCTTTCCATTGCGGCAGCTACCATTTCAAAGGTCTTGCCCGCACCGACCTCATGTGCAAGCAAAGTGTTACCGCCGTAAAGGATATGCGCAACAGCGTTTAACTGATGTTCACGGAGCATTATTTCGGGGTTCATTCCGCTGAATGTTAAATGACTTCCGTCATACTCGCGGGGACGGGTAGAGTTAAATAAAGTATTATATCGCTCCACAAGCTCACTGCGTCTGTCCGCGTCCTTCCAAATCCAATCCCTGAATTCATCCTTAATTGCCTGCTGCTTTTGCTGTGCAAGCGTGGTTTCCTTACTATTGAGTACTCTGCGTTCAGTGCCGTCAGTATCAATTTTGGTATCATAGATACGAACATCACGAAGATTTAAGGTTTCCTCAAGAATTTTAAAAGCGTTTGCCCTCTCCGTTCCGTAGGTCATGTACACATTAACATCATTATGACTTGCCATATTTTTATTAGTTATGTTCCATTCTGCGGTGTAGGGAGAGTAGTTGACCTCAATACTTCTTCGTAAATAGTACGGCATATCAAAGGTTTCCCACATAAATTCCTTGATATATTCCTTGTCAATCCAAGTAGCTCCGAGTCTGACTTCAATTTCTGAAGCGTCAAGGTCTTTTGGTTGAGCCGATTTAAGGGCTTCGACATTTATATTGTAATCGTCGGGGTAAACTTCCGCGCTTCGCTTTGCAAGCTCCAATTTTTCACGCACATTGCCCGAAAGGTATTCATCGGCTGTCAGGTACTTGCTACATCCGTCATTCTCACTTATATGTTCGGGATTAAGAAATATAACGCCTTTTAATTCGGAGAAAAGTTCTTGCTCCGTCTTGCCTGTGAGAGAAGACATAAACTCCATATATATGTGCATAGAGCATTATTTGAATATTTGACAAAGGCAATTATGATAGAGGGAATTCTTCTGTTTACATTCCTCGTGCTGGAAACATTTTTTATGGAA
>JAGBIH010000020.1 GCA_017935095.1 Ruminococcus sp.
ACTACAACATCTACAACAACAACGACTACTACACCTACCACTACCACTTCAACTACCACTTCAACGACCACTTCAACTACAACTACAACTACCACCACAACAACAACTACTACAACAACTACGACCACAACCACAACGCCGACTACAACATCTACCACCACTACTACAATTCCGACTCCGACATATAATCTTGGTGATGTTAATGAGGACGGAAAGGTTGACGCACGAGATGCCTCGTCAATACTGAGTATGTATGCCGATATTTCGTCGGGAGGCAGAGAGCTGACCGAAAAAGAACATGCTGTATGCAATGTAAATGGTGATGCGAATGTTGATGCACGAGATGCTTCGATAGTACTTGCTTATTATGCAGATTTACAGTCGGAGAAAAATATCACATTAGAGGAATTTCTGAGAAGGTAATAGAATATAACTAAAAAGCCGCTTTTGATGTTGATGTCAGAAGTGGCTTTGAGTTTGCCTGAGGCATTGACTTTATGCGGACTCTTTGTTATAATTAATTTAATGATATATAAGAATTTAGAGGGGAGAAGAAAGATGAAAATTAAAGAAATTAAAGGCGCTAATATGGATATTGATTTAGTTAGCGAAAGTATTGGCTGGAAACAAAATAATTGTCCGTGGAATGAAGAGGAAAATACAAAAGAACATAGATGTGCGGTAAAAGATACATCTATTTGTAAATTTTTTTGCGGAATCAGATATTTGGACAATGTACTTTGCAGTTATCCTTATGAAAATATAGATGTGCTAAGCGAAGATGAAATAGATAGAAAAATGAAGTAGTATAATTCCGATTCATAAATGAAAAATCCAGAGAAGAAAATAAAATCTTCTCTGGATTTATTTCTTTATGTATGCTCTGCCTATATAGTCCGGCAGATTTTGTGAATATTTCCAGCGAGGGGCTGTTATTCGGACAGATCCTCAATTACCTGTTCAAACACAGGGAAATCTTTATCATAGGTTTCCTGCATGTCCTCTTTATCTGAATAGAGAAGCTTTGTGGGAGTACGGATTGCCATGAACAGTTCATCTGATACAGCTTTGTCATCTACACCAATACGTTCTGCAAAAGGTGTATCCTTAAGAAAGAAGCCATAATTTCTGATGTGTGGATTATCGGGATAAAGCTCACTGAGATCAACAAAAATATCTTCAGGCGGAATAAGCTCCTTCAGCGTTTTACCGCCGATTACAATGACTGCTTCTGCTGATTGAAGCTGATTTGTAAGATTGGTATCCGAACCGTTTGAATAGTTTGTAAAGTTATTATCTGAATATGGAATATAGAAAATTGATACCAGAACCTCACCGTTGTCATTGAAATCATCGGCAAAGGATTCAAAGTAGTCCTCAAGCTCATCGGATTCACCTATTGTACTGGATTCGCCTATTACAAGCACAACCAGATCCGGTCTTGGCTTGGAAAGGAGATTGTGCAAAAGATAGACTGTGATAAATACAAAAAGCACAGCAATTCCGAGCCACCATTTATTATGGTAAAAGAAATTCTTGATTTTCTGCCATATGCTGAGCTTTACGGTCTCCTCACGCACCTCTTGGATGGTTTCGCTTTCCTCGATAACGCCCTGTTTAAGACGGATAAGCTCCTTTTTTTCTTCAAGGATTTTTCTTTCATAAGCCTCACGCTTTTTCTTTTCATTCTCGGCGTACTGACGTTCAAGCTCCCTTTGCTTCAGCTCCTGTTCTTCAAGCTGTTTCAGGTGAGCTTCTTTTGCGGTCTGAAAAACGCTTTTTGTGACATCGATTTTATCATCATTGTCATTTTGCGGAGTTACGGGATTTTCAGCTTCAGGCGTCTGATTGGACTGAACCGTTTTATTCTTATTATTTTTCATACTTCCTCCGAAAGCTATTGAAAAACTATCGGGCGGACTGAGATGTCCGCCCTTTATTGTTTTATGGAAATAATTATTCTTCTTCCTTAGCCTGACGACCACCGTTTGCGGGAATGGGCTTCATAGTCGGGAAGAGGAGAACGTCTCTGATAGACGGACTGTCTGTAAGGAGCATAACGAGTCTGTCGAGGCCGAATCCGAGTCCGCCCGTAGGAGGGAGACCGTATTCAAGAGCTGTAACGAAATCCTCGTCAACCTCAGCATTAGCGCCCTGAGCACGCTTAGCCTCAACCTGCTTTACGAAGCGTTCCTTCTGGTCGATAGGGTCGTTAAGCTCAGAGAAAGCGTTACCCATTTCACGGCAGTAGATGAAGTATTCAAAGCGCTCGGTGAATGCAGGGTCTGATGGCTTTCTCTTAGCAAGAGGTGAGTTTTCAACGGGATAATCATAGATAATAGTAGGCTGAATGAGCTTATCCTCGACAAAAGCGTCGAAGAAGGCAATAAGAACGTGACCCTTTGTTGCAGCGTCACCCTCGTCAACCTCCACGCCCTTTTCCTTAGCGCAGGCACGTGCAGCAGCGTCATCTGCCCAGTCGTTATAGTCAACACCGGCATACTTCTTAACGGATTCGATCATAGTAAGGCGCTCCCAAGGCTTACCGAGGTCAATTTCAACGCCCTGATATGTGATTTTTGAAGTACCGCAGACATTTTCAGCGATAGTTCTGTACATATTTTCAATCAGATCCATCATACCGATGTAATCGGTAAATGCCTGATACATTTCAACAGTTGTAAATTCGGGGTTATGCGAGGTATCCATACCTTCGTTACGGAAAATTCTTCCTACCTCGTATACCTTTTCAAAGCCTCCGACGATAAGACGCTTGAGGTAAAGCTCGGTTTCGATACGGAGGTACATTTCCATATCAAGAGTATTATGGTGAGTGATGAAAGGTCTTGCAGCAGCACCGATTTCAAGAGTGTGAAGAACAGGGGTATCAACCTCGATATAACCGAGGTTGTCAAGATAATGGCGAACCTCGCTGATAATACGGCTTCTCTTTACAAAAGTATCCTTTACCTCAGGGTTAACGATAAGGTCAACATAGCGCTGGCGGTATCTTGTATCCTGATCCTTCAGACCGTGCCATTTTTCAGGGAGAGGGAGAAGTGACTTTGAAAGCAGGGTAATCTGTTTAGCGTGAACAGAGATTTCACCTTTTCTTGTTCTGAAGACAAAGCCCTCAACACCGATAATGTCGCCGATATCCCATTTCTTCTTGAATTCCTTGAACACATCTGCTCCTACGTCATTGGAACGGATATAAACCTGAATCCTGTCGGTAGAATCACGAAGGTCGATGAAATTTGCCTTACCCATATCACGCCAGCTCATTATACGGCCTGCTATTCTGATGATATTGCCATGCAGAGCCTCAAGACCGGCATTTATTTTCTCCTCGTCACCGTCAGCGGAAGCGATTATTTCAGCCTCCTTATTCTCATACTCTGCCTTATAATCAGCAGCATGACCGGTAACATCAAATTTTGTAATCTGGAAGGGGTCAGTACCGTTGCTTCTGAGGTCAGCAAGCTTATCGAGTCTGTCCTTCTTAAGAATATTTATATCCTGTACAGGCTCTTCATCAGCCTGAACCGGAGAATTTACCTGATTTTCGTTCATTATTATACGTCCTTTCGGGAATTACTTTGAAATTTCAAGAACCTCGAAGCGAAGCTCTCCGGCAGGAGCCTCAACGACAAATATATCGCCGACTTTTTTCTTCATAGCTGCCTTACCGATAGGGGATTCATCTGAGATAAGACCCTCTCTGATATTGGCGTGGTTAGTACCTACAATTGTGAAGGTTTCGATTTTATCAGAGCCTACGCGTCTGATTTTGATTTTGGAGCTCATACCGATTTCATTGACAGAAATGCTGTCGTCCTCAACGATTTCAGCGTTATCGATGGTATACTGGAGCTCAGCAATCTGAGCTTCAAGGATAGCCTGTTCATTTTTAGCCTCATCGTACTCGGCATTTTCGGAAAGGTCACCGTAGGAACGGGCAACTTTAAGTCTTTCAGCGACTTCTTTACGTTTATTGATTTTAAGGTCATCGAGCTCAGCGACGAGTTTATCGTAGCTGTCTCTGGACATTTTTTTAGCAGCCATATTAATCATACTCCTTATATACATTTTAAAGCATTACATATAATTATAATATATTTTGCGTGACTTGTCAATAGCGGATGAAGCTGTTTTACATAAATATGCGGAGGATATTCTGTTGATGTACGGATGATGAAAAAGGACGACTGCATAAGTCGTCCTTTTTGGCTTTACTCACCGTAAGCGGCAATATTTGCGAGTTCAACAGCCTTATTGTACTGAGCATCGGGGCCGTTGTCTGTATTTTCAATCTGATAATCGGGAGTGAGTCCGATTTTGTTATAGCATTCAGATCGTGTAGTCTTATACTCTGCAACTGTAAGCACAACAGCACCGCCTGTTTCAAATTCGGCGGTAGACTGCATAACACCTTTACCAAATGTAATGTCACCAACAAGCTGAGCACCGTTGAAGTCTCTCAGAGAGGCAGCAAAAAGCTCTGCGGCACTTGCGGTATCTTTGTTTACGAGCACTATCATCGGCAGATTAAGATGTGAGCTGTCTGAGTAAACAATAGTTTCAGAGTGACCGTCCTTATATTCGGCAGTAGCGATAACGCCCTCATCGAGCAGCGGGTCGAGACATTCTTCAAGAGCGGTGACAAGCCCTCCGCTGTTATCACGCACGTCAAAAATCAATGCCTTTGCACCATTTGAGGTGAGCTTTTCAAGGACTGTGATAAATTGCTCCGGAGTATTTTGCTTGAAACCGTTGATTTTTATATAACCCACATAGCCGCTGAGCATTTCACCGGAAACTGTTAAAATTTCAATAGAACGGCGGGTGAAGGTATAATCCTTATCAACACCGCTGCGGCGGACTGTAAGTGTAATATCCGTACCCTCTGCGCCACGCATTGCATCGACAGATTCTTCAAAGCCGGCTTCGATAACATCAATGCCGTCAACACGGACAATAATATCACCATTCTGAAGCCCTGTTTCAAAGGCAGGGGAATCTTCAAGAATCTCATCGATTCTGACATAGCCGCTTTCATCCTTGGTAAGAGTGAGCCCGAGACCGACACGTTCGCCGGCATTTTCACTTAATTCAGTAAGATATTCTTCTTCACTGAGATAGCGTGAGTATTGGTCGCCTATTCCGTCGATATATCCTTTAAGCATACCGTCAGTCAGAACGGCTTCATTGATATCGCCATAGAAATTTTCTCTTACATAGCTGTCAAGAAGCTGAATCGACGAATATTTTTTAGCCTTTTCATTAACGTCAACGACCTTTTCGTTAAAGCTTTGGAGCGAGAAGAAGGAAGTAAGAATAAAGGTTATCGCAGAAGCGATAGCTATAAGGCTTATAGCAAGACCGAGGCTGATTTTTTTGTTCATATTATCATCGCTTTCATACAAAAATTCGGGCAGCGTTAAAGACTGCCCTGAATCTGATATATTAAAGTAGCACCGCACTTATACTGCATAGTGATTATGTGCGGTGCTGTAAGTTCCGGAAACAAAAGCTTATTATAAATAAGCCATAGGATCCTGTGCATATCCGTGTGCACGGATTTCAAAGTGAAGATGATCACCTGTAGACCAGCCTGTTGAGCCTATATAACCGATAACCTGACCCTGCTGTACAGTATCGCCGACAGAAACGGCAACAGAAGCAAGGTGAGCGTAAATGGTTGTATATGTACTGTCATGCTGTATAAGTACGTAATTTCCGTAGTTTCCTCCGCAGCCGCAGCCTACAGTTGATTTGGGGTAGTCATGCGTACAGGAATTTGCTACATATATAACAGTACCGCTTTTTGAAGCGACAGCAGCACCACCGTGAATGCCTGCATCACCGACATCAATACCGTTATGATTTCTTCCCCATCTGTAGCCGTAGTAGCTGCTGATGTAATAGAAACCGGGACAAGGCCACATAAAGCCTCCGCCTGAAGG
>JAGBIH010000021.1 GCA_017935095.1 Ruminococcus sp.
AGGATATGCAAGCTTGCGCTTACCCCAATCCTCGTTGACTTCAACAGCTTCGGCATGTCTCTTGATTCTCTCCTCAAACTTGGAAACGAGAGCCTTGACACCTTCTTCGCCGTTCTTGAGGCTGAAAACAACCATTACTTCATACTTAGCGGATACCTTTGCCATTAATGCACACCTCCTTCTGGATTCTGCCCGCCACTCAGCTGCGAGCAAGGATAACTTATACCGCACTTTTGCACGATACCTGAATATTATAGCACGTCCTTCAGCTTTTGTCAAGCATTTCCGACAATTATTTCTTGATAAATGATTTATTTTAAAGCATATAAAATTAAAACAAGAAAATATGTTCCAATTCTCTTGCAGGACTTTATTTAACAGAAAATATGTGTTATAATATATTTATGTCAGATGATTCTTCTGCTCTGCCCATAAGCTTCTGAAAAACATCTGAAGACCGGAGAGCAATATATTAAGGAGATTTTTATGGAACATTTCAAGCTGTACTCCCAGTACGCACCTGCCGGAGACCAGCCTCAGGCTATCGAAAAGCTTGTGACAGGACTCGAATCGGGCAAAAAAGAACAGATTCTGCTCGGAGTTACCGGCTCCGGAAAAACCTTTACCATGGCTAATGTCATTGCAAGAGTCAACAAGCCGACACTTGTGCTCGCACACAATAAAATCCTTGCGGCTCAGTTATGCTCTGAATTCAAGGAGTTTTTCCCCGATAACGCTGTTGAATATTTTGTCTCCTACTATGATTACTATCAGCCGGAGGCATACGTCCCCAGTACAGACAGCTATATCGAAAAGGACTCATCAGTCAACGATGAAATAGACAAGCTCCGCCACTCCGCTACTACCGCTCTTGCTGAGCGACGTGACGTTATTATCGTAGCAAGCGTTTCCTGCATTTACTCACTCGGCAGCCCTGATGAATACCGTTCAATGGTGGTTTCAATCCGTCAGGGTACCGAAAAATCAAGAGACCGGCTTATCGAGGAGCTTGTAAAGATACGCTATGAGCGTAATGATATTGCCTTTGAGCGTAACAAATTCAGAGTCCGTGGTGATGTTGTCGAAATTTTCCCTGCCATGTCAAGCGATACCGCAGTCAGAGTTGAATATTTCGGTGACGAGATCGACCGTATCTCCGAAATCAATGTTGTTACAGGAGAGGTAAAGGCAATTGTATCACACGCAGCTGTTTTCCCTGCATCGCATTATGTAGTCGGTGATGATAAAATAGAAACCGCTCTCGCAGAAATTGACCGTGAGCTTGCCGAAAGAATTGATTTTTTCACTTCGCAGAACAAGCTTATTGAGGCTCAGCGTATTGAACAGCGTACCCATTATGATATGGAAATGCTGCGTGAGGTCGGATATTGCAGCGGCGTTGAAAACTATTCACGTGTTCTTGCCGGACGTCCGCCGGGAAGTACCCCGCAGACGCTCCTTGACCATTTCCCTGAAGATTTTCTGCTGATTGTCGATGAGAGTCATGTCACGCTGCCGCAGGTAAGGGCAATGTATGCCGGAGACCGTGCAAGAAAAACTACGCTCGTTGATTACGGATTCAGACTGCCAAGCGCTTTTGATAACCGCCCGCTGAATTTCAATGAATTCAACAGCCACATCAATCAGGCTGTCTACGTCAGTGCAACTCCCGGTCAGATAGAGCGTGAAAAGACCGATATTATCGTCGAACAGGTTATACGTCCAACAGGTCTTGTCGATCCGGAAATAATCGTCAAGCCGACTCAGGGACAGATTGATGACCTGCTCTCGGAAATCAATATCCGCTCCGCTAAAAATGAACGTGTACTTGTGACTACCCTCACCAAGAAAATGGCGGAGGACCTTACTAACTATTACGAGAATCTCGGAATAAAGGTGCGATACCTGCACCACGATATAGATACCATTGAACGTATGGAGATTATAAAAGACCTCAGAAACGGAGTTTTTGACGTTCTTGTAGGAATAAATCTCCTCCGTGAAGGTCTTGATATTCCTGAGGTCAGCCTTATAGCTATACTTGACGCTGATAAGGAGGGCTTCCTGAGAAGCGAAACCTCGCTGATTCAGACTATAGGACGTGCCGCACGTAATGCCAACGGTCAGGTTATAATGTATGCCGATTCCGTTACAGGCTCTATGGAGCGTGCCATTACCGAGACTGAAAGACGCCGTTCCCTCCAGATTGCATTCAACGAGGAACACGGCATAGTCCCGAAGACGATTATCAAGGATGTTCGTGACGTTCTCGAAATCACCTCAAAGCACAGCGTCGAGGAAAAAACAAAGAAAAAGAAAATGTCCGCCAAGGAAAGAGACCAGCTCATCGAAAAGCTCACTATAGAAATGAAAAATGCCGCAAAAATGCTGGAATTCGAGCACGCTGCATATCTGCGTGACAAAATCAATGAGCTTAAAGACGGAAAATAACAGCCCCTGCATATTTTATAAGGAGTATAAAATGACTGATAAAATCATAATCAAAGGCGCAAGAGCCAATAATCTCAAAAATATAGACCTTGAGCTTCCCCGTGACCGTCTCATAGTCATGACAGGTCTTTCCGGTTCAGGAAAATCCTCGCTCGCCTTCGATACCATTTATGCCGACGGTCAGCGCAGATACGTTGAAAGCCTTTCCTCTTATGCACGTATGTTTCTCGGTCAGATGGAGAAGCCCGATGTAGACAGCATTGAGGGCCTTTCCCCCGCTATTTCAATTGACCAGAAAACAACCTCAAAAAATCCCCGCTCAACAGTCGGTACAGTCACCGAAATTTATGACTACCTGCGCTTACTCTACGCAAGAATCGGAGTTCCGCATTGTCCTGTCTGCGGCCGTGAAATCTCCCAGCAAAGCATTGACCAGATGGTAGATACCATCATGAATCTGCCCGAAGGTACAAGAATTCAGCTCCTTGCCCCTATCGTGCGGGGACGTAAGGGACAGTACACAAAGGAGCTTGAGGGTGCAAGAAAAAGCGGCTTTGTCCGTGTGCGTATCGACGGTATCATGTATGAGCTTTCCGAAGAAATAAAGCTCGACAAAAACAAAAAGCATAATATAGAAATTATCGTTGACCGTCTTGTAGTTAAAGAAGGAATAAAATCACGTATAACCGACAGCCTTGAAACTGTTTTCAGTCTCACCGAAGGTCTCGCCATTGTTGACGTTATCGGCGGAGAGGAAATACTTTTCTCCCAGAACTATGCCTGCCCGGAACACAACATCAGCGTCGGTGAGCTTGAACCGGTCATGTTCTCGTTCAATAATCCTATGGGTGCGTGTCCGAAGTGTACAGGCCTCGGCGTTTTCAGACATATCGACCCTGACCTCATCGTCCCCAACAAGGATCTCACTATCCTTGAAGGTGCAATCAAGGCTTCCGGCTGGAACAGCCTCGATGATTCGTCCATTGCTATGATGTATTACCGTGCTCTTTCCGAACAGTACGGCATTCCGCTTGATGTACCCGTAAAAAAGCTCCCGAAAGGTGCTATTGACCTTTTTCTTTACGGTACAGGCAATGTTCAGCTTGAGCTGACCCGTCCGAAAACTCTCGGCGGAGGCAAATACCGTTCAGCATTCGAGGGCGTCATCAATAATCTTGAACGCCGTTACCGTGAAACTACCAGCGAGTATGCTAAAAATGACCTTGAAGAATGCATGAGCGAGGTAGAATGTCCCGACTGCAAGGGAAAAAGACTCCGTGACGAATATCTCGCCGTTACAGTCGGAAATAAAAGCATCAGCGACCTCACTGCACTCTCCGTTAAAAACGGTCTTGAATTTTTTGACGAGCTGAAGCTGTCGGAGCACGATACCTTCGTAGGTGAACGAATTATAAAGGAAATCAAGGAGCGTCTCGGCTTCCTGAAAAGCGTAGGTCTTGAATATCTCACGCTCTCACGCTCATCAGGCACGCTTTCCGGCGGTGAAAGTCAGCGTATACGGCTTGCCACACAAATCGGCTCTTCTCTTGTAGGAGTCCTTTATATCCTCGATGAGCCGAGCATAGGACTTCATCAGCGTGACAACGACAAGCTCATAGCTACCCTGAAACGTCTCCGTGACCTCGGAAACACACTGATAGTTGTTGAGCACGATGACGATACTATGCTTGCCGCAGATTATATTGTGGATATCGGTCCCGGTGCAGGTATAAACGGCGGTAATGTCGTATTCTCCGGCACAGTCGATAAGCTTCTCAGATGCAAAAGCTCAATAACAGGTCAATACCTGAGCGGCAAAAAGAAAATTGAAATTCCGCAGAAACGCCGTAAGGGCAACGGTCAGTTTCTGCTGATAAAGGGCGCTTCGGAGCATAATCTCAAAAATATCGACGTGCAGATTCCGCTCGGCAAGCTTATCTGCGTTACAGGAGTTTCAGGCTCCGGAAAATCCTCACTTGTAAATGAAATCGTATATAAGCACCTTGCGGCAAAGCTCAACCGTGCAAAAATCAAGTGCGGCGCTTTCTCTGATATGGAGGGTCTTGAAAACCTCGATAAGGTCATCTGTATCGACCAATCACCGATAGGAAGAACCCCACGCTCAAATCCTGCAACATATACAGGCGTTTTCACAGATATACGTGACCTCTTCGCCAAAACTCCCGACGCTAAAGCTCACGGCTACAGCAGCGGACGCTTTTCATTCAACGTAAGAGGCGGACGATGTGAAGCGTGCGAGGGGGATGGTATTATAAAAATCGAAATGCACTTTCTCCCTGACATCTACGTCCCATGCGAGGTGTGCAAGGGGCGCCGCTATAACAGAGAAACTCTTGAAATTCACTACAAGGGAAAATCCATATATGACGTGCTTGAAATGACCGTTGACGAGGGTGTTGAATTCTTTGAGCATATTCCAAAAATAGCAAGAAAGCTCAGAACCCTGCAGGAGGTCGGTCTCGGTTACATTAAAATCGGTCAGTCCGCCACAACGCTCTCAGGCGGAGAGGCTCAGCGTGTCAAGCTCTCAACGGAGCTTTCAAAACGTGCTACAGGCAAGACAATATATATCCTTGACGAGCCGACAACAGGTCTCCATACGGCTGATGTCCATAAGCTTATCGACGTGCTTCAGCGGCTTACAGAT
Source organism: Ruminococcus sp. (assembly GCA_017935095.1). Lineage (GTDB taxonomy): Bacteria > Bacillota > Clostridia > Oscillospirales > Ruminococcaceae > Ruminococcus. The sequence continues at coordinate 5,120 of JAGBIH010000021.1, forward strand.
CAGGGAAATACGGTTCTTGTAATAGAGCATAATCTCAATGTCATTAAGGTTGCCGACCATATTATCGACCTCGGACCTGAGGGCGGCGACGGCGGAGGTACCGTTGTTGCACAGGGCACTCCGGAAGAAGTGGCACAGTGTCCGCAGTCATATACAGGAAAATATCTCAGACCATATCTTGAATAATAAAACGAGGCGTGCGGAGCCCCGCACGCCTTTTTGCTGTTTTACTTAAATCTGCACCATTTATGTCGCCCAAGCTTATTTCGTCTTACCTGCCTGCGTATATACCTGAACGCTACGTCCTCTCCGTGGTCATTAAGCATTCTCAGAAGAAATTCAAGCTTATCTGAGGTTTCACGCTCAATTATCCGCCTCTGCTTTGCCTTTAAGAAATATTCCAGCGGCATCTTATCAGTATAATTTCCTTTGTTGTAAATCTTCGACGCTGCAACACGGTCACAGAACATTTCAAAAATGAATATATCAGGCATTCTTACAGGCTCCATTCTTTTGGTTACGGTGCTGTAATCAGTCCAGTACTCAAAATGATGGCGGTTTCGTCCTTTATGGTGCATCCACGCTCTGGAATAGCCTGAGGTTTCACGCTCCATTTCATTCGGACTTCTGCTGCCCTGATAATAAAGAACTCCGGGAATGAATTCGACAGGCGAAAATTTTGAAAGGTCATGCAAAAGACCTCTCAGAGGAATTCCGGCTTTAAAGCAATGCTCCATGACCTTATGGCGATGTCTCAGAACAGTGCCAAGATGACCGAAAATATTATGGATTATCATACGCCTTCACCCTTCAGCTTTTTGGTATTGCTGATATCAAGTACGCTGTCCTTGATAATCAGCTTACCGATGATAATTCTTCTGCCTTCCCTGCAGGTCGGGTCTGCGAGCTTTTTCGCCATAAGCTCTACGGAAATTTCTGCCATTTTATTGATATCAACCTCAATTGTCGTAATTGCGGGAATACATATATTTGAAACAGTGTAATTATCATATCCTACAACGGAAATATCCTCAGGCACACGCACTCCCTTTGATTTGAGTGCCGAAATTACGCTGAAGGCTGTCTCATCACAGTTACATACAAAGGCTGTAGGCATATCGTCGGGAAAATCAATTTTTGTATAGATAATACCTCTTTCATTACGGTCGTCAAGAGTCCAGTCTCTGCGGTATTCAATATTATTTTCAATAAGGCATTTCATATAGCCGAGAAAACGGTCATTGATACTGCTTGTTGCGTTGAAATTACCGAAAAAGCCTATTCTGCGGTGACCCATTTCCACAAGATAATTAGTCAGGAGATAACCGCCGTTGAAGCTGTCGGAATTCACTGAATCCACGTCGTAGCGGCTGTCATAAAAGTCCACGAAAAGCAGCGGCAGTGTAATCTTGCTCAGCATTTCTATGTATTCACGATGTACCTGACCGATAACTATAATTCCGTCAACCTTATTTTCAGCAATCATATTCGGAATGACTGCATTGTTTTCACACTCAGCAGTAATGCATTCATAAACCGTGAACACATTCATCTGCGAAAGTCGGTTTGAGATATTGGCAGTCAGCTCCCAATAAAAGGTTCCCCTCGGACCAACAAAACGTTCTGAGGTGAGAATGCCCACATTTTTCCCTATTTTAGGCAGAACTGTGCGTTTCTTATCGCTTTTGGTATTTGAAGGCTTGTAGCCCATTTTCTCAGCAGTATCGCATATTTTCTTTCTCATCTGGTCACTTACTCCGTCACGTCCGGCAAGAGCATTGGAAACCGTTACGACGCTTACTCCGAGCTTGTTTGCAATATCAAGCATCTTTACTCCGTTTTTCATATTAACCCCCATAAAATCAAAGCAGCCCCACAAGCTTTCTGCTATAAGGGAACGCCTAAATTTTCCAGATTTAATTGCATTTATTATATCATGCTTTAATTAAAAAATAAAGTGCCTTTACACAATTTTGGTACATATGTCAATATACGCAGCACCTTCATAGCATTATTGCACAAAATAATAGTATAACGCACATAAAAAGGCGGCTTTGTAAGCCGCCTTAGTTTATCGGGAAACCTTATATTCATCAAGAAGATGCCACGCAAACAGAAAACGTCCCTTTGATGAATACGTATTTTTTGCAGGCCGGGGCTGATTTATCAGCCGTCTGTCACCTTACATAAATTTATTTTCAGACAAAATTTTTTATAATCCGGAATAATCCTCAAGATATTCGGGAAGATAAGGATATATTTCTCCATAGGCATCAAGAGCATCCTTATTTTCCACTGCATAGGGTATCAGTCCTGTCATATCCCCCCAAGAAGCCGACGGACAAATATATTCAGACTTGTCTGCTTCAGAGTCAGGGACGGGAATTTTTCTTGTTTTTTTGCTCATATTTATCATCTCCCCGGAATAGTATGCGCATTCCGGACAGATTTATCCCCCATATCCGTGACCGGGTTTGAAATCGCTGAGATACTCGGATTCAACCGCAGGAACATAGAACATTCCGTAATCGTTAAGACCTTCGGGTGATTTTTCATATTTTGCTTCAGAATCAAGCACCACATAAAAACAATAATAAGGCTGATAATATTCATCCTTACTTGGAGCTCTGTATACAAGCTCTGTTCTGGAAATATCTTCCGATGAAACAACTCCGTTTCGGATATAATCAACAGGGACAGAGCTGTAATAATTGCCGTTAAGTATCATTTCTGTTGCTTCATCAACCGTTATAATAGGATAATCTCCGATATATTCAGATGTACAGAATGCATTACTGAGCCATATTCCTCCGATACCTCCGTTTTCGTCGGGGTAAAATCGTGCATAGCAGAAATTGAAATTCAATATATCCTGAACATAATCCTCTGTTTTGTTATATACATAATATTCTCTTGATTCATCACCTGAATATGACCTGTGAGTATATGAATAATATAGTGGATTATCGAAGCAAAGCAAATCAGCATATTCCTCAGAGAGATATTCAAGAACTGCATCCGCTTCATCCGCTGTAGTGTTATTGTAGGTAAAGCTGTATCCGGAAGGAAGCTTTTTTTCATTAAAGCTTATATGAATTTCTCCCCTGCCGTTTACTTGAATTGAAGTTTCGTCACTGCACTCAACATTAATGCAGTAAAGTCCTCTTTTTTGTTCTACAGGCTCTTTATCCGGAATAATGTAGTTATCATATGACAGCTCGCTCGATACAATTCCGACGCCAAGAGCATGAGCGGTGTTTTCTGCAATTCCTCTCATCTGTTCTTCTGAAAGATAGAACGATGTATAAGCAAGATTCTTGTATACAGGCAAAGCATCCATCTCTGTTTCAGGCTTCCATGGATTAGGTGCTACAAATTCAGAAGCATCATATGCCATATAACCTGCATAGCCTGTCCCGCCGTTGGTCACTTCTGATTTTATTACTTCACTGCCTTTTATTGTCTCTCTTTCGTCGGCTTCTGCAAAAGAACCATATGGTCCTGAAAACTCCTCCTGATTCTTGTTCATCCGTGAAAAAGCAAAACAGGCAACAAGTACCGCTGCACATATACTGCCGCCGATAGCAGTCCATCTGATAATTCTGCTCTTTTTCTTTTTTGAACATGGTTCAGGAATAAGCTTTTCATCTGCTTCACCTATCACATCAAGAAGTATGTCCCTGTTTTTCATATACCAACACCTTCCCTTTCAAGATATTCTCTCAGTTTTTTGCGAATGCGCTGTAAGGTCATTTTTACTGCTCCCTCAGATATAGAATATTGCTCGGAAATTTTGTTTACAGAGAACATATACCAATACCGCAGCAAAAAAATATTTCTGTTCTTTTCAGAAAGACTGCTCAGAAAAGTATTCAGAGAGTCCCGTAATACTATTTTGTCTTCAACAGGTCTTTCCTCGCCGATACACTCGCTCAGCTCATCAAGACATATTGCCGTTTGTCCTCCGCCATATTTCTGAGCTTTATTCTTGCGGTATCTGTCAATTGCAAGATTACGTGTTATTCTTCCGAAAAAGACTGCTAATCTGCCCGGTTTTTCAGGCGGCATTGAATTCCATGCACGAAACCATGTATCATTTACACATTCCATCGTATCCTCTTTTGAATGGAGTATGTTGCCGGCTATTGTACCGCAGTATGAACCATATTTCGTTTCACTTTCTTCTATTGCCGTTTCATCCCTCTGCCAATAAAGCTCTATAATTCTGATATCTTCCATTATGCACCTCCTCATTATTGACCTCTTACCAATACAGACGAAAAACAAGAATTAAAAGTAACGGTTTTTCAGAAAAATTATAGCATAGCAGAACTTCATTTTCAATATTTATTTATCCAAAGAAAAATCCATCCTGAATATTCAGGATGGATTTTTCTCATTCGCTTTTATTCACGCCGATACTGTGACATTGCCCGTGCATTGCACAATTCTGACAGCCGTGACCACAGGTACTTTTCCCTGACTTTTTATCCTTTATCATCGTATAGATAATAAGCATCACAACTGCAAGAAGAATTGCCGAAATCACTATTGTTGCAAGATTTTCTATAATCCATGTAAGCATTCTGAGTCACCCTTCCGATATTTTTACTTTTTAGCTATAGCTTGTGATTTTGACTTATCAGGTCTTACAAGCATATAGACCGCCAGTATTATTGCGGCAATTGCTGCTGCAAGTCCGATTGCATTCATGTTTCCTGTAAATGCACTGCCAATCTGATAGATACAAAGTGATACTATATATGCAAATGTACACTGATAGAGTACTGCGAAACAGGTCCACTTTGCATTATTGAACTCTCTTTTCATTGCTCCTACAGCCGCAAAGCATGGTGCACAGAGAAGATTAAAGGCAAGGAATGAATATCCTGCAAGCTTTGAGAAGCCTTCAAAATCAAGAACTCCGAATACGCCGACAACCTCTTCCTTTGCAACAAATCCCATAATAGTTGCAACTGCAGCTGCAGCATTATTGAAGCCAAGAGGAATAAATATCCATTTGATTGCTTCACCGATTTTTCCGAGAATACTATCAGAAAGCTCCATATCAGGATAGAATCCGAATGCTCCGCCATCAGCCCAGCCGAATACCGAACCTGCCCAGATAATGATTGATGAGAGAAGAATTACAGTACCGGCCTTCTTGATGAACGACCAGCCTCTTTCCCACATTGAACGAAGAAGATTTACAAACGTGGGCATATGATATGCGGGAAGCTCCATTACAAAAGGAGCTGTATCACCTGCAAAAAGCTTTGTTTTCTTGAGTATGATACCGGAAATGATAATTGCAGCCATACCCATAAAGTATGCGCTTGGTCCGACCCACCATGCACCTCCGAACAGTGCTGTTGAAATCATCGCTATAATCGGAAGCTTTGCACCGCAGGGGATAAATGTTGTTGTCATGATTGTCATGCGTCGGTCGCTGACATTTTCAATTGTACGTGATGCCATGATTCCCGGTACGCCGCAGCCTGTACCGATAAGAATCGGAATGAAGGATTTGCCTGAAAGTCCGAAACGGCGGAAAAGTCTGTCCATAATGAATGCTACTCTTGACATATATCCGCAGGCTTCGAGGAATGCAAGGAACAGGAACAGAACAAGCATCTGAGGTACAAAGCCGAGAACAGCGCCTACACCTCCGACTATACCGTCGAGAATTAGACCTTTCAGCCATTCAGCACAGCCTATTTTTTCAAGTCCGTTTTCAACAAGAACAGGTACGCCCGGAACCCATGTACCATATCGTGCAGGGTCAGGAGAAGTAAACCCGCCCTCTTCATCTAAAGCCGCTCCCAATGCAGAATCAATGTCATAAACATTTACAGCATCGGAATTAAGAAGATTTCCTTCGTCATCATACTCGGCAAACTTATAGAATTCGTCCTTATATGAGCCGTATGCCTCCTCAAAGGCTCCGAAATCTGCTGCTTCAAATGCCGCCTGTATTTCAGCTGCACCCTTGATTTCATCATTTTCCGCAGCAGCGTCAATTACATTTTCAACCTTATCGGTGAATACATTATTTTCTGCCCAGCTATCCAGTTCCTCTTCATAGCTTCCGCTCATTCCGAACAAATGAAAGCCGTCTCCGAATAATCCATCGTTTGCCCAGTCTGTGGCAAGCGTGCCGACTGACGTAACGGAAATATAGTATACAAGCACCATTATCAATGCAAAAATAGGCAGACCAAGTATACGATTGGTAACAATCTTATCAATTTTGTCCGATGTGGAAAGTCCGTCTGCATTTTTTCTCTTGAAGCACTTGGCAGTGATTGATGTTATGTAATTGTATCGTTCATTTGTTATGATTGATTCCGCATCATCGTCAAGCTCAGCTTCTACCAGCTTTATATCGTCCTCGATATGCTTCAGAATGCTTGCAGGTATTCCGAGCTTCTTAAGCACCTTTTCGTCACGCTCAAAAATTTTTATAGAGTACCACCGCTGCTGTTCCTCCGAGAGATTATGCAGAGCAGCCTCCTCTATATGCGCAAGAGCGTGTTCAACAGGTCCGGAAAAGCTGTGCTGAGGCTTTACGGCTGACGTATTTACTGCTGCCATTGCAGCTTCAACAGCCTCTGTTATTCCCTCTTCTTTAAGGGCAGAGATTTCAACAACCCTGCATCCGATAGCCTTTGAAAGAGCCTCAATATTGAGTATATCCCCGTTTTTCCTGAGAACATCCATCATATTGATTGCCACAACAACAGGTATTCCTATTTCCGTAAGCTGTGTTGTAAGATAAAGATTTCTCTCAAGGTTTGTACCATCTATAACATTGAGTATTACATCAGGTCTCTCCTCAATAAGATAATTTCTTGCAACAACCTCCTCAAGTGTATACGGAGAAAGAGAATAGATTCCCGGAAGGTCAGTAATAACGACCCCTTCATACTGCTTCAGCTTGCCCTCTTTCTTCTCCACTGTAACACCGGGCCAGTTTCCGACAAACTGATTTGAACCGGTAAGGACGTTGAATAATGTTGTCTTACCGCAGTTCGGATTACCGGCAAGTGCAATTTTCATGCTCATATTTTCCTCACTTTCAGTTATTGATATATCACCAGAAGTATAAAGCATATCTTTGTGACAGCTTTATTCAACTTCAATCATTTCAGCGTCCGCTTTGCGCAGAGACAATTCATATCCCCTTACTCTTATTTCAAGAGGATCACCAAGAGGTGCAACCTTACGTACTGTAATCTCTACTCCCTTTGTAATTCCCATATCCATAATACGGCGCTTCAACGGTCCTTCACCTGTAATTTTAATGACCTTTGCCGTATTTCCTATCCTGACATCTCTGAGAGTCATATTAAGCCTCCTGCATAGTTTTTTCGTTAGCATCATCTAACCTCAATATTATTATATACTAACAATAGTCACAAGTCAACAAAATCATGCCTGTTTCAGAATTTTTTGTATAATCGCAAAATGTTAGAAGATTCTAACAACAAAAATATGTAAATTCTGACAGCAAAAAGGAGCAAATCATACGATTTGCTCCTCGGCTTGTCAATAAACCCTGTATTCATCAATGCGACACTCTGCAAGCAGATAGCGTCATCTGACAAATATTACTTTTTAAGCTCCAGCGCTTCCTTTGTCTTTACCGCAATATTCTCAGCGCAAAGACCAAATTCCTTCAGAAGGTCAGCCGCAGGACCTGAATGTCCGTATTCGTCGTTGACTCCGATTTTTACGACAGGCACAGGACAGCACTCTGTAACTGCTTCAGCAACAGCAGAGCCAAGTCCTCCGATAACGCTGTGCTCCTCTGCTGTGATGATAAGTCCTGTCTCCTTTGCACACTTGCAGATAAGCTCCTTGTCAAGCGGCTTGATTGTATGAATATTTACAACTCTTACGGAAATACCGTCGTTTTCAAGCGACTTTGCAGCTTCCATAGCCTCATTTACCATAAGACCTGTAGCAATAATAGTAACGTCAGAGCCTTCCTTCATTACAACTCCCTTGCCCATCTCGAATTTATATGTCTCAATGTCATTAATAACAGGAACTGCAAGGCGTCCGAAACGCATATAAACAGGACCATCAAAGTCAATAGCAGCCTTAACTGCCGCACGAGCCTCAACGTCGTCACATGGATTTATAATTGTCATACCCGGAATTGTTCTCATAAGAGCAATATCCTCGTTGCACTGATGAGTTGCGCCGTCCTCACCTACTGAAATTCCGGCGTGAGTTGCACCGATTTTTACGTTGAGATGAGGGTAGCCTATGGAATTTCTTACAATCTCATAAGCACGTCCTGCTGCAAACATTGCAAAGGTACTTGCAAACGGAATTTTTCCGCAGGAAGCAAGACCTGCTGCAACACCCATCATATTAGCCTCGGCAATACCGCAGTCGAAGAAACGCTCAGGATATGCCTTCTTGAAAACTCCTGTTTTTGTAGCAGCAGCAAGGTCAGCGTCGAGGACAACAAGATTCTCGTACTGCTCAGCAAGATCTCTGAGAGCCTCGCCGTAGCTTTCTCTGGTAGCTTTTTTAATTACATCTGCCATATTCTTAGTCCTCCAATTCCTTTAACTGAGCGCTGAGCTCTGCGATAGCCGTATCATACTGCTCCTTATTTGGTGCAGCACCATGCCAGCTTACCTGATTTTCCATGAACGAAACGCCCTTACCCTTAACGCTCTTCTGAATAATCGCAACAGGCTTATCTGTTATGCTGTCAGCTTCTGCGAAAGCACGGTCAATATCGTCAAAATCGTGAGCGTCCATGGTAATTACATGCCAGCCGAAAGCTGCAAATTTATCTGTGATAGGCTCAGGTGAGCACACCTCAGTAATCGGACCGTCAATCTGGAGACCGTTGTTATCAACTATTGCAACAAGATTTCCGAGGTTATAATGAGCCGCAAACATAGCTGCCTCCCATACCTGACCTTCTTCAATTTCACCGTCACCAAGAATTGTATACACCTTATAGTCCTTGCCATTCAGCTTTCCTGCAAGAGCCATACCGCAGGCAGCAGAAATTCCCTGACCGAGTGAACCGCTGGACATATCAACGCCCGGGATATAAATGCAGGGGTGTCCCTGAAGCATAGCACCAATGTGACGGAGCGATTTAAGCTCCTCCTTCGGGAAATATCCCTTCTGTGCCAGCACTGAATACAGTGCAGGAGCAGTATGTCCCTTAGAGAGCACAAGACGGTCTCTGTCAGGATTTTCGGGATTTTCAGGGTCGATGTTCATTTTGTTGAAATACAGGTATGTCAGTGTGTCGCTGATAGAGAGGGAGCCTCCCGGATGACCTGATTTAGCATTATAGGTACCCTCAATAACGCCCATTCTGACATTGCAGGCAATTTTCTGCAAATTCTTTTTTGTAGATGCGTCCATAATAACCTCCATTTTTTATATCTTATCGGCTTTTGCCATTATTTGCTTTTATATCATAAAGTTTTTTATAAATATATTTTCCCCTCTGGAACTTCTTTCCCTCATATGTTGAAGAAAGAGCCGAGGATGTTATAAAATCGTCGTCAACGCAGACGAAAAACTGCTTTCCCTCTGATTCAACGAGATAATATTGCTGTCCATAGTTGGCGATAGAATCGTATATATTGAGTGTTCCTGCACCTATGATAAAATCAGCTACCCATTCCGTTTTAGACATCTTCTTCTGTCTGTGCAAAGCGTAGATATGCTCTGCCTTCGGGTATTTATCTGCACAGCAGGCATCCTTCGGATTTCTTGCACCGTTTCCGGCAGTAAACTTTTTAAGGTCTGTCTTTTCTCTCAGCTCCTGAACATCGCACTCCTCGTCACTGAGGAGATAATCTATGCTCACGTTGAGAAGTCTGGAAATTGCTTTCATGTTTTCGATATCCGGAAGTCCTCTGCCTGTTTCCCACTTGGTCACAGCCTGTCTTGATACACACAGTTTTTCTGCAAACTGTTCCTGTGAAAGCCCTGCATTTTTTCTTGCCTCTTTAAGTTTTTCTGAAAATGTCATAATAATTCCTCCAAAAACATAGTACGGTTTTTCCGTCTGTCTTCAGTATAATTCCACCATCGAAAAATTGCAAGAATATATGTGGTTACATCTATGCTACTTTCCGTAGCGTGGCTATTTTACGCCATTTGCAGACTCAGTGCAGCGAGAGATTATATATTCAATCAGCTCCGCAACCGCACCATCATCACAGGAATGCTCAAGAACAAGGTCGGCTGCCGCCTTTACTGATTCCTCAGCATTTGACGGACACACACCTAAATCAGCTTCACGTAGCATTTCGATATCGTTGTCAAAGTCACCGACAGCAACAAAGGTATATCCTTCCATACCATCAAGCTTACGGTATTCATTCAGCGCCGAGCCCTTGCTGACTCCCTTCGGAAGCATTTCGTAGAAAATATCCGAAGATTTCACAAAGCTTACCGTATCGTATCCTCTCTGACGGGCAAACAGCTCAATATACGGAATCTCCTCCGGAGCCATTGCGAAAAGCACCTTCAGCCAGCCGCCCTCCTCAATTTCGTGAAGTGCCGCATAATATGGTACTATATTGCAGAGCTTCGTATGAAGCTGCTGATAATCGTTATTTCTGAAAACATAGGTGCCGTCCGTTTTAAGGACTTCACCTCCTGCTTCGGGAACAGCATCCAGAATTTCTGAGGCTATTGATTCAGCCTCTTTCGGAAGCGGATGAGTATACAATGTTTTGTTTGAATTGTAATCGTGGATTGCCGCACCGTTATACATAATAACAGGCATTTTCAGATCGAGCATTGAAGTGTACTGCTCAAAGCTCTGGATAGTACGTCCCGTAGCGACTGTAAATCTGCCGCCAAGCTCCATGAATCGTCTGATAGCTTTACGGTCGGTATCTGTAATCTGCTTCTGCGAGTTGAGGAGCGTACCGTCCATGTCTGAAACAAGCACAACCTTTGAAATATCACTGAACATACAAAAGCCTCCTACATTTTTTCAATCTTACGCAGAACATCGGTAAAATACTCAGGCAGTTCACTTGTGAACTCCATGTATTCCTCCGTAGCAGGATGAATAAAACCGATTTTGCGTGCGTGAAGGCACTGTCCGTTCAGTCCCTTGTATGGTTTTCCGTAGACATCGTCGCCCAGAACAGGATGACCGATGTATGCAAGATGTACACGAATCTGATGCGTCCTTCCTGTTTCAAGCCTGAGGCGCAGGTGAGCAAATCCGCCGTACTGCTTCAGTACAGTATAGTGAGTTACTGCATTTCTCGAATTTTCAGCAGTTACACACATTTTCTTCCTGTCGGTCCTGTGACGTCCGATAGGAGCATCAATAGTTCCCTCAGTATCCCTGAAACTGCCCGTTGCTATTGCCTCATACTCACGTGTAAAGCTGTGTTCCCTGATCTGCTCAGCAAGATGAAGGTGCGCACGGTCATTTTTTGCAACAATCAGAAGACCGCTTGTATTCTTGTCAATGCGGTGGACGATTCCCGGACGGATTACACCATTGATTCCGGAAAGACTTTCCCCGCAGTGATACAGCAGCGCATTCACAAGAGTTCCCGTATAATTTCCGTGAGCCGGATGAACAACCATATCCTTAGGCTTATTCACCACAAGCAGGTCATTATCCTCGTAAACTATATCAAGCGGAATATTTTCAGGTATTGCGTCAACAGGCTCAGGGTCGGGAATCTCAACAGTAATGATATCGCCGCTCCGGAGCTTGTAGTTCTTGCTGACACTTTTTTCATTTGCCAGAATCTGTCCCTTGCTGACAAGGAGCTGAACTGCGGAACGTGTAAGCTCAGCAATATTATCCGAAATATATTTATCAATTCTGCTGCCGGAGTCATTCTCGGAAACAGTCAGCCTGACAATCTCACTCATTTCCCTCTGCACCCTTTTCAGCAGCCTTTTTTGCTTTTTCGATTTTCGGGTCAATGAAAATTCCATAGATAAGCAGCAGCACAAAAGCAACGGTCACGCATATATCCGCAACATTGAACACTGCAAACCGAAACAGCTTTATCTCAAACATATCCACAACATACTTCAGGCGGATACGGTCAATCAGATTGCCGATACCTCCGGCAATAAACAACGCAATTGCAATATTAAGGAGCCTTGAGCGCTTTATCAGCCTGAACATCAGGAAAATTCCGGCGATGATGACAAGTGAAGTAAAGCCTATCAGAAACCACTGCTGTCCTGACATACTTCCGAAAATAGCGCCGTCATTTTCCACGTAGGTAAGGTCGAGAATTTCCAGATCTCCGATACGGATAAAGTCTATGCTGCGCTTGGGCTGAAGCGAATGAACCGCCCAGTACTTGACAGCCTGATCTATACCGACAAGAGCCAGAATCATTACAACAAGCAGAATAGCCACATTATTATCCTTTCAAATAATACGCCTGCCGCCCACTCAGGGCAGCAGGCAATATCGTCCTATTTTTAAAGCTCAATAGCAGCCGCACATCTCTGACAAAGTGTGGGATGCTCGTGATTTGTACCAACATACTTCGAGTAGCACCAGCAGCGCTCGCACTTCTCACCTTCAGCTCTTACAACCTCATAGCTGTAGCCGTTGCTCATTACATCATCATGAGCCATACCTGTCCTGATTTCAACATCAGAAACAATGAGAATTTCAGCAAGCTTATCCTTGATTTCATTCAGAGAGTCGATTGATTCGTCATCGCAGGTGATAATTACCTTAGCTTCAAGTGACTTACCGATAATCTTTTCATTTCTCTTTTCCTCAAGAACCTTATTTGCATTTTCACGGATAACTCCGATAACTTCCCAGCGATTTACAAATTCTGCTGTGAATTCAAGACCAGACTTCTCAGGCATCTGGTTGAGGAATACGCTCTCAGTATCATCTGAAGAAGCATGAGGCATATAGCTCCAGATTTCTTCTGCTGTGAATGAGATAATAGGAGCCGCAAGTCTTGTGATTGCGCTGAGAATACGATACATCGTTGTCTGAGCCGCACGGCGGAGCTCGGAATTCTCCTTTTCACAGTAAAGTCTGTCCTTGATAATGTCAAGATAGAAGTTTGACATATCAATAACGCAGAAATTATGGATTGCATGGAATGCAATATGGAAATCAAAGGTATTATAGCCATCATTTACCTTATCAATGAGGGCGTCAAGTCTCATGAGTGCCCACTTATCAAGCTCTGTGAGCTTATCGTCGGAAACGCAGTCTGTATCAGGGTTAAAGCCTTCCCCGTTGCCAAGATTTCCGAGGATGAATCTTGCTGTATTTCTGATTTTCTTATAAGCGTCGGAGAGCTGAGTCAGAATCGGCTTGGAAATTCTGATATCGGAGTGATAATCAGATGAAGCAACCCACAAACGGAGAATATCAGCGCCGTACTGGTCTGTAATCTCGCTTGGAGCGATACCGTTTCCGAGTGATTTATGCATGGTCTTGCCCTCGCCGTCAACAACCCAGCCGTGAGTGCAGACAGCCTTATAAGGAGCAGTTCCCTTGTAAACAACAGATGTAAGAAGTGATGACTGGAACCAGCCTCTGTACTGGTCAGCACCCTCAAGGTAGAGGTCAGCAGGCCAGCTGAGACAATCGTACTGTTCCATAACAGCAGAGTGAGAAACACCGCTGTCGAACCATACGTCCATGATGTCATATTCCTTTGTAAATTCACCGCAGCCGCACTCGCACTTAACGCTTGACGGGATGAA
>JAGBIH010000022.1 GCA_017935095.1 Ruminococcus sp.
CCGCCAACATCCCCGCCGCCGACATCGCCGCCGCCCACATCGCCGCCGCCGACATCGCCGCCGCCAACATCGCCGCCACCGACATCGCCGCCACCGACATCGCCGCCGCCTTCTTCGCCGCCTTCACCTTCTTCTGGATCTTCGCTGGGGACATAATGATTTCCGTCACACATAGGAGCGTTTGTGGATTTCCAGTATCCTATAACACCCTTTGTACAGGATTGAGTAGCAATTTTACCTGATATAGTGCATATCGGAGCTTGTATTACCGATTTGACTGACTCAAAGTCAGGTTCAGTATTGGCAAATTCCGTATTGGCATATTCTCCGATAATGTTATACCATACCTTTGCTGATTTGATAGATGACGGAATTGACAATCTTTCATCATAGAGCTTGTAGCCGATAGTAACTCCGCTTACGAAGTCACGTGTAAGACCAACAAACGCAAGATCCCACCAGTTTTCGGTTGTACCTGTCTTACCGCAGACAACCTTATTTGAGAGCTGTGCCGCAGTACCTGTACCATTATCGACAACATTCTTGAGCAGTCTGTTCATAACCCATGCAGTTTCGTCACTGACTGCACGGCGTGGATTACCGTCATTCATATAGATAATCTGCTGATTGCTGTCCTCAATTTTGGTAACGACATGAGCCTCATTGTATATACCCTCATTACCATACGGAATATAGGCATTTACAAGGTTCTGAAGTGTAAGTCCGTAGGTGAGTGAGCCTACTGAAAGCGGAGACAGAGCTTCGTCACTCGGGTCAAGCTCCATGCCCATGTTTTCCTTACAGAATTCATAAACAGCATGAGGAGTAAGCTCCTGACACAGCTGAGCCGGAACAGTATTAAAGGACTGCTGGAGGAGATAGTAGATAGGATACGGCTTATTACTTATACTGATATAATCGCCTGAAGCGTAGTTTGTAGGCCATGGCTTACCGTTAAGCTCCATTATAGCCTTATCGGTATAAATTGAGCCCCAGTGAATCTTATCCTCTTGAAGAGCAAGACCGTATGTGGAAATAGGCTTTATTGTTGAACCGATAGCTCTTTTGTCACGTACAGCAAAGTTCGTAACGAGTGAACCCTGCTTTTTACCCCAGTTGCCGACAAGGGCACGTACCGAGCCGTCGTAATTCAGGGCAACGAAGCCTACATGAGGTACATATTCTTCTGCTTCACCGTCACCGTCAAGGTCACGCCATTGTATTATAGTGTTGGCGTCCATCAGATTATTGAGGTCGAGGAATTTTTCTTCGACATAGGTCTGCATTTTATTGTCTACGGTTGAATAAATCTTATATCCGCCCTTGTTTATACGCTTGATAGCTTCTTCCTCGTCGATGTTGAATTGTTCCATCAGGACCTCGGCAGCTTCAAAGTACATTGCGTCGAGGGTCCACGAATAGATTTTCTCTTTATTTTCGAGCTGTTCCGCAGCGTCCTCGGGGTGTTCGGCAAGATATTCCGGAGAGTCTGTATAGATGAGCTTTGTATTAAGGTACTCCTGATACTCATCGTAAGTAATTGCACCGTTTTCATAGAGCTTATACAGAACATACTCCTGACGTCCCTTATTATTGGCACGTCCGTCTACGATAAGGACGTTGTCGTCATTATAGTATTTTACACGGGGACCATATTCCTCAGGGCTTTTAGGGATTGCAGCAAGTACGGCAGCCTCAGGAATTGTAAGCTCCTCGACATTCTTTCCGAAATAACGGATAGAAGCGAGCTGAATACCGTTTACAGCACCGCCGAAGCCGATATAGTTGAGATATTCCTCAAGGATTTCGTCCTTGGAGTAGGTTTTCTCAAGCTGCATAGCGCTGAATATTTCACGGATTTTACGCTGAGGCGAATGCTCATTATCACCTGTGAGGTTTTTTATGAGCTGCTGAGTAATGGTCGAACCACCCTGTTCCGTATCGTAGATATGGAGGAACAGGTTAAGGAAAGCCGAGAAGGTACGCTTATAGTCAACACCGTCGTGAGTATAGAAACGCTCGTCCTCGGTATACACGAATGCATTGCGCACGTGCTGAGGGATACGGTCTATAGAGACGGGGATACGCTGAACCTGCGGAGTGACTCTGTGCAGGATAGTAATTTTTTCGTTGCCTTCCTCATCGGTTTCGACGCCGTAGAAGACGGTATCGCTGCCTGATTCAAGCTCCTGAAGAGTAATGCTTGTTGATTCCTCCATGAAGTCAAGCACGTAGACCGTAAGAGCAGTACAGACAATAGTACCTGTAATAATCATTACGAGGAACAGGGAAAGCAGCGTAGTTGCTATAACGGTAAGCAGCTTTCTGAGGAAAACAAGGAACTTGTTTTTCTTCTTTTTAGGCTTTTTATTCGGATTGTTTCTGATGAATTGATTTCCTGCCTGAGCATTTTGATACTGAGGAGGGGCATTTAAGATGTTATCATTCATTTTGTCAGGGTAGCCGTCCGGAGCGAGGACGACAACAGCTCCTTTCAAAGATTTTTCTATACAGCAGACAACAAAGCATTTTGGAATCTGCTATCTGCCGGCACGCACGGAGCGGACTCAGCAGCGTGACAATTAAAATCATTGTTACATTCAACGTCGGATTTTCTTGGTTCTGAATATAACTATACACAATACATTATACCATATTTTTTTTGATATGTTAAGGATTTTCTGAAAAAAACGTCAATTTGTATAATATAGCAAAAACAGGCAATAATATTTACGTAAAGACCGCACAATACATATAATAACAGGAGGAGAGATAATGAGAAGCAAAATTGACAAGAAGATATTCTTTACAATTTTTACTGCGGTTACTATATCAGGGTTCATAATAATCTGTACTCTCGGGCAGAATCTGCACCGACAGAAGGTTGAATCAAAGCTTGAAGCGGCTGCCTCGGACAAGCCTGCGCCTTTGTATACGGTTATGTCTGATGAGAATGAGATATGTATTTATCGGCGTGGCAGCTCCAGACCGTATATGGTGCTTGATTTTGACCCGATGCTGCTTTCGGACTATGACCGTGAACAGCTTCGTCAGGGAGTAGATATATATTCCGATTCCGAGCTTAGAATCTATATTGACGATATTTCCTCGTAATTCAAGGCAATGCCGCACAGAGCTGTAAGACGGGCTTTGTGCGGTGTTGCTTTAAGCCTGCGTATTTTTTGGTTTAACGGTGCGGTTATCTGATTTATGCTTCTTTTTCTTCTTTCTGACGGAAAAACCGAAATCCCCGAGCTTTCTGCCGAGTGAGAAGTATTCACCGTGAGCGTAAGCCATAAGACCGCACTGCTGGAGATTGAGCTTGCCCTTGGAGTCGATGAAGTGTTCGTCAACGTCTATTCCCACGATTTCGGCGAGGAACATTGTATGCGAGCCGAGCAGCTTTGATTCAGTGATCCTGCATTCAAGGCTGACAGGACACTCGTCTATAATCGGAACGGCAAGCTTCTGTGACGGAGAAACATGGAAGCCGCAGGCGTTGATTTTATCGGTATCACGTCCGCTTTTAACACCGCAGAAGTCGGTTTTAAGGCACATAGCAGAGGTTGTAAGGTTGATTGCGAATTCTCCTGAAGCTTTAATAATATCATGTGAGAAGCGTTCAGGTCGGACGGAGATATAGGTCATAGGCGGACGGGTGCATACAATGCCTGTCCAGCCTATAGTAAGAACATTTGGTTTATCGATAGTACCGCAGGTCACAAGAGCTGCGGGTACGGGAGCGAGCAAAGCGCTGCCCTTCCAGAATTGTTTGGACATTTTTTCACCTGCCTGAATAGAGTTGATATAATTATTATAACACTAAAGGAGTCGGCTTGCAACTTTTTAGCCAAATTGTAACGGAATTGATAAAAACAGTAACAGGAGCGGAGATATGACAAAATCCGCACATAATGTATGGTATAATCAGGCAGGAAACGGTAATCAGAGGAATGAAAAGGAGGCGGAATGATGAAAATTGATATCAAAACAGAAAACGGAGCCGCAATTGCAAGGCTTAGTGGTGAAATTGACCACCATAATGCCAGAGAGCTGAGAATGCAGCTGGACAAATATATTATTGCAGTCCAGCCGAGAGAGTTTGCGATTGACTTCAAAAATATTACCTTCATGGACAGCTCGGGAATCGGACTGATAATGGGACGCAGCAAGCTTATGCATGAGTGCGGAGGCATACTTGAGGTACGTAATCCTCAGCCTTACATAAAGCGTGTGCTGAAGCTTGCGGGAATTGAGCGGATTGTAAAAATAACATAAGGAAGCAATAAAAGAATAATGACAAGGAGAATGCAAATGGAAGTAATAAATGAGATAAAATTCACAATGCCGTCGCTGTCGGTAAACGAAAGCACGGCAAGAGCTGTGGTATCGTCCTTTCTGATTCAGGCTGACCCTACTGTTGAGGAGCTTTCTGATATACGTACTGCTGTTTCAGAGGCGGTGACAAATTCTGTGGTTCATGCCTACAGAAACACAAAGGGAACGATTGAGCTCACGGTCAGGCTTTTGCGTGAGCGTGAGATATACATAAGAATCAAGGATAGGGGCTGTGGAATTACCGATATTGAAAAGGCTATGGAGCCGTTATTTACTACAGCGCCTGAGGAAGAAAGGTCGGGGCTTGGCTTTTCGGTCATGCAGTCTTTTATGGACAAGCTGAAGGTGAAAAGCACTCCCGGAAAAGGCACAACGGTAACAATGCGAAAGAGGCTGAGCGCTCATGGCGACTGAAGTTAAGCACCCTGCCGCAGAGGAAAAGCTTGGTCTTGTTCATCTTTGCGCAAATAAATTCCGTGGGCGGGGGATTGAGTATGATGAGCTTTATTCTGCCGGCTGCATAGGACTTCTTAAAGCTGTTAAGGCATTTGATACTGAGAGAGGAGTTAAATTCTCGACATATGCTGTACCGGTAATTCTGGGCGAAATAAAGAGGCTCTTCCGTGACGGAGGTACACTTAAAGTAAGCAGAAGCCTTAAAGAGCTTTCACTGAGACTTCAGAAATTATGTGAGGAATTCCGTCAGCTTGAGGGCAGAGAGCCGACAATCAGTGAGCTTTCAAGACTTTCGGGCGAATCGGAATCGGATGTTTCTGAAGCTTTATGCGTAAGTCAGCCGCTGCTTTCACTGACCGCAGGTGATGATGATGAGGGGCAGATTGATATTCCGTCAGAAGCTCCTGATGAAGCGATTGTGGATTTACTTGCACTGCGTCAGATAATGGCACGTCTTGAACCAAATGACCGTGCGCTGCTTGAGCTGAGATATTTCAGAAATCTTACGCAGTCGAAAACTGCGCAGACGCTGGGAATGACGCAGGTTCAGGTATCAAGGCGAGAAAAAAAGCTCCTGGCGCAGATGCGCAGGGAGCTTCTGGAGTAGCTATTCAAAAATAAGGTATCCGATAACGGAATTTGACATCAGGAAGCCTTCAGGCGTAAGAGCAATGTTGTTTCCGTCGAAGGATATATATCCGGCTTTTAAGAGGTCGGGTATTTTTTTTTCTATTTGTTCACGGTGAGAGCTGACATCATTCAGGTTAAGACCCTCTCTGAGACGGAGCTTCAGCATAGAAAATTCTTCAAATCCGCATGGATTTTCGTCAGTAATTACCGTTGGCTGAACGGGAAAATCCAGAAATGACTGTAAATCACGTTTTACGGCAAAGCGTTTTCCCTGATAGCAGGAATGAGCTGAAGGGCCTATTCCGATATAGTCAAGACATTTCCAGTATCGGCAGTTGTGACGGCTTTCAAAGCCTGATTTTGCAAAGTTTGAAACCTCGTACTGCATAAAGCCGTGTTCATCCATAAGCCTGACCATTCCGAGATAAAGCTCTGCTGTTTCGTCGTCGTCAGGAAGAGTGCTGCGTACTTCATCACAGTCAAACGGTGTATTTTTTTCGGTTTTGAGAATGTAGGCGGAAATGTGCTGTATCGGGAGTGCTGCCATTCTTTCAATGGAATATTTCAGTTTTTCGGGAGTCTGAGAGGGGAGTGCAAGCATGAGGTCGCATGAGATATTATTGAAGCCTGCGGCATTGGCGTCGAGAACAGCTTTGACTGCTCTGTCGGAGCTGTGTGTTCTTCCGAGAAGTTCAAGCTCCTCATCGAGCATGGACTGAACACCTATGGAAAGCCTGTTTATACCGACCCTGCGCAGATTTGTTAGCTTATCTGCGGTGAGAGTACACGGGTTGGCTTCAAGGGTGATTTCGGCATTGTCCGAAAGTGAAAAGCTATCTCTGATCTCGATGATAACGGCACCGATTTGCTCCGCAGTCAGCAGTGAAGGAGTTCCTCCGCCGAAATATACTGTATCTGTAACGGTATTTTTATCGGAATAGTGCCTGAGATTTCTCAGGACAGCCTGTACATACTGCTCAGCCGTTTTTTTTGAGTAACTCAGCGAATAGAAGTCGCAGTAGCCGCATTTTTTACCGCAGAACGGTACATGGATATAAATTCCGAGGCTGTTCATCTTGTGGGTTCAATTCGTATAGCCTGCGCCATTTTGAAGAAAAATGAATTTACAAGCTTTGGTACAATAAGAATTGAAAGAAACAGACACTCATTGATAACAAAGCTGTATCTGTAGACCCATGGATATACAGTTTCATATTTTTTATCGCCCAGCAGGTAGAAAACAACGATAGCGATAATACAGAGAACGCAGTAAACAGCGTTGAAAATGGTAGCGCCCTTGCCGTTTACGCAGCGTTTTCCACATTCCATGCATGGCTTTCCTTTTGAATTAAGCTGACCGGCAAATGCCTTTTTCAGCGGATTAAAGGTTTTTTTACCGCAATGTGGGCAGGTATAGATACTCATATTTTCATCCTTTCGTATTTTACAGTAATTACTCTATAGTATCCGAATTATCAGCTTCAGTTTCCGAAACAATCGGTGTAAGCTCCGGCAGTTCAGGAAGCTCAGCCGCAGCACCGGCAGGCTGACATTTTACTGCTGATTTCGGGAGAATTGGCATCATCTTTTTCAGCTTAGCTTTTTTTCTGCGTTTTTTCAGGTCGAGAATATCATTGGGGTGAAGTACGAAAAGCAAAGCAAACAGGATAAGAACCGCAATCCATATGTCGGTGAAATCTGAGACGCCGAAGATAAGTCCTGACATAAGCAGGAGAATTGTGATAACACAAAAGCTGGTTCTTGAAATTTCACGCAGTCTGATACGTATTGCACGGAAGAATCGTCCGCAAGGAGAATTCCTCTCGGTCAGCGGCTCGGCGGCAACAGTAATGATTGCTGTTATCAGAACTGCCGTGAGCGCTGCAAGTATAATTATGCTGAACATAGCATTCCTCCTGACTTATAATAACATGACTTTTTCTGCCGCAGCACTTGGAGTTGTTCTCAGGTATCAAGCTTGAGGACGCTCATGAATGCCTCCTGCGGAACCTCTACAGTACCGAGCTGACGCATACGCTTTTTTCCTTCCTTCTGTTTTTCAAGGAGCTTTTTCTTTCGTGTGATATCACCGCCGTAGCATTTTGCAAGAACGTCCTTGCGCATAGCCTTTACAGTTTCACGGGCGATAATTTTACCGCCGATAGCAGCCTGAATCGGAACCTCAAACAGCTGACGAGGGATATGCTCCTTGAGCTTTTCGGCTATTTTTCTTGCTCTTGAATAAGCCTTATCTGAATGGACAATAAATGAGAGTGCATCCACAACATCGCCGTTGAGGAGAATATCAAGCTTAACAAGCTTTGACTGTGCATAGCCGAGCATTTCATAATCGAAAGAAGCATAGCCCTTTGTACGTGATTTCAGTACATCGAAGAAGTCGTATACGATTTCATTCAGCGGAAGCTCGTAATGGAGACTTACACGTGTATCATCGAGATACTGCATATCCTTGAAAACGCCTCGTCTGTCCTGACAAAGCTCCATGATATTGCCTACGAATTCAGAAGGGGAGAGGATATCAGCCTTGACCATAGGCTCTTCCGCAGTCTGTATAAGCGCAAGGTCGGGGTAATTGGTAGGGTTATCGATATACTGAACCTCACCGCTTGTGAGAGTTACTTTATAAATAACTGAGGGAGCGGTTGTGATAAGGTCAAGATTATATTCACGCTCTAAACGCTCCTGAATAATTTCCATATGCAGAAGTCCGAGGAAGCCGCAGCGGAATCCGAATCCGAGGGCAATTGAGGTTTCGGGCTCAAAGGAAAGGGAGGCGTCATTCAGCTGGAGCTTTTCAAGAGCCTCACGAAGGTCGCCGTATTTTGCACCGTCGGCAGGATATATACCTGAGAAAACCATAGGATTTACCTTACGATAGCCTGGAAGAGCTTCATCGCATGGATTATCATTGTTGGTTACTGTATCGCCTACCTGAGTATCGCCGATGCTTTTAATGGAAGCGGCAATATAGCCAACTTCACCCGCTTCAAGTGAGCCGCTGTTTACAAGTGATGTAGCGTCCATGAAGCCGGCTTCAACAACTGTGAAAACAGCTCCGGTTGCCATAAGGCGGATAGTATCTCCGACCTTTACAGAGCCCTCCTTGATTCTAACATAAATAATAACACCTTTGTAGGAGTCATAATAGCTGTCAAAAATAAGCGCTTTAAGAGGCTTTTCGGTGTCACCCTTCGGGGCAGGGATATCAGTTACGATTTTTTCGAGGACCTCCTCAATATTCAGACCCATTTTTGCTGAAATTCTCGGAGCGTCCATTGCAGGTATACCGATAACATTTTCAACCTCACCGCATACCCTGTCGGGGTCAGCGGAGGGAAGGTCGATTTTATTGACTACCGGAACGACCTCAAGGTCATGCTCAATAGCGAGATAGGTATTGGCAAGAGTCTGTGCCTCAATACCCTGAGAAGCGTCCACAACAAGAATAGCGCCTTCACAGGCAACAAGTGAACGTGAAACCTCATAGTTGAAGTCGACGTGACCGGGAGTGTCGATGAGGTTGAAGATATAGTCCTCACCATCCTTAGCGGTATATTTGAGACGTACTGCACGGGCTTTTATAGTAATGCCTCGTTCACGTTCAATATCCATGTTGTCGAGGAGCTGTTCTTCCATATCACGGATAGCGACAGTCTCGGTTTTTTCGAGAATACGGTCTGCAAGAGTTGATTTACCGTGGTCTATATGTGCAATAATGCAGAAATTCCTGATTTTTTCGTTAGCCAAAGCGATACCTCTTTTCTGTGCGGTAAGCAAATTATATCATTTTAATTATAGCAGAAAACTGCAGATTTGTAAAGAGCCTTGATTAGTTTTGGTAGGAAAAAGAAAATTAAGCATAAACTATTGATTTATGGTGGGAAAAGTTGTATAATAGCTATGTACGTAAGGAGGATTAACCATGTTTATTAAAAAAATATTATCAGTTCTTACAGCAGGTATGCTGCTTATGGCACCGGTATTTTTATCGGGAAACAACAATACAGCTGTAGAATTAAATGCTTCGGCTGCCGATAATAACGGTTTTTCGGCTGCGGAGATTGAAAATTCATCGGTCAAGCCGGAGATTACGGTTGATACCATAGAGCTTGAGCTTGATGACGCAAAGGCATCACCGATACAGAGAGTAAATATATCAATAAGTAATGCAGAATACAAATATGCTTCGACAGGAATTCATGTCTATTGGGACAGCCGTCTTACTGTTGTACCTGATAGCCGTGGAAATTATGCAACACCTGGAAGTGCTATAAGAAGATCATCCTGCATTATCTGGCCGAATGAAAACGGATTTTTTGCTGCAACAGCTCATGCCGGTGATTACGGCAGAGACGGAATAATGTATTCATTTGACCTGATGCTTCCAAACAATGTATTTACAGGCGATATATACCCTATCTGTGTTGTTTACGAAGAAAATAATCTCTGCTCGGATTTATTTACAAATACCGTTAATGATTCAGACGGCAAGCTTATGCAGGCGTGGCTCTTCACTAAGGGTATAAATAATGGCTATATAGTTATTAAGGAAAATGTTACTACTACAACGACTACTACTGCTACAACTACAACTACGACGACATCTACGACAACATCTTCTACTACCACAACAACTACAACACCTACCACAACTACAACTACAACACCTACAACAACGACTACCACAACTACAACACCTACAACTACAACACCTACAACAACGACTACCACAACTACAACACCTACAACTACAACACCTACAAC
>JAGBIH010000003.1 GCA_017935095.1 Ruminococcus sp.
GACACCTGCAAGAATTTTTACAAGGGGAGCGTCAATAAACGGCTTGATAGCTTCAATATAATCAGGTCTGATAATCATAGCAACACCTCCGATATACCATTATTATACCCAAAAAACTTCCTATAGTCAAGAAGTTTTTACTTGTATAACCGAAAAACTTTGAAATTTGGCATAGTTTTTCGGTTTAGATGCAGAAAACCGTCCCTGCTTTTATGAGTTGGGACGGTTTTATGTTTTATGAGATTATTTTCCCCGTGGAGACTTGGCACTTGTTGACGGCTTTGTACCGAATTCGATCTCGCCATACTTCTCTTCAAATTTCTCTATGCTGTCTCGGATAAGCACAAGTATCTGACTGTTTGCCGAACGACCCTCGTAATCCGCTACATAATGCAATTTATTAAGCATTTCTTCATCAATTCTTATAGACAAGCTCTTAATAGCCATATAAACACTCCTTTATGTATCTATTATGGCTTTATTTTAACATCAAAATGTGTTATAATTGGAGTTATAAAATCTTTGTGCGTTTATTGTGCGTTTATTTTGGAGGTACTATGAGAGTTGCTGTTATTGGTTCAAGAAATCTGAGCGTTGAAAATCTCGGGGATTATCTGCCCGAGAATACCACGGAAATAGTGTCGGGAGGTGCGAGGGGCGTTGACACTTGTGCGAGAGACTATGCCCTGTCTCACGGCATAAAAATAACGGAGTACCTGCCAGAATACGAGAAATACGGCAGAGCTGCTCCGTTAAAACGAAATATAACCATAATCCAGAACGCTGACCTTGTGCTTGCATTCTGGGATGGGAAGTCTAAGGGCACGAAGTTTGTGATTGATAGCTGTGAGAAGCTTGGGGTTGAGGTGAGGGTGGTTGAGGTGTGAAAGAATCCTGCATCTTTTAAAGATGCAGGATTCTTGGCAAATGTACAATAAATTAATATTATTTCATTGTCTTGAATGTCAATTTTAAAAATTGTATACAAATTCTACAACTAATGAAACATTCATTGAATTTAAATTCTGTTTCAATTCTGATAGATGAATCAAGAAATTAATCGAACAAACATCATTCCATTTTCCAATTAGCGTTTTGCGTTTATCGTTAATTAACACCAAATGAAATTCTGTGGGTTCAAATAACTCTTTTGAGGGTAGCTTTACTTTGCCATAACCGTTTTGTAATTTTGATAGTGTGAACATTGCTTGGTCAACTGCGTACGCAAAATCTGCAGGAGCGCCTATTTTCACAAAATACATACCCGAGCCAACTGTAAAGTCGCACACCTCATATTTATATCTACGGTTTGCTGTTTCGTCAACTGGAACCGTGGTTGGATGAATCAAATTTCCGTTCAACAAACCTGATAATTTATGGTTGTAATAAGTTTCATACGGTTGCTTATCTTTATCTTCATAAATGTTGTTTGTTTTTGCATATGTAACAAGGTCACTTTTATTAAATCTCCAATCATCGTTGATGTGATTAATAAACACAACTTTGCCAACATCTCTAAGAACTTGATCAATATAAGAGTTGTTGAAAACGCACCATTTGCCATTTCGCAAACAAAAGTTATTTTCAGTTACAAACTCTAAATAATCTATCAACGGTTTATATGGAGTCCACTGATCGTTGCCATACTCTACTGATAGCTTAATGCTACGAATAGAATCAGAAATGTTTAGTTCTTTATCTGATAAAAAGGACTTTATGGCTTCTATTGATAACTCTCCATCATATTGTTTGTTTTTTCTATTACAAGACATCTTAAATCGAATAGAATCGTTCTGGATCAATTTAGTGCCCACCATATAGAAAGACGGTACATTAATAAGTGTTGTGTTTTGAGCCGAATCCTCATAATTAGTAATTGCTTCCGCTAAAACAGAAAACAAATCATCAATTTTGTCCGCATCTTTATCACTATCTAACGCAATTAGGCGAGGTAGCGATATTGTCGATTCAGAATTATACATTTGATCCAACAAAGAAAGCTTCTCACCAAGTTCTAACGGTTTTTCTTCCCACTTAAATTGAGCAGACGTTCCACAATGAATAGATTTTCCCCATACATCTTCGTTAATACTATCACCCTTAATGTATGTGGGTATTTCTCCGCCTCGATAAGATAATGTTGAATTGCTTAAGTAGTCAATATGAGTTTTGCTTAGTTTATCTGTGCAAGAGCAGGCCAATATTGTTCAAGAAAATCAAAATTGGATTTCATAATCTATCCTCCCTACGAAAAAAATAACGTCTTTTATTTCGTGCTTTTTCTATAAATTTCATCAAGACTTTTTCCGTCTTTATCTTTCCATTCAACCCAGCCGTTTGTTGAACCACCTAAAACAAAACAAGAAGCAGAACTAGGCGATGTGAATGACATAGAAATAGTTAAGTAATATTTTCCGTTCTTTAAAATGATATCGCCATTTTTAATTGCCGATTCGCGCTGTTGGTCAACAATAGGCGAACGTCCTTTTCGTGACATATCTATCTGTGAGCCTTCAAGAACCTCAAAACACTCACCATCATAAACGCCAAAGGCTGTTATACCGTTACGAGTAGTATGCAATTTGTTTGCTTCACTTAGAGTTTCTTTGGCATTTTCCATTTTATAGCCTTGAGTAGCCATAATGAATTTAATTTCCTCATACACTTCTTCGATTAAAGGAAGATCGTATTCATCTATTTCGTATTTAGGATTCACTGTATTTTCAACTTTGTAGCGGTTGGATTTATGTGCTTTTGATATCGCATATGCTTCAAGTCCGCTTATCATATCCAGTGAGAATGTCTTATTATCATCTAAAAACATAATTGCTTTATTCCAGAAATCTTTTGAACGATTATGGTCATCGAGTCTTGCTACTCCGTTGCGTGTTTGACCAACATAAATCTGTGCAATTTTATTATCATCATTCTCACTTATTAAATAGTATATGCCAGGACGATTAATGCCGGAGAGCTTTTTTGCCTCAGAAAGCAAAGTTCGCGGAACGACATATGTAGTCATTGTTGAAAGATGTCTTCTTATGGAACGAATGCCATCAGGTTGTCCGTTATGATATATAATTTCGAGTTTTTTGCTGATAGCCATTTTTTATTCCTCCATTTATTTCTTCTACGATCGAGTTCCCTCAACCTTGACAACCAGCTATTAGTAATAGGGATTAATCAGAAAACGCTATCAATTGAATTTCAAAAGCCCATATACATAACAGTTCAGTTGCACACGGCAATGAAAACTACTAAATTCCAGTCTGTTAGTTATTTCAAAGAAACAAGTTCAAAGACTGAAACATATATAATAACTCATTATTAATTATATCACAAAAATTGTCAAAATACAATAACAAAAGTCGGATATTATAAAATTATATCAGCAAATTAAACTAAAAAGGTTTATAGATTTGATGCGGAATAATTCTCGGAACACTTTGCGTTTTTACTGAACTCTGTCATTACATTGTAGCGCAGTTCTGTAATAGATTAAGATTGAATTTTTAAGGCGGATATGGTATAATAATGTAACGCAAACAGAGCGTACAAATTAGAATTTGACGAGGTAATACAAATGGTTGATTACGGATTAAAAGATAAGGTAGCTATAATTACAGGAGCAAATAATCCATGGGGAATTGGAGCAACAACATCACTTACTTTTGCACGTGAAGGAGCGAAGGTTGTTTTAGTGTATAAGAAAGTATTCAGACCATTTGATGTATCCAAAATGGATAGAAATGGTGTGGATAGATATTACGGAGCAAATGCTGGAAATGCAGATGCAGTAGAATCTAAACTTAAAGAAATGGGTGCAGATTACATTATTTTAGAAAGTGATATTTCTAATGAAGATGCTGTAAAAGAAATCTATTCCATAGTCCTTGAAAAGTATGGGCGAGTTGATGTTTTATTTAATAATGCAGCAACAGATGATGAAACGGGCTGTGATACTATAGAAACAATTACACAGGATGTGATTGATAATACATTTGCAGTTAATGTTCGTGGAAGTATTTTGATGACAAGAGAGTTTATTAAACATCATGGCGATTATGGGAGAATTATCAATATTTCCACAGATGCATCACAAATCTTTGCAGGTCAAATTACTTATGGGGCAAGTAAAGCATCTTTAGAAGCCCTTACTCGTAGCATTGCCCTTGAGGTTGCACAGTATGGAATAACTGTAAATTGTGTTTCACCCGGCCCAACTCAAACAGGTTGGATTGATGACGAGTTTGAAAAAGTAGTTGTTCCTTTAATTCCAATGGGGGAATTAATTCAGCCAGAAGATATAGCAGAAACTGTTTTATTCCTTGCAAGTGAACAGGCAAGAATGATTACAGGACAAGTAATAAAAGTGTCTGGTGGAAAAGCTTTATAACTTCCAATTTGTTGAACCGTATGCTGACAGCAAGCTGCCTTATAGAAAACGTTATGTTATGTATTGCCGCCGCACATCCCTGACAGAACTTAGCCTTGGGAACGCACAGCGAAAAGTGGTATCTGCTGCATCATCAGAAATTGGAATCGGACAGATACAGTAGGAGATAAATGATATGAAAATAAAAGAATTAAAAGATGAATTAAAGCCGTTTTTCATTTTCGTATTAATTTTTGAAGTGGTGTATGTGATATTCTCAATACTGGTGGTTTACCCGATATGGAGAATAGCGGAAGCGATACGCAGCCATAAACGTTTCAGAAAGCAAACACAAAGAAATGAATAAAAACAGCAAATACATTTTGCTATTCTATCTTGAGTAATGTTTGCGTCGGATTAGCATTTTTTGAAAAGTCATAAATTTACAGACAGATTTATATTGAAAAGTTGGTTTATATGTGGTATAATATTATTGAAAAGTCATTACGGAGGTGCTGTTTATGTTATACCGCAAGATTGAAAAAGTGATTGAAGCTCATCTGACGTCCGATTCAAAGAAAATTCTTCTGATAGACGGCGCACGTCAGGTTGGCAAGACCTACATTATCCGTCACGTTGGTAAAAAGCTTTTTGAAAATTTTATTGAAATAAATATGGTCGAGGATTCTCTCGGTGCCCGCCTTTTTGCAAACACCAATTCTATCGAGGATTTCTACTTGCAAGTGAGTATGCTCTTCGGTGAAAAGATGAAAGAAAAGGATAACACGCTGATATTTATTGACGAAATTCAGGCTTACCCTCATCTGCTTACGCTTCTTAAATTTTTATCGCAGGATAACAGGTTCACATATATTGCAAGTGGTTCTCTGCTTGGTGTTACGCTTTCACAGACTACTTCCATTCCAATGGGAAGTATCCGCAAGGTAAGAATGTTTCCCCTTGATTTTGAGGAATTCCTGTATGCAAACGGAATGAACGAGCTTGTTATTACTTCTATGCGGAAAAAGTTTGAACGCCTTGAAGCACTTGACGAAGCTATGCACAACAAGATGATGGATATGTTCAGAAAATTTCTGCTTGTGGGCGGACTTCCTGACGCTGTGAATTCCTATCTTGAAGAAAAAAATATACAGTCTGTCCGTGAGATACAAAAAGAAATCCACGACTATTATGCCGCAGACGCTTCAAAGTATGATGAGGAAAACAAGCTGAAAATACGCAGAGTGTATGACCTTATTCCATCGAATATGGAGAACAAGAAAAAACGTGTCGTTGCACAGAGCATTGAAAACAAAAAAGGCAAAACCTTCAATGACTACTGCGACGAATTCGAGTATCTTATCAGTGCTGGCATTGCTCTGAATGTTCAGGCAATTTCAAATCCTGCGTTTCCACTGATTGAGTCAACAGGAAAAAATCTGCTGAAACTTTATCTCAACGATGTGGGAATTCTCACGGGTATCCTCTACGGCAACAATATCCGTGCTGTGCTTGATGATGAAAGGAGTATTAATCTCGGCTCAGTTTATGAAACTGTTGTTGCAAGCGAACTGATTGCTCACGGGCACAAGCTGTTCTATTATGACAACAGAAACAAGGGTGAGGTTGATTATCTCATTGATGATTACGACAGTCTTTCCGCTGTTCCGATTGAAGTGAAGTCCGGCAAGGATTATACCGTTCACAGTGCGCTGAATACTTTTGTATCGAATGAGGATTATCATATAAAGAAGGCGTTTGTTGTTTCCAACGAAAGAACTGTAACGCAAAAGGGAAAGATAACCTACATTCCGATTTATTATATTATGTTTTTTAATGCAGAGTCAGGCGGAGAAAAGCTGACATTCTGAAAAAAGTGATATGCACTGCTTTAACGGTGAAATGATATAATGATGGTAGACACAAAAAAGTGTCTACCATCATTTTTATGATAAGCTGATGTGAATAAGAACAAAACAACCTCCTCATTCCGAAAGGAATGGGGAGGTTTTTGTGCGTACAGTAAAGCCGTACTCGTTATGAGTACGGATGATATTTATTGGAAAAAACGTATTATTATCATTCTGCTTCCTTTTCCATACAAATAGCTTTCCAACCATTTGGTCGTATAACTGTTTCTGTTTCAGAAAATCCGCATTTCTTATAACACTTAAATGCCGCAATATTAAAATCAAATACAAATAATCTGATTTTTCTTATGCTGTATTCTGTTTTGCAGAAATTGATAAAAGCGTTTAAAACTTGAGTGCCTAATCCTTTTCCTGTAAGTTCAGGGTTTAATAAAAATCTACCGATTAAAGCAACTCCTGTTTCACTTTCTCTTGTAATAATCTCTATTGTACCAACCATTTTGTCATCTGAATCTGCTTCATAAATTTCCGCACCATCAGATAACCTTTTTTCAATCTGTTGTCTGGTTAATGGATATTCATATCCTATTCCTGCCCACTGATTGAGAAAATCAGCATCTTTATTCTCACACCATTTAACAATATCATCTATGTTATCTGCTTTAAGTTTCTGTATTTTCATAAAAATATCACTTCCTTTATCGCTATAGTTATTCGAATAAATATCGAATTGCAAGTACATTATACCACACTGCCGCTGAAAAAAGCAACCTCCCCGACTCGATTGATTTGGCGATGGCTTGGATCGTGGAATCAGGATTTTCTCTGTTCCTCCCTCCACTGTGCATAGACATCATCATACAGCGGCGAAATATGTGATTTTGTCAGACAAATCCACTCCTTATCAAAGGGTTTTGCCGCCACTGCATCAACATCTTCCTTGTCATAATACAAATACGGACTGCATTCTCCGAACAGCAATGCATCAGGATATTTCTGCATATATGCCGCTGTAATCTCCAGCAGCAAGTCTGTATTTACACTATCCTCATCATGATAGACCGCATCAAAAAACACTTCACGATAATATCTGCCGAATGGTTCGGGATAATCAACTGGCTCTGCTGTATCAACATACACACGGATTCCATTCCATCGGCTGTGCTTCCAAAGATATAATGTGTGTTCATTTTCATATTCAAACTGTATCCCAAGCGACGAAATCATGTCTGTGAATTCACAGATCGCATCCGCCCTCGGACGTTTCGGAATCAATTTCCGGTTAAGATACATACTGCTGCCCATATTTTTCTCCTTTTCATGTCTTGGTATCCGAATTACGATTTTCACATTCATTATATCACACTCAACTGGAACACACAACCTCCCCGTCTCTTATGTTAGTATCAAGCAAAAACAGGCAAGAATTTGTAAAACCGTAACAAAGCACAAAATCAGAAATTCAAATCAGTTAAAGACTTACAAGAAGAAATATTTTCCAACCATTTCATGCCTGAAGGGATAGATATATATCTGATAGATTCATAACCTTTACCGTCTTTTTTAGGAGCTTTAGTTACCGATAACAGAGAAGGTTTTTGTGTTGAAATTGCTGACACATTGTGGTATAATTTAGATAATAATTATTTTGCGGAGGAATGTTATGAAAAAAATACTGGTTGTTGAAGATGATAAGGAAATAAATCGCCTTATCCGTGATTATCTTTCTGAAAATCAATATGATATAATATCTGCAGAAAACGGACTTGACGCTGTTCGGATTATCCGCAATGAAAATAGTCTTTCTCTTGTTATTCTTGACCTTATGCTGCCTTTCCAGAGTGGTGATATGGTCTTGCAGAAGGTGCGAGAATTTTCTGATGTGCCGATAATAATTGTATCGGCAAAAAGTATGGTGCAAACCAGAATTGACGCTATCCGTATGGGTGCTGATGACTACATCACAAAGCCTTTTGACCTTGATGAGCTTCTTGTGCGGATTGAAGCAGTCCTTCGCCGTGCCGGAAACAAATCCGACAACTCTGCATATAAAACCAGCTTGACCTATAAAAAGCTTGCTCTTGACCGAAACAGCGGTACAGCTTCAGTTGACGGAAAAGCCCTCGTGCTTACAGGTAAGGAGTATGCAATTCTTGAGCTTATGCTCCTTAATCCTACAAAGCTTTTCTCCAAATCAAACCTTTTTGAAAGCGTATGGAATGAGCCGTATTTTAAAGAGGACACTACCGTTAAGGTGCATATGAGCAACATCAGGAACAAGCTGAAAAAGCTTGACGATTCAGAAGAATATATTGAAACCGTGTGGGGTATGGGATATAAATTAGCAGATTAATAATCGTTCTTTACCTTTTCTTAACCTTTTTCTTTACCATTTCTTTACATCAGCGATTTATAATATAATCATAAACAGGACAGGGATACCCTGCAATCAAAAACAAATTACAGAAAGGGTGGTAAAAATGAACGTAATTGAGCTGAAAAATATAAGCAAAATCTACAGCAAAAAAACTGTAGTAGATAATTTCAGCCTTAACGTGGAAAAAGGACATATCTGCGGACTAATAGGACCTAACGGTGCCGGAAAAACTACTATTATGAAAATGATGGCAGGTCTTGCGGCTCAGACTAAGGGGGAAATATGTTTCTTCGGAAAAAGCGACAATCTCGACCACTACAGAAGCAGAATGGCATTTATGCTTGAAGCTCCTATCATTGATAAAAACCTTAATGCACATCAGAATATGGAGTATGTCCGCTATGTAAAGGGAGTTGCCGACAAAAAGAAGATTGATGAAATGCTTGATTTTGTAGGACTTCAAGATGTTGGAAAGAAAAAAGCCGGCAAATTCTCACTTGGTATGACTCAGCGACTTGGTATCGCTATGGCACTTCTCACAGAGCCTGAAATTATGGTGCTTGATGAACCTGTAACGGGCTTGACCCCGAGGGTATTGTCGAAATCCGACTTATGCTTAAAAAGCTTTCGGAAGAAAAAAATGTCACAATTATTATTTCAAGCCATATCCTCTCAGAGCTTTCAGAGTTATGCACGGATTTTTCCATAATCAACCACGGCAAACAGATTGAAAGCCTCAGCAGAGACGAGCTTATGGCGAAATGCCGCAGTTATTACGCTATCCGCACAAACAATATAAACCGCACAGCCGCAGTTATTGAAGATAAACTGGGTACAAAGCAGTACAAGGTCATTCACGGTGATGAAATCCTCCTGTTTGACTACCTTGATAATGTCGAAAAAGTCTCAAAAACTATCACAGACAACGGACTTATCCTCACTAAATTCATAAGCGAGGGCGAAAGTCTTGAAGAGTTCTATTTGTCAAAGGTGGGTGCTGAAAATGACTAAACTGATTAAGGCTGAATTATACAGAAGTGTGCATTCAGGTATATTTTTTATAATTTTTTGTGTTTTTGGACTTTTTCCTCTTACAATGCCATTTGTTGCAATTCCTGATATGGATGAAGTTAATATATTCCATATTCTTTTGTCCTATGCACAGGGCGGAGGTTTTCTCATATCAGGATATGTTGGAATTGTACTTTCTGCTATGATTTCAAATATGTTTCAGAACAGAACATATTACTACGAGATTATGAATGGTGCAAATACACACCATATAATTCTCAGCAAAATTATTGTATATAACTGTATTACAACAGCTGTTCTGATTATACCTGCAATAATCACGTTCGCTATAATGAGTAACCATTATCCTCTCGGCAATTTAAATCAATTATGGCTGACTGTAATTCTGGGCGCTGTAATTATTATGAATTTTACGTGTTTTACAGTATTCATCAATATGATTATCAGGCATATTCTCGGAGGGCCTGTCCTTGTTTACACTGTAAGCATACTTCCTGTTATGTTTTATATGACAATTCCGGAAATAACAGATAATTATAAATGGTTAACCAATATTTTAAGCTGTATGCCGCAGACACAGTTGATCGAATTTGTAAAACCTGAATACGAAACAGCTTTTATAATAAAAGTAATATGCAGCTTTGTTGTATCTTTTGCAGTATTATACACACTTACATATATAAGCTATAAGAAAAAGAAATTCAGATAATAATATTATTAAGGAGGAATTCTATGGATAACAGTGTTATGATTGTTGTAATAGTATGCCTCCTTGTGCTTTTTTTTGTATTTTTCCTGAAATATATTATATTGAAAAGGCAGATAAAAAGCTTTGGCAGACAAGTAGAAAATCGTAAAGATGTTGAATATGGCAGTCCGATTAAGGTTGACAATTTCGACAGGGATATCATTGAGCTTGCGGTAAAGCTTAATGAGCATACGGATATTCAGCGTGTTCTTGCCGTTGAATATAAGCGAAACAAGGAACAGCTGAACAATATTATTTCAGGTATTTCCCACGATTTCCGCACACCTCTTACCGCATCTCTGGGTTATTTGCAGATGATAGAAAAAAGCGGCGGGCTGTCGGATAAAAACGCAGAGTATCTTAATATTGCCATTCAGAAAAATATGTATCTTAAGGAGCTTTCGGATGAGTTTTTTGAGCTTTCAAAGCTGGAAAACGGCAGCGAGGAATTTACAACCGAAAGCATAAATCTCAGTAATCTGATTTCCGATATGCTTATGGAACAGTACGGTTGGATGCAGGAAAGAAATATCACTCCCGATTTTGATATTGCCGACGGTATTGTTATAGAAAGTCATCGTCCCTATATGATAAGAATAGTACAGAATATCATTTCAAATGCTGAGAAATATGCTGACAGAAATTTCAGCGTTTCATTATTGGAAAAAGACAGCAGAATAATTCTTACAGCTGTAAATGATACAGATGATAGTTCAGGTATTGATATAAACAAAGTATTTGAGCCGTTCTACAAATCTTCTTCAAGAAACAAAAACGGTTCGGGACTTGGGCTTTATGTAGTGAAATGTCTTGCCGAAAAGCTTGGTGCTCAGTCAACAGCAGACTTTAATGAGGAGGGCTGTTTCAGGATTATTGTTGTTTTTTATTCCTCTCCCCCACTCTGAAAGAACAATTGTTATACCACATCAACCTTGAAAGCTCAATCTTTATAACAGATACATAACAAATCCTGACCATAGAAATAGTAAAGCCGTATTCATGAATATGAATACGGCTGATATTTTACATATTACACATCTGAATGGCATTAAGCAGGGTAAAGCTTTCTTATTCATATTATCTCCTCGTCAACTTCGATTTAATGTTATATTCATTATATCATATTCACTCCGAAAACTCAACATCTGAAAAAATATACATAACAAGCTGCGATACAGCCTTTCTCGCTTTACAAACCATATGTGTTGAATTCTTATGTATTTGTTAAAAGTATCCAAATCATTCGCTTTAGTACGTTAAAAAATCAGCGTGATTCACTGTTTATAAAATCTTCATAATATGGTATTATTATAATGTATGATTATACACAGTATATCAGTATAATCAGCCGCTCTGTATAATAATTATACAGACGAAATTCATATGAAAGAAGGTTTTATGGAAAATGAAAATCAAAAAGGCAGTCTCTGCTTTGCTTGCCACAGCTTCGGCAGGTTTACTGGCAGCGGGTGTTATTACCTACGCTATTGATAACACTGCCGCCTTAAAGGACGCCTCGCTGGAAAATTCATTTTTGCGGCTTACTGTCGATCAGCACAGCGAGCAAAGTGAATATCTGCAGTTCCGTCTTGAAACTACAGGCGGAAAACTCAGCAGTGATGCAGACAACAACAAAAACATTACATACAAGAATTTCTGTTCAGGTTATACCACTATCAACATCAACGGAAATAACTATGTCTACGGAAGAGGAACCGATACCTCCGAGCCTGAGTACAGCGTTGAGAAAAAAAGCCACATCTCATCTCAGAAATTCGGCGACGTTGAAATCCGTCAGGAGCTTACCTTCTCTGAAGGATATGTTGAAGGATATGAGGATATGCTTAAAATATCGTATACTGTCCTGAACGCCGGCGAAAACGATACCGTCGGTGTAAGAGTCCTCATTGATCCGGCTATTGCAGCTGATGATACACTCAGACTTTCCGCCGACAATACCGCCATATCAAAGGAAGCAATCTTCAACAGCAAGCTCCCCTCAGACTGGAGAGCCGATATGAACTCGAATACTGCTGTTTCTGCTTACGGAAAGCTCAGCGGAAGTGCACTCAAGCCTTCAAGCATTACCTTTGCTGACTGGTATAATATCTATGATTGCTTATGGGACTATACTCCTGATATAAATCATGGTATCACTGACGCAGCAGTCGCTGTAAAGTGGGAGCCCGTAAAGGCTTCCGAAAACACGGTATTTTCTACCTCCTATGGAGTAAAGAACGCTGCAAACACAGGCGGAGATAATAAAACCGAATTATCATCTCCGGCTACATCTTCAAAAACTATTGCAAGAACTGTAATCCTTATGCTGATTTCAGCTATGCTTGCTGTCGGAAGCTTTTTCATAGGCAGAAAGGAGAAAAAGAATGCTTAAAAAGAAATTCTTCAAAAAAGCATTGGCTGTAAGCCTTTCTTCAATCATGACCTCTCAATTCGCTTTATCCGGTCTTCCTTTAAGCGCTTTTGCCGTTTATCTCAACACGGATTATGTTATCTATTCAGATGAAGACATCACTATCAATACCAACAATGCCGTTATCAATGGTAATGTTTATTCCGGTGACGATTTCAACTATCTCGGCTCAAACACCTGTGTAATCAGCAAGTCGGTCAATTCCGACAAGATAACAGGTAATGTCAGCGCCGCTGAAAAGCTCAACGGCAGAGCGGTAAAACCCGATTATACCTCACAGCTTAAGAACGGCGTGTATTACCATAACGTATACAGTGATGATACCGTTCTTGATATGCCTGAATACAATCTTTCAAAATCACTTTTTGTCAAGGGCGACCTCGATATACACAGAGTGAAATTCTCAGGCAGAGGCTATGTGAGAGCTTCAGGCAATATCCGCTATGACGCTGTTAAAAACGCTGAAAACAGTGAAATCTGCCTTTACTCTTCTGACGGAAATATCACCGTTCAGGGTGCGGATGTAACTATCAACGGTATCATCTATGCTCCCAACGGTACAGTAGAGCTTAACGCAAAAAAGCTTACCATAAACGGTACTATAGTTGCAGAAAATATAGAGTTCAACGGTACAGAGCTTACACTCAATCCATACAGCAATGAAGATAAGACATTGATTGATTTCGGCCCTGATATCACATTCAAGAATCTTGAGGATTCATATAAGGAAAACCGTCTGATAACTCTTGATATCTCTGAAAGCTTCGGTATCGGAAGTGTAGATACAGAATCACTCAAGTGGGAGTTTTCTGCTGAGGACCCTGCCTCTGCTGACAATATCAGAATCGACGAGACAACCTCTGATGCACTCAGAAAGAATCTTATCATTACTGAACCCGGCATCTACCGTGTCACTCTCAGCGGCAAGGATAAAAACGGAAATGATATAGTTTATTATGAGCTTCTCAAAATAACAGAGGATATCGCTCCCGTTGCAGGCTTCTGGAAGGAGTTCGACACTGTTCAGCGTAACAGCGAGGGTATCGCTCCGATTACTCTTGATGATACCTCCTATTCACTCGACGGTGATACAATCGGCAGCCGTGTGTGGTCAGTAAGCTTTGACAGCGACAACGACGGTGACTTCTCAGACGAGACTCCTGAAATATTCAGCGTAGGAAATGAAACCTCCGTTACCTATCAGGCCGAATCCGTCGGAAAATACAAGTTCAGCCTTTCCGTTGCAGAGGTATTTGATAATACAATCCCATCGCTGATTTCTCAGGACGCTTACCTTATCGGAAATACTGACTCAATGGCTGAGGCTTTATGTACTGTGGAAGTAACAAACGAGGCTCCGGCTTCATATTCAGGAATAAGCAAGGCCAAAAATGTGGATATCGTTGTTACCGTCGGAAATGCCGAGGTTGACAGCGTTGAAACACTCAATGCCAATATCGAAAGAATAAAAGCCGATCTTGAAAGCAAGGGCTATTCCGTAAATCTCACCACTGTAGCTACCTCCACTCTTACAGCTAAGGATACCTTCGCCTGGGATGAATACGATCACTACAATTATAAGGACAGATATCTGCCTACACTTGAACAGCATATCCTTTATGAAGAGGATTCTATTAAAATGGTAGGCTACAGCTGCGACCCTCTTCGTGACTGGCTTTTTGTAGACGACGGCATCAATGCCAAGAGAGTCCTCTCGTTCGATATGGTAAGAGATAAGACCGACTGGCACAGTATGGAGGGCGGCGGCTTCCTGTTCAACACCTCTATTACTGAAGAATTAGTCGCTTCCGATGACCCGAACGGAGATCCTGTCAAAGTTAAAAAGCTCGACGGCTACTGCATCCTCCTTACAAAGAGCGGCTTCAAGCTTATACAGCTCGATGATATAAATGCAGATAAATTCCGTGACGGTGGAATAAGAAACACTGTACAGTCTATAGGAAATGTTCTTATGAATGTTCCTGTTGCCAATGTTTACGACAGCTATAATGTCAAAATCGTTGCAAACAACAGACTTCTTTCCGTTTATATCAACGATGAGCCTGTTATTGATAATTTCGTTCTGCCCGATACCGATAAGGGAACCGGCTTCGGTCCGATAATCTGTCATGGCTCTCATTCATGTTCACAGCAGTCCTATTTCACCTTCAGCAATATCAAGATGTCTACCCTGAACGGCAGCGAGCTTGGTGATATTCTTGACAAGCATGAATGGAGAGACTCTGCTGAGCACTTTGTAATCAACCTCAGTGAGGAAAGCGTTTATGACCTTGCTGAAATGTCAGCAGTAGGCTCAGCTGTCAAGTCTCTTATTGAGAATGAAACAAACTTCATAGGACTCGGTACAGCTGATTCAAAATCCCAGTATAATCTTCTTCTCAAATCAACCGACGGTATCTATGCCGATTGGTATGATGTGCTCAAGAATGAAGATATAATCAGCAATTATATCCTCAATACCCTCAACGGTGTTG
This sequence comes from Ruminococcus sp., assembly GCA_017935095.1. Classification (GTDB taxonomy): domain Bacteria; phylum Bacillota; class Clostridia; order Oscillospirales; family Ruminococcaceae; genus Ruminococcus. Next base: position 15,330 of record JAGBIH010000003.1, read on the forward strand.
ATTACTCTGTTGATGATACAATTACAACCTCAGACGATATTGTCTACGTTGATAACTATGTGGACAAGGAAAATGACCCTGTAGGCAAGCAGGTCTGGAAATATGAGCTTGACGCTTCTGTTTATGAAAACAGCTCAGGTGAAACAGGCACATTTACAAGCGATAAGCCTCTGACAAGACTTGACGCAACAGGCGTCTACAAAATCAGCTCACTTCTTGAGGATGACCCCACAAAGGGCAATCCGAGCCTCGACCCATACAGACAGCAGTCCAATGCAGCTAAGTGGACCGACGGACTTTACGTTCATAGTATGCCTGTGGCTTCTGTATCCTCTGAAATTTTCGCAACCGATGACGCCGGAAAGTTCCTGTGCAGGCTTACCTTTGAAGCCTCCGACGCAGATGCTCTCAGCAGCGAAAACAAGGGAATTTCTGCAGAGAAATTCGAGTGGAAGCGTGTAGATGACACCCAGTGGCAGGAGGGTACTGTTCCCGAACTGATTGACGCTGAGGAAATCTATCTCCAGAAATATCAGGTATGTGACCTTCTCGGACAGTGGAGCAAGCCCTGCATTGAGCTTGTCTACGCTCAGAAAACCGAAAATACAGAGCAGTTTACCGATACGGAAAAACCTGTTCTTACCCTTACCGTTTCCGACGAGAATCCCTCAGTCGGCGACCGTATCCTTATTTCTGTGAGCGCTGAGGACAATACCGAGGTAGCAAATGTTACAACCAAGGTAAACGGCGAAGTAATCAGCCAGTTCCCCGGAAGCTTCTTCTATGACTGTACAGCCGAAGGCGAAATCCTTATTGAGGCTGAATGTATGGATATCGGTAAGAATACCGCTGCTGATTCCATTACAGTCAATGTCACTGACAGACGTGACCTTACAGCTCCTGAAATTATAATCGATACTGAAAATGACGTTGCTGTAAACGGCACTCAGCTTACAATAAAGGGCTATATCACCGATGATGTTGAATTCGACTCATACAGCGTAATGCTTGCTGAGGCTGATACCGAAAATTATAATGCCGTATATGAGGCTTCAAATGAAGTTTTCGGCGGCGAAATCGTTTCTTTGAATCTTCCCGAGGAAGAAGGCAGGTATGATATTCTCATAACTGCAGCCGACAAAGCAGCAAACAAAACATACTATAAGCTTACACTTACTGTTACAGCTGAAAGTATTACAGAGACTGAGCACAGCCAGTCTACTGAGCAGCCTCAGGAGCCTGAAAGAGAGGATACTCCTGCGGAAATAACCATTAATACTTCCGCACTGAAGGCTGAAATCGGCGAAATCATTAATGTTACTGCCAACGCAGAGGACCCCGATGGTCTCGTTTCAGTAAAGGTATATATGGACGATGAGCTTATTGCTGAAAGTCCTGTTGAATTCAGATTCGGCAAGGCAGAAGCCGGTACTGTTACCATAAAGGTTGATACTGTTGACGCTTATGGCGGTACCTCAAGCAAGAGCATTGAAATTATTATCGAGGATAACTCCGACAAGGTATTCCCGACAGCAGAAATCACAGCTCCCGAAAATGAGGCTGTTGTATCTGGTAAGGTAATTTTAACAGGCTCTGCATTTGATGAGACCGCTCTCAGAAATTATACCCTTGAATACAGAAAACAGGGTCAGTCGCTCTATACTCCGATTTATTCCTCACTCACCGAAAGACGTGACGCTCAGCTCGGCGTATGGGATACAAATGAGCTTGATAACGGCATTTACGAGGTAAGACTTTCTGTTACGGATAACGGCGGAAATACAACCTATGTATCTGCAAATTATCAGGTAAAGATAGGCAATGAAACTACTGACGAAGAGATTTCTCAGGAGCTTATCGTGTTCTCAAGACCTCAGTCAGGCGCTTCTGCTGATGATACTATTATAATAGATGCAAAGGCTGACTCAACACTCAAGGGCAGCGAATATAAAATCTTTATAAACAATTCCGACGGTACAGGAGAAGCTATTCTTGTTGAAGAGGGTACTCTCGATAATAACGGCTCTGTTTCAGCTTCAATCGACAGCTCAATGTACGAAGACGGAAAATATGATATTACAATTGCTGTCAAGACACCCGACGGCGAAGCTGTGAAAAAAGAAGCTTCTGTAATTGTAAGCCATGATTATTCCGCTCCCGACGGCGATTATGTATGCGAAATCACCTCCCCTGAAGAGGCTGATGAGCTTGCAGGTATTACTTCTGTGACCGCAAAGGCTTCAGCAGATATCTTCGAAAAATACAAGCTCGAATACTCTCCGGCAGGAAAGGACAGCTTCATCTCCTTTGCAACAGGCAGAGTTACAGCAAATACCGATATTTCTGCTGAGCTTGATACCTCACTCCTTAAAAACGGCTATTACGATATCAGACTTACTGTATACGGCGACAGCGTTACTGCAAGCGATATCATTACTGTAAGCGTAAAGGGAAATCTTGCTATAGGCAACTTCTCATTGGATTTCTCCGATATGGAATTCGATGTAAACGGAATTCCTGTAAGAGTTCTCCGCTCATACGACAGCCGACGCATAAATTCCAACAGTGTATTCGGCTACGGCTGGAGCCTCTCTTTCGACAACGTAAGCCTTAGCATAAGCAGCAACCAGAGCGAAAACTGGGAACAGCTCGCTTCAGGCAGCTCGTTTATTTCAAGCTATTACCTCGGCGAAACAAAACAGCACAGAGTCTCAGTTGACCTCGGAAACGGTATCGCTGACGAATTCAGAATGCTTACCACTCCGAAGAGCCAGCTCTTCTATCCGATTCAGTATGGCGTTGGCGTGTACTACTCCTCTGTAAACGGTTCGGGCGCTACTCTTGTTCCATGCAATGTAAGCACCGATGACCTGCTCTTCAACGGCGGAAAGCTCTATACAAGCGACCTTTCAGAGTATAATCCTACCTGCTTCAAGTATACTTTTGCTGACGGTACTGCTTACATTATTGATGCCGATAAGGGACTCCTCAGCATGACAACTATCGGCGGCGATGTAATTACTTTTAATGAAAACGGAATAAGCGCTACAAACGGCAGCGCTGTTTCCTTCAAGCACGACAGCGAAGGCAGAATTACAGAAATCTCAGACGTTAACGGCAAAAAGGTTTCTTATGAATATGACGTTTTCGGTGACCTTGTATCTGTAACCGATATCGCTGAAAATAAATCCTCATTCGTTTACGATAATCACTATATCTATGAGATATATGACCCGAGAGGTCTTATGATTTCAAGAAACGATTACGACGATGAAGGACGTCTTATCAAAACAACTGACGGAAACGGAAATGCTATCACCTATGATCATGATATCGAGGGTCACGAGGAAATCGTTACCGACAGAAACGGCGGTGTAACAAGATTCGTATATGATGATTACGGCAATGTCCTTTCACAGACAGATCCTATGGGCAATACTATTTACAACACCTTCGATTCCAACGGCAACCTCACCTCCAGAAAGGACGCTCTTGGAAATGTAACAACATACAAGTACGATTCCGACGGTAATGTCATTGAGACTGTTGATGCTGAAGGCATTGCGGTCAAGAATACATATAACTCAAACGGTCTTATAACCTCTGTTAACAGAATGGGTATTGATATTGATACCTTTACCTATAACAAGAGCGGAAAAATCACCTCAAAAACAGACGCTGAAGGCAATACAACAGAATATACCTACGACAATGCAGGAAATCTTACTTCAATCAGCGACTCTATCGGAAGCTTTGTCAATATGACAACCGACAGTAAGGGAAATGTTGTTTCCGCTACAACCGGCTCAGGCACAAAGGCTGATTTTGTGTATGATTCCAACGGCAACTGCGTTTCAAGAACCGTTACATATAATGTTGATGGTGCTCCCAGAACCGTTACTGAGTATTATACCTACGACGGCTATGGAAATGTCATCAAGACTATCGACAGTGAGGGTAATATAACCTCAAGCGAGTATAACAGTATAGGCAAGCTTGCTGTAGAAACCGATGGAAACGGCAACCAGACAAAGTATACCTACGATACAATGGGAAATCTTACAAAGATTACCTATCCCGACGGTACATCGGAAAGCTTCGTTTACGACAAGGAAGGCAATAACATCTCGGCTGTTGACAGAAACGGCAAGTCTGTTCAGATGGTCTACGATAAGGCTGGAAATCTGCTCTCAAAGACTTATGCCGACGGCTCCTCCAAGTCCTATGTGTACGACGCAAATTATAATGTTATCTCAGAAACTGATTTCAACGGCGCTGTGACATATTATGAATATGACAGAATTGGCAGAAATACAGCTGTTATTGACGCTCTCGGAAACAGAACATCTTATTCCTACAACCTCCATTCACAGATTTCATCAATTACCGACAGCAAGGGCTATGTAACAACCTATCACTACGATAATAACGGCAACCGTATAAAGACTGTTTACCCCGATGGTACAACCGAAGCTACAGAATATGACGCAAGAGGTCTTATGACTGCCAATATCGACCAGAATGGCTACAGAACCTGCTACGCATATGATAAGCTCAGCAGACTCATTTCCGTTACTGACGCTCTCGGCAATGTAACAAGCTATGACTATGATGAGCTCGGAAATCTTGTGGCTGTTACCGACGCTGAAATGAACGTGACAAGATATGTCTGCGATGCAAACGGAAGAACTATTAAAACAATCAACGCTCTCGGTCAGGTTGCAGAAAATTCCTACGACTCCGCAGGAAACCTTATCTCTTCAACTGACTTCGCAGGAAAGCTTACAAAGTATACCTACGATAAACAGAACAGAATTACTGCAAAAACTACCGCAGACGGTACTGTTAACTACACATATTCAAAGGACGGCAGACTTATATCCGTAAGAGACCGTTCAGGTTCAACAACCTTTGCCTATAACGATTCCAACAATGTTACTAAGGTAAACTATCCGAACGGAACATATGCAGAGTATACCTATGACAACCTCGGAAGAAAAACAGGTATCTCCACTATGTACGGCTCTGTAACATATGCATATGATATCCTCGGAAGAATGACTGCTGTTACTGATAAAAACGGCAATGTAACTACCTATGAATATGATTCAAACGGCAACCGCTCTGCTATGAAATACCCCAACGGTATTACAGTCAGCTACACTTATGACTCTCTTAACCGTCTTGTTGCTGAATATGTATTCAACAGTGCGGGAGAGATTATCGCTCAGTATGAATATACACTCGGTATAGCAGGAGAAATCCTATCCATAAAGGAAAATGACCGTCTCGTTGTTTATACATACGATGCACTCTACCGTCTCACAAGCGAGAAAGTCGTTTCAGCCGATAATTCAGTATCCGAAATCACCTACGCTTATGACAAGGTAAGCAACCGTATCAGCAAGAATGATAACGGCAAGGAAACATTCTATGCTTACAATGCCGCAGGTCAGCTTGTATCTGATACCGATACTGTTTACCTCTATGACACCGCAGGAAACCTTATCTCTGAAACTTCATCGGATAAGACTGCTGTTTACACATACAACGCTGAAAACAGACTCATAAAGGTTGAGGTCAACGGCGTTGCGGAAGAATACAGCTACGACTATTCAGGAAACAGAATCTCCAAAAAATCAGGCGATGACTATACTTATTACCTCAACGATATAGTAGGAAATCTTTCTCAGGTTATCGCTGAGCTTGACGCAAACAGAAATGCAAAGTGCTTCTATACAAGAGGCATAGGTCTTATTTCTCAGGAGCGTGACGCACTTTCATATTATCTGGCTGACGGCCACGAATCAGTAAGACTTCTTACCGATATGAACGGTGAAATTACCGACAGCTATACATATGACGCATGGGGCACATTGACCGCTTCAACAGGAAATACAGTAAATACACATTTCTACTGCGGAGAAGAATTTGACAGCACTACAGGCAACTACTATCTGCGTGCAAGATATATGAATCCTTCAACAGGTACATTCATCACTATGGATACATATCAGGGCTCGCAATATAATCCGACATCATTGAATAAATATCTCTATGCAAACGCAAATCCTGTTCTCTACAGCGATCCTACAGGTAATTTTGCTTCTCTGGCAGGCTTTGCAGTCGGTTATGCACTGAGCGCTGCAATTGATCAGATGTTAGGTTCATTAGTCAATAACCTTATGTCCGGACTGATTAACGGTATCTTCAACAGTGCCGAAGAACCAGCTACAGTTGAGCCTGTTTATGCAGATGAAAATGAAGAACTCCACACCTTTGAGGAGCTGTTCAACCTGAATATAGCACTTTCTACAGTAAATGTACTTATATGCAGCTTCAATATCCTTGTAAGCTACAGCAAGGTTGTAAGCTCAGAGTTTACTCATGATGCCGAAAAAATGGTTTCAGGCGTAAAGGGATGTATTGACGGCGCATTTGGTATGGGTCAGGCTTATGAAATGAGATACAATACATATGATTTCATTTTGCAATACGCTTGTGACGCACCTGACTGTATGAAAAACCTCAGAGATTTTACAAACGGCAATGTTTTCTCAACGGCAATGGCAGCATTCAGTATTCTTGGAAACATGGACAATATCGTTGGAACAGTTGTCGGTTATGTAAGTGCAGGAGTATCTGTTATCCAGCTTCTTTATAAGGCGCTTACAGATGAAAAGCTTACATATGGAGATTACCTTGCAATGAATTCAGTTATTCTTACATTTGCTATATAAAGCGTATATACTGCACAATGTTACCAAATAACATAATTTAAAAAACTCCCTGTATCGTCACCAACGATTGTTAAAGACGATACGGGGAGTTTTTTTGTATAAGCAGAACAAATCGGCAACCTGTATTTGTGCAATATTACTTAAACGGCGGTTTGTCAGCTTAAATCCTTTTACTTGACAGTCATATATTAACATGATATAATAAAATTAGAATTTTTTCAGGAAAATTATGACTATTTTTACCTACTGAAAGTTGATTTCCTGACAATTTCTACAGATAATTATCAAGGAGGAAAAGAATGAAAAGAAAATTGTTACTTTCACTTGGCTGCGCTGTCATTTGTGCAGCTTCATCTGTTGGCCTCAATGCCAGTGCGGCTTCACAGACCAACGAAGGTCTTACCGCTGAAATCATTGCGGACAGTAATTACTACGATTCCGACGAAACAGCTGAAATCCTGCTCAAAGTCACAAACCACAATGACTTTGCCGTTTCAAATGTTTCAATCGAAAGCGTTCTTCCTGACGGACTGAAGCTTGTCGATACGGAAGAAAGCTCAGGCGATGTGGATTCACTTGCTGCCGGAGAAACTTTAAAGCTTAGTGTTAAGGTTGCAAAGGATGCTGCGCCCGGTAACGGTGACCAGCCTTCATCTACAAGCACTACCACAACTACACAGGCTGCTGATTCTACAACAACTCAGACTGATTCAGCTTCAACTACAACATCAACATCTGATTCCTCAACAACTACTACAACTACTGCTAAAGCAACTGTAACTACAAAGGGAGCTTCTTCACCTAACACCGGTGAAAATTCTGCAATTAAGATTGTTATTTTTCTTGCAATAGCTGCTCTTCTGGTATTTGTATTCACTTCTAAGAAGCGTACTGCAAGAATGCTGTCACTCTTACTTACAGTATCTATATGCGGCAGCTCTATTGGTAACCTCAGAACTGACGCTGCTGACGACTCAAGCTTCACTCTCAGCGAGGAGCTTAATTTCGGCGGCGATAAATACACCTTCACTATGAACACTTCATATGATAAGATTCAGTATGATATGAGTGTTACATACACAAGAGGCGAATGGATGCTCTATGTTGCCGATCTTGTTGGTATCAATGATGAACTGATTGATATCGACCCCGAAACTTATGATTACTTCTACGGCGATACATTAGGCGCTGAAAATGGTATGATCTTTGAATACCTTTACAAATACGGCGCTGTTCCTGCTCCCGACAACGAGGGCTACGTAGATCCTGAGCAGGATATCCCGCTCTTCGAGGCTGATAAGCCTGTAACAAGAGAGTATGCCGCTTATTCAGCAGTAAAGCTTCTCGGCTTCCAGGACAGCCCCGACGCTCCTCAGTGTGCAGACGCTGCTTCTCTGAAGTATCCTGCTGCTGTTTCAACTGCTCTCAAGTTCGATATGTTAAAAACCAACAACGGTTACTTTGAGCCGAATAAGCTCCTTACACAGAATGATTACTGTCAGATTACTGCTGTTATCAAGGCTTTTGAGAGATCACTCTACATCACAGAGGAAGAATCCGCTCATGATGTAACTTATGTTGAAGGCGTTATCGCTGATGAAATTGCTGATCTTACAGGATTTACCGTAACAGACAACGGCAATAACTCATATACAGCTGTTCTCCCCGCAAACGCTGTTACATCCACTTTCACTGAGGGTACAGTCTTTGTTCTTCCTGCAAACGACAAGTATGAGAACGGTATTTCTCTCAAGGTTACTTCTGTTGAAAAGAATGGCTCTGCTGTTACCGCACAGTGTGTTATGCCTGAAATTCAGGAGGTTCTGAGAAGCATTTATCTCATGGATACTGTTCAGCCTGATCCTGCGGACTTCGTACCTGCTGAGGGCGTAATCGCATCTCTCGGAGATTCAGCTGAAGCATCCGGTGACGCTGCTCCTGTTGATATTGAGCTTTTTGATATCGATGAGCAGTTTGAGCCATCAGTACCGCTCGCATTCTCAGGAAAATTCTTTGATGACTGCCTTGAGGTCGAAGGTTCATTCTCAGTTCCGCTGATTTCCATTGTTTACAAAACACATGAGGAAATCGGCTGGGATTTCTGGAATGCTGATTATGTAACAGATGAGGCAATGTTCTGCATCAACGCAAGACTTGATACAAATGTATCACTTATCCTTGCAGAAGCTTCCGATTTTAATGGCGGCGACGATGTAGAGGCATTCCTTGGTTCAGTCGGTGCTATCGGTGGTTCAGAAGGTACTATTTTGGCTGCATTGAATCATAAGCAGGATAATTTAAGACTCGGTTCCATTCCTGTACCAATTGGCGGCGGTTTCCACGCCGATCTTGAGGTATTCCTCTCATTTGACGGTTCAGGTAAATTCACTGTCGGTTTTGCATTTGATGCAACTGTCGGTTCTCAGTACATAAACGGTGAAAGCAGAAGCCTTAACAAATTCAAGCCTTCACTCTCAAAAATTGAGCTTGCTGCTGAAGTCAAGTTTGGTCCTAAGCTTATGGTTTCTCTTGGCTGGACAGCAATCGATCGTCTGATCGGTGTTGACGCTTTCGGCGGAGTTTGTATTTCCGGCGCTCTTACACTCCATCCTGATGCAAAGCTTTTCTGTGTAGACGGTTCTTTGTATGCATTCTTGGAGCTCGGCCTCAGCGAAGAAACTAAACTCGGCGGATTCCTGAAAAAACATGGCTGGGAAGCAAGAGCGGACGTTATAAACAGCGACAATTCACCATTGAAGCTGAATGCACATTTTGAAAACTTCAAAAAGGTACCGGATTGTACCTACGGAAGCGGCAAGCTTTCAATTCATGTAACCGACGCTGATAATAATCCTATAAAGCAATCTATGATAAAGGTATATGATAACAGCGGCAATCACCTTAAAACCGTATATACCAACTCATCAGGCAATGTAACAATCAGCGATCTTAAAATCGGTTCTGTAAAGCTTGAAATCAAAGCAACAGGTTATAAGATCTTCACTGACCGTCAGTTCATCCGTTCAAATCAGACTACATACTGCGAGGCTGTTCTGATGGTATCAAGAACAGACGAAAATGCCTCTACAGAAAGCGGAACAGGTACAAACTTTGTCAAGGGTACTCTTAAGGACGCTGTAACAGGTAACCTGACAGACGGAACCTTCAAGGTACGTAAGGGTTATAACGCAAGCGACGACAAGGAAGTAATCGCTGACGGCGCTACAGAAAACGGCTCTTATAAGATTTCACTCCCTGTAGGCTACTATACATTCACATTCAGCAAGGAAGGCTACCTCGACAGCAAGGTAAATGTTGTTGTTAAGGCTTCTTCTCCTACAACAAAGAATGTTGTTATCTCTACAGAGCTTCAGTCAGTTGATACTGATGCAGAAATGAGAATCGTCCTTACATGGGGACTTGAACCTGAGGATCTCGACTCTCACCTTCTCAGCTCTGATTCAGAAAGCTACCATATCTATTTCAAGAATATGAATGTTTACCGTGGCGACGAAAAGGCTGCAAATCTTGACGTAGATGATATTTCAAGCTACGGCCCTGAAACTACAACCATTTACGAATTCAAGGCAGACGAAAAGCTCAGCTACTACGTTCATGACTATACCAACAAGGCACTTTCCGAAAATTATATGTCATATTCCGGTGCACACGTTGTAGTATACTCCGGAAATAATGTTGTTGCTGTATTCGATACACCTATCGGAGTTAACGGAAACCTCTGGCACGTATTTGATTACGATCCTGCTACAGGCGAAATCACACCGGTAAATACTTATTCAACTCTTGATGAATATGGTTATCGTTCACACTTTATGGACGAACACTAAAACGGATTGATAAACACTGCGAAATAACGGAAGTACACTGGTATTTCCGTTATTTCTTTAAAAGGAGAAAATTATGAAAAAAAATCCTATAAATATCATTCTGATCTTGTTACTTATATTCGGTATATCAGGAACACTGTTTTCTTTCGTCCTGTTTATTATAGGCGGAAAGGCTGACGGAGTTGTCGCTAATGTCAAGCATAATACAAAGAATACTGTCGTGACTATTGAATATTCCTACGATAACCAAACCTTTACCAAATCACAGAATTACCAGAAAAACAAGAAAATCTCCAAGGGCGAAACTAAAAAGGTATACTTTTTCAAAAACAAGCCCGAAAAAGCTTATACTATGAAAACTTTTGCAGTATTTTATTTCATAGTTATCCTTTTTGCACCAATTGCTTATGTTCTGTTCAAGCGTAAATAAGTCCGTCCTGACTGCTCTGCTCTGCGGCTTCACACTCCTCTGCGGATGCGGTAAGGCTTCATCTGATACATCATCAACTCAGCTGCCTGAAGCATTGCCGTCACAGATTTCTGTAATGTCCGGCACTCCTTTGTATCAGCAGGACGGTGCACAAATCAGCTGTGAGCTTGAAGAAGGCGATGAGCTTTCAATAAGCTACTCAGTCCATGCTGAACCGCTGACTTATTATCAGATTAAGGCGGATAACAGCGGCGACTGTAAGGTTTTGCTTGCCGCAGGAGAAAATGATATAAACTGCAGAAGCATAACGGCTGAAGCCGATGAAGATGGCTCGATGAGCAGAGTGATAAGAAGCGACATCAGCGGAAATCTTGATTTTCAGCTGCTTGTAAGCGGAGGCGGCAAATCAGAGGTCGGTCATGCTGAATATATTCCCGCTGAAAATGTCGGATACACCATTATGTCAAGCAGCTCGGAAAATGTGAGAATCCTGCTGCATCAGGACGATATTTCCGATTCGGGCGTTAGCAGTGAACAGCTCGTAAAATGGCTTGACGCTCTTGATGCTATCCGAAAAACAGCTTCTGAATGGTCCGCCGACGGACTTGACAGCATAGACATATGCGCTGCCTGTGAATTTGAGCATTACGGTCTTTCAGGCGATCCTATCTATATCCGTCGGAAATATATGGCGTCAGAGCTGAAAAAGGTCGCTGAAACAATTGACCTGCCAACTGAGCAACAGGATATTCTCTGGGGCTTCGCTCATGAAATCTGTCATGCAGCTGACGGCTTCGGTCATGGCGGAGTGTCACCAGCAGTATTCGACAGCGAATTGTTTGCTCAGCTTGAATGCGCTTGCTGTCTTGACCTGAACGGATACCGCTATAACGGTAAGGAAACACCTCTTGAATTCTTTTCAGATTCGCCTACGCTCGAAAATCGACTCTACAGCGATGAGGGCTTTATCTTCAGGCTTCTTGAAATATTTGACGAAAACGGCACAGGGCTGAAGGATATTCTGCCTGTGTTTACTGAACGACGCAGTCAGCCTCATAACCAGTCGGCTTCGGAAGGACTTGAAGCTTTTCTTGACAGCATTTCTAAATGCGTCGGCTACGATATAACGGCTTTCTTCACAGAAACCGAGCTTATTACAATCCGCACAAAATTCGCCATTCAGGACAGAAATACTCCCACAAATTAATCCGATGTAAAAAACACGGCAGTATCTGAAATACTGCCGTGTTTTTATTCCTCTTTGTCTGCTGCAGGATTTACATGAATCATTATATGCTTGACCTTCGGAAATTCACGCTCTATCACTGAGTGGACGTCCTCCGCAATCGCATGGGCCTCGAAAAGTGTTTTGTTCCCGTCTGCACATATTTCAATATCAACATAAATCTTCTTCCCGAATATGCGTGTGTGCAGAAGATCAATTCCAAGCACTCCCTCCTGCTTCAATACGCATTCACGGAATTTCTGCTCAGTTTCTTCATCACATGAGCGATCAACCATCTTCTCTGTTGCGTCTCTGAAAATGTCATAGGCTGCCTTTACAATAAAGGCGCAGATAACAAGACTCGCTATCGGATCAAGAACCGGAAATCCCAGCCTTGCTCCTGCTATACCGATAAGTGCTCCGACCGACGATAACGCATCACTCCGATGATGCCACGCATCTGCCATTACTGCATCAGAATCAAGCAGCTTTGCATAATATCGTGTATACCAGAACATTGCCTCCTTTGTTACTATTGAAACTACTGCTGCTGCAAGCGCAAGCCTCCCCGGAATCGCAAGCTGATTGAAATTACCGTCAGAAATATTCTCAACAGCCTCTGCACCGATAAATAATCCCGTGACAAGCAGTATTACCGATAAGACAATCGCTGCTACACATTCAAATCTTTCATGTCCATAGGGATGCTCAGCATCAGCCTCCTTAACCGACAGCTTCACGCCTATAATGACAATTATACTGCTTAATACGTCCGACGCAGAATGAACTGCATCGCTTACCATTGCTGCGGAATGTGCAAAAATACCTGCAAAAAGCTTGAAAAGCGACAGAATTATATTTCCCACTATGCTGACCATAGATACTCTGACAGCTGTTCTTTCCGATTCATCCCTGCTCATTTCTGTTTTAAGCTCGTTGTTTTCCATATTCGTTACCTCCGTATACATTATATGAGTTGTATCTATAGCCCGTGATTTTCGTGAAAATACAAAAACACCCACGAACCAGTAATTGTAACTACCGTCCCGTGGGTGATTGATTCCACTGTCACATATGCGACCCGACTCCGGAGCATCTGCTCAGGTCTGTTCAGTTTGTACTGTAAAATTGATTGCAGTGAAAAAGCTCTGCAATATTAATATTATATCATAATGTAACATAAGTGTCAAGTGATTTGTCAATAGAAATTCTTTCCTGCTGCTTACAAGCTTGTTCTTTTAACTTCTTTACCATTTTTTAATAATGCAATATCGCTAAAATCTGTTGACATGATAAAAATTATATGGTAAAATTATTCTGCAAACAAGCAGATGCTGCGGAACATAGGCACTTCCGCTATGCTTGAAAAAAAAACAGGAGGAAATTTTATGAATTCAATCAAAAAGACTATGGCGGGTCTTTTTGCTGTTTGCATCGGAGCTTCTTATATACCGTTCGTAGGCGAAACGGTAAGCCCCGATTTTATCGCAACAGCAGCTGAGGATGTATCCTCGCAAATGGAATGGGGTACCATGAGAATTGGCGGAGGCGGCTTTGTCTCAGGTATCGTAACAGGTCAGAATGCTATGTATGCCCGTACAGACGTTGGCGGCGCTTACAAATTCAACTACGAAAAGGATGAATGGGAACAGCTTTTAGGCTTCCTCAACGAGGAGGACAGAGGTCTCCTCAGCGTTGACGCTATGGCTATTGACCCTACCGACGATAATACCGTCTATTTCCTTTGCGGCTGCGCTTATTTCTCAGGCGCAAGAACCGTAATCTTCAAGACTACCGACGGCGGTAAAACCTTCACCGAAACTGATGTAACAGACCTCATTCAGGTTCACGGAAACGGAAACGGACGTCAGACAGGTGAATCAATCGCTGTTGACCCCGATAACCCCGATACTATCTACTGCGGCGGCGACGTTACTGCAGGCGAATCATGCCTCATCAAGTCAACTGACGGTGGTAAAACATGGAAGCCCGTAAAGAGCTATGATGACCTCGGTCTGTTTACCGAGGAAATCAAGTGGCCGCTCTGGACTGACCATATGGCACGTGCACTTACCAACGGTGAATATCAGACTCAGAACGGTGTAAGCACTATCTATATCTACGACGGAAAGGTTTACGTCGGAGCTTCAACTACAGGCAAAAACAGCATGGTTGTTGCCGATGTCAAGGACGATGTTTTCACAGACCTCAGCTCTGTGCTTTCCTCTGATACCTACCCTGCAAGAATTACAGGCGACGGTCAGGGTAATCTCTACTTCTCATATCAGGGTACTGTCGTTGTAGGCAGCGGCGGTACTAAGGGCGGTATCTTCAAGTATGATACAAAAACAGGCAAGGCTGTTGATATCTCCCCTGTTGACGGCGGCTTTAGCGAGGCTCACGTTGATATGAATAACCCCGACCATATCGTTACCTCAACCTGCGGACTCTGGTATTCACAGATGTGGCAGGAATGGTCCGATGAGCATGGTCCGGCATGGGGCGACCGCTTCTTCAAATCTGTGGACGGCGGCGTTACATGGAGCGAAATGACTCCCGGAAATACTGCCGGCTGGGGACAGCCGCTCATCTCGGAATATCTCGACGACGGCGGCTATGAATGGATAAGAGACAAGGCTATCCACTGGGTAGGCTCAATCGTTATCGACCCTCAGAATCCCGACAGAATTCATATTACTTCAGGTAACGGCGTTTTCTCATGCGATAATACATGGGCTGAAACTCCTCAGTTCTATTTCCATCCCGATGGTATCGAGGAAGTTGTTGCCCTCGATATGGTAAGTGTTCCGGGCGGTGCTGCTTATTCGGCTATCGGCGACTACGATGGCTTCATCCATAATGCTGTGGACGAAATCGGTCTTCAGTATGTCCCGAATATCGGCTCGACTGCGGCAATCGCTTACTGTCCTTCAAATCCCAAGGTTATGGCACGTGCAGGTGAAAACGAGGCTAAGGGTCTTTACAGTCTCGACGGCGGCAAAACATGGAATGAACTGAAAATTCCTACCGGCGGCGGTAAAATGGCTATAACTCAGCTTGAGGACGGTACCTACAGATTCTATAAGGCTGGCAGCGACAACGCCGCTATCTCCTATTCCGACGATTACGGCGCAACATGGAGCAGCTCAACAGGTCTTGACGGCTCAAAGACATCCTATATGCTCGTTGACCCCAATGACCCTTCAAAAATTTATGCCTATACTTACAAATACAACTCCTACTGGGCTTCAAACCCCAATGTTACCGAGCCTTCCTTTGAGGAAGCTCATTACTCCGTTTTCACAAGTACAGACTACGGAAAAACCTTCACGGAAAATCAGATCTGCCGCTATGATATGTGCGACCACTGCGGTGACCTCGCTTATATCAAGGAGGATACCATCGCTGCTGCTGCAGGCTGGTACGGCCTCTATATCATAACCGAAAACGGTTCAAAGGCTGAAAAGACCGATGTTTTCTACGCTAAGACAGTAGGCTACGGCGCTCCTGAAAAGGCAGGCGGTCCGAATACGCTCTATATCTACGGTAAGCCCACCTCTTCAGATATCGAAGGTATCTACCGCTCTACTGACGAGGGTAAAACATGGGTATGCATCAACTCCGACCACCTCTATGGCGGTACAGGAAACGGAAATTTCCTCGTAGGAGATATGAATGTTTTCGGTAAGGTTTATATGTCAACAGTTGGCTGCGGTATTGTCTACGGACAGCTCTCGGATGGTCCTTCCGATAATCCTACTACTCCGAGCCAGCCTGAGGACGTTACATGGGGCGACGCAAATGATGATGAGGACGTCAATATGGCTGACGCTGTATTGATAATGCAGACTATCGCTAATCCCGATAAGTACACTCTCACAAAGGACGGAGCTGCAAAGGCTGACGTAAGCGGTAATAACGACGGTATTACCAACAAGGATGCCCTTGCAATCCAGAAATATAAACTCAGGCTTATTGATTCTCTTCCGGAATAATAATCAACTGTGAATACAAAAACGGCTGTCACTTTAATGCGTGACAGCCGTTTTTTCTATAGTAATTCGTGAGGTGTCTTCATTGCGGAGTGCAATTACCGCTCCGCATATAAGATACGCCGCAGGGTCACCCGATGCACTTCTGTGAAGACATTCCACATATGCGCCTTCTATCAGTCCAAGATCCCTGAGGCGGCTGCGCATTCTTCCGTTCAGCTTCAGCTCCCCGATGCAGCAGCGTTCGCCCTCTCTGAGAGAACTCAGGTTAGCAGATTGTTTCATCTCCGGTTATTCCTCCTGTGCCATATTATGCTGCGAAGGCTTTATGTGTTACTATCGTGGGAATTTGTCGTGATATACGCTGATTTCCGTAACTATTCCCGAGCTGCTGCCGTTTATCTCAATTGCAGCAATTCGCTCTGAGGCAATATCACCGAAGGAAATTATGTCCGATAAATCCTCGCCGTTGTATCCGCTGTAGCTGCAGAACAATCGTCGCCAGCCTCTTGCGGCATATTTGTCACGGTAAATAAGAGCCTGCTGCGGATCATGAAGAAACTGTCTGTCAAGCTCGATGTACTTATGACGGACTATTTTTTCTGCTGTCACATCTGCATCCTCAAGCTCAAACTCGCCGTATTCATCATTAAGATTCGGCATATGAAAATGACTGACAAGCCGTCTGCCGGTTATAGCCGCTCCTGTCGAAAGAAGCTGCTTCCTCTCATATCTGAATTCCGACGGACTGGCTACAGGAGTCATTCTTACGCAGTTTGTATCACGGATAAACGGATATGTTCCATAGTGCTTATACGAAAGATTCACTATACCGTCCCACATTGTAGAGTTGTTTTTTACGTAAATATAGCTGCTCTGGTCAGAATTATCCTCGTGAGTGACATACGGCAGTGCATAAAAGCTGTCCATAAGATTATTTATGGAAACTCCTGTTTTCAGTCCAGGCTCAATCTGATTCTGACAAAGCAGCGAGGTGAAGCCACGTGAAATAAGCGATACGACATTGCTGCTGCCGCCTGAGAATGTAACGGTAAGCGTATCAATCAATCCGTGATGAACAAGCTTTTCTCCTATATATAACAAAATCTCAGCAGCCTTGTCAAACTCACATGAAGCAGCATATATACGTGCATTCAGCATGGTATACGGCAGGTAAGCGTCCTTTCTGAATGCAAAGCTGAGAATTTTCTCTTCAAGGATTTCTGTCCCGTCAGTATTTCTGACAACAATATATGCCGTCATCATGTCACCTCGCCTGACCTGATATTATTCGGCGTAATCAGGGTAATTGATGCGGAAATGTAATCCTCTCCCCTGTCCTCGGCACTGAATGACTGAATCCGACAGCCGCTGAATTCAACTCCCCTGTAGGAAATATCCAGCTCAGCAGCCGAGCGCATCATGTTATCCGCATAGACTATAAAGCCAAGCGGCGACTCCTCATCACAGATTCTTCCGCTGAATGTTACTTTTGCAGCCTTCGGACAGCTATTACTGATTATATCATCTCCTGATACCGAAGCTGTCTCGGAAAAGCTGCGTACTCCTGAGGCTTTGAATTCCTCGCAGTACAGCCTGAAGCTGCCGATTTCAACAGGGAGCGCCTCACGTGAGGTCAGCTTTGTACTCATGTTCCGCTCCTTTCAATTCTGGTGATTCCGCTTGCCGAAAGCTTTGCCGTCAGCACAAGGCGATGTATAGCAGAATCAAACTTTATTGTCATACCCCTGATTGAACTGCTGAGTCCTGAAAGCTTGTTGATAACAGGCGATACCTTTTCGTCATAGTAATTATAGAGCTGCTCCAACGAGCTGCTTTCGGGAGCTGTAACACTTATTCCGATTTCAGCCTTGAACGGTACAAATATAGTGTACTGCGAATAAATCGGAGCTGAGCTTTCAAAGGAATTTACTCCGACAACAGTAAAAATCCCCTTGTTTTTTCTTTCAAGAGAAACAGCGTCAAATGCACTGTATACATTTTCAATGCCGCCGAAGTCAAGCTCGGAAATTATAGTACGGATTATATTGCTCAGCATTATATTTCCTCCTCTCCGCACGAAAAACTCATGAACACAAAGGTTTTTGAACGGATCAGCCCATCACAGAGACGGATATAATCCCTGAGCAGCTTTTCTGAGTATGCAAGGACCGATTCCTGTTTTCCGGCAGTCATTTTTCCTGCAAAGGTTACCTGTGTACGGTCACGTGCGGAATTTATCTGCTGAAGCCTGTGATTTGCCATTGCTGCACAAAGGAAATCAAGCCTGATATCGGTTGTATCTATATCAGGAAGAAGCATTTTTTCAACCTCCGACATTGCAAGAGCTATAATCGGAGAATACTTTTCAGCCTCCTCACCCGAAAACAGGGTAAAAAGCGTTTTTACAGATTCAATATTCATTTATGCCTCCTATCTCAGCGAAAATTCCGCCGTTGATTCTTCATCGTTTACATCGGGGATAAGCTGTACAGCAATTCCCCCGCCGATACGTCGGCTTTCGAAGGATTTCTTGAGATTTATAAGCTGCTGAGTGTTCATGTTACGTGCGGAAACCGACGCAATATCAGCAGCCTCACGTCCTCCTGCAAAGTATGCGAGCTTACGTATGTCACGGCGAAGCTCCTCGTCAGCGGCAAGAATATCAGCCTCTACAGGCTCTGAGATTATATCGGACGTTGTGCATCGCTTGGTGACACCTGCATTAACCTGTGCAGGGACTGCAACGAAGCTCCATTCATAAGCGTCCGTTATGCCGCCGAGGATTGTGTGACAGAGCTGTCCGCCGTACAGCTTACCCTTGACATGATTACAGCTGCTGACTGATTTGTCACATCCGCACACGGAGCAAACACGTTTTGATGCACTGCATGAAATACTGACCTCCTTCTTGATTCCACCGTCAATTTCAGCAATGAGTGTGCGGTTATCGTCCGTCCTCACCATGTATGCGCTTGCCTTGATGTATTTATAAGGCTCGCCGCTTCCTGAGGTACGTGAAGTATCCGTGATAATTTCCGTATCGAAAATACGTGCAGTCTGATTCGCCGAGCTTGGGTCATGGTCGGAAATACCCGTTCTGCCGATGAATTTTTCCTTCAGAGTCTCAAGTGCCTCATCTGAAAAGCGTTCGCAGTCACGGTCTATATCGTTGTCGCAGAGGATAACCGAAAAGACGTAAAGCTCATCCTCAGTGAGGACACGTCTTGTAAATTGATTTATTTTTCCGAGGATTTCAGGATTCATTTTTCCGCTCCTTTCCGAATTCATAAGAATGCAGTCCCACAATCGGGGACTGCATCTGAAATATGTTATCAGCCAATAGTAAGCACCTTTACAGCTTCAGGAGTAATCTTTCTGAAACCGCAGGTAATGGATACGGTCATCTGGTCAAGCTGACGGTCAATAAGCTTGTCTGTCTCCATAACGAGGTCTGTGCTTGTTATGAATTCAAGCGCAAAGCCACGGTCAATACCGATAACGGTATTTCCGGCAGCCGGAGTCTTGATAAGCTCTGAACCAAACGGAAGTACAATTTTACCGTTCGGGTCAGCAGCGCTATCCGAGAGCTGCTCCATAGCAACAATCTGTGAAGCAACCTCAGGTGACGCAATAACCGTAGTCATATCGAAGCAATCAAAGCTGCCATAAAGAGCCGCAAGATTCTCGTAAGTGAGTGAACCGGTTGTAATTGTCTCAGCATCAGCCGCAAGAACATCAACAGCCTTCTTCACAACGGCAGCCGCAAGCTTTACGCCGATACTTCTGAGCATAACGCCGAACACGTCCAGTCTCTGCTGACGCACCGCCTCATATGAAGCGTTAATAAGTCTGCCGTACTTGGCAAGGACTGTCGCCTCTGTACTCTCCTTAACGGTTGCGGCAGGAAGTCCGACAGTCTGTTCTGATGTGGTATAATCAGCAGAATCGTCAAGTGTGCAGCCAAGATACTGACCGCAGCTGCTGATAGTCTTGGCAGCACAGATTGATGAAAGAATTGTCTCATCAAAGCCCTTTCTGATGCTGCGTGTAACAAATTCAGGGAAAAGCACTGCTGTATCGGTTGAGGAAAAGAATTTCTCAACACAGTCGCAGTCCTGACCGCTGATTCTGATATTGTAACGCTTGAGCTGTCTTTCAAAAGCGTCAAGCTTTTCAAGTGAAGTACCGCTGTATGCAGAGGACGGGTCAAGCTCCTCAAGAGCGGCGGTAAATGACTTTCCACTGAGATTATAAAGACCCTTTTCAAGTTTGATATCGTTATACATAATATACCTCCGGATTTGTTTTTAATCAGACTTTTGCCTCAAGTCTCATTTCGATTTCCTTTGCCTGTGCATTTTTCAATCTTGCCTCAGCAAGCGCAGATTCATCCTGAAGATTGATATTATCCCATTCTACCCTGCAAACTGCGTCTGCTCCTGTTGAACAGAGAAAAGCATTGCCTATCTCACAGATTACCGGTGTTAGCAATCTGCGGTAATACTCCAGCTCCGAGGTGAGGATATCTGCCTGCTGAGAGGACATACGCTCCGTTGAGCTCCAGTTGAGTCCAAGCAGAAACGGTGGTATCGAGAGCTTTGCTATAAGCTGCTCCATAAGCTGTCTTACGGGAACATTCGTATCAAAGAGCTGATTTTCTGCTCCGATAACCTTGATATCCACGTCACCAACAGCTACAAAATCCTTTACCTGACCATATTTTGCTGAATTCATTCCATCAGCCCATTCACGTGCAATCTGCTGAGCACGCTCACGTGAGTAAACAAAGTCACCCGAATCGCCCGAGGGCTTATAGGTGACGGCATAACGTACATTTCCTGCACGGTCGAAATTCTGACCGATACATTCGTAGATACGCATGAGAATGCTGCTCAGTGCAGGCAGTCCACGCAACAGCGAGCGGCCTCCGGTAAGGGATGCGTAGAGAATACGTTCGGGATGAGGAATATTCCTTTGCGAGCCATCCGCTCCCCTGACGCTGTAATTTCTGACAAACGGATCAGCACCTGCTGAAACCCTTACAGCTGAAACGTCTCCGATCCATAGTCCGGCTATACGCTTTTCCGACGAGTCTGCCGCAATTTCACCGACTGCACTGCCGTATGTGAGCATACTGTCAAGGAAATTATCCACAAATTCCCCGATAGACTTCCCTGTAAGACCAACAGGTACATTTTCAAGGAAGCGGTCAAGCTCAGGCTGCAAGCGCTCGTCGGAGCAGACAACCCTGAATCCGCCCGTAAGACGGATAATCTTCATCAGAGCAGCGTCGATTACCGGAACAGCAAACCTCAGACGGTCATAAAGATCCTTTTCAAAAGGCTCAACTGCCGATGGCAGTGCAATTTTTCCGCCTGTCATACGCTGAGCAGCTACAAGTTCAGGCTCTGCACGTGAGGATTTCTTCTTTTTAAATAGCTTCATTTTTCTCCTTTCCAAATCTGATTTATGATTTTATTCAGAAATTAACGGTGATTCCATTGTTTATCTTGCTACTGACAATGCAACGAACTCGTCGCCTCCCTGAGCATTTATCATATCCGTCACAAAGTAGCGCATATCATCCATAGCATGGTCATTTTCCTTTACGGGAGCGTCCATACCTGTTTTCTCATTCCAGCAGTAAAGCTGAAACTCCCTGAGAATATCGCTGCATGACTCATGAAACCGCAGCTTATTCTGTTTAAGTGCAGTGCTTACGTGCCGTATTCCCGTGACCACATCGTTGTCAGCCTTGACCACTCTGAATTTTCCGTGTCTGCGGATACACTCAATAAAGCTTGCAGCAGAAGGGTCAACGATTACCCTGCTGATATTTTTATCGCCTGCAAGCTCCTCCAGAGCGGCATAATGCTCCTCATCAGTGCGTGAGACTCCCTCTTTTTTTGAGGAGTAGTAATACTCCTTTATGCGGTACCAGACGCCGCTGTGAAGTCCCCAGAGACCAAAGGATGACGGATTTACCGTGCCGTAGTCGCAGGAGATGACGTACCTTTCGCACTCCACCTCACCGCTGAACACATGAGCTTTTCTGTTGAACATAGGATAGACAACTCCCTCTGAGGCAGTCCATCTGCCAAGAACGAAGCGATCATAGAAGGTGCCGGAATAAAGCCTTTTGTAGCGGCTTTTAAGCTGCTCCGAGAGTGACGGATTATCGTCCATTGTAAAATGGAGATAGAGCGCACGCTTTTCGTCAGATTTTTTTATCCACTCATTGTAGAACCAGTGGGCAGGATTATCGGGATTGCAGTTGAACCACATTTTAGAGCCGTTTACCGAACATCGTGCCAGTGCCTGCTCAACGAAGGAACGAGGCATAAGCGCAGCCTCATCAAGGAAAACTCCCGAAAGAGTCATACCCTGAATAAGCGAAGCCGAACCCTCATCCTTACCGCCGAACAGATAGAAGCGGTTTGTTTTGCCAAGAAAGGCAACGTCGATATAATTTCTGCTGACCTTTTCGCTGCATATAAAGCCGTATTCTCCCAGTACAGGCAGAAGCGGAGTTACCACATTCCTGCGCAGGGATGTTACAGTTTTGCCGCACATTGCAAAAGAACCTCCGCTGAAGCTGCTGCACGCCCAGAATACGAAGCCGAGCGACATTGAAAGAGTTTTACCGCTTCGTACAGCACCGTCACAGATAATTGCATCGAAATCACGATATTCCGGCTTTGACCACCAGTTCATGGTAAGCTTCTGCTTTTTTGAGAGTGTTTTAATCGTCACCGATTTCACTCTCCTCCGCTGAGGAAGTAAGCGCCTGAATCAGGCTTGCCGCCTTATCCTTGTCAGAAAAAGCATTTTCCAGCTCGAAGAGCTTTTCAAGAGCCTTCATTCTGTCAAAGAGCTTTACCTCCACGCCGCCTCCCTTGACTCTTTTTATTTCCGACACATTAAAAAGGTCAAGCTTTTCAATAACCTCGGGCGGAGGAAGCTCATCGGCAAAAACAAGGTAGACAGCATCGCTGCAGCTCCCGAAGGCAAGTCTTTTCAGACCTGCGGCAACGCTTCTGCTGTCGGAAAGAAGCTCCCGCATCTCTGCGATAGTTTTTTTGCAGTAAGCTGATTTAAGGCAGCGTATCCCCTCGGCAAGAGCATTATCCCTGTCGAAGCCTGCTTTGACGGCAGCCTCGGCAACATTCCCAAGCATTACGTAGTAGCAGCAGAAGGCATTGCGTTTTGATTTGTTATTTTTTTCGGACAAAAGAAAAGACCTCCTTTCAGATATGAGCGGAATCACCGTTCATAAGGGGTCTGAAAAGAGGTGTGATTCAATATAAAAACATTGAATATTGAAAAAATAATTTTTATTTTCGTATAAACGCACAAAAAAAGCAGTCGAAACCGTGCATATAGCACAATTCCGACTGCTTAAACCGATTCATTAAGGCAACACCGCACAGAACTTGTGAGTTGTTGCGTTAAATAAAAATGCCTGCAATAAATGCCGACGCCGCAGCCGCAAGTGCAACTGCAATAAGAGGCGTATTGAAAAATGCCAGAATTACAGCAACAACAGTTCCGACAACAGCAGTACCGATATTTCCTGTACTATAGAAGATAGCCGGCAGCGTCATTGCGCTCAGTACCGCATAGGGAATATAATACAAAAAGCTGCGGAAAAAGCGTGATTTGATTTTCTTTCTGAAAAAGGTAAAAGGAATCATCCGGATAAGGTAGGTAACGCCTGCCATGACCGCAATATAGATAACAATACTCATTCCACAGCCTCCTCATCCCTGACAGGAAACAGCAATGCACCGAGAGCCGATGCAGCCACCGCACTGATAATTACCGCAAAGCCTCCTGAAACCGCAGTAAACACGTATCTGAAGAGAATACTCACAGCCGCAGCTGCCAGAACAACAATAAGCACACTTTTCTGCTTTCTTGAAGGAGGAACAATAATTGCAAGGAACATACCATAAAGGACTATTCCCATGGCACTGCTTACTGATGCCGGAAGCAGCTGACCGGCAGCTGCGCCAAGAGTCGTCCCCGTCACCCAACCAAGAAAGGCAACAAAAATCATTCCGTACATATAAGACGGTGTAAGCCGTTCCTTCTGAGCTGAACACACTGCAAAAATCTCGTCGGTAATTCCATAGGAAGCCGCAAGACGGTGAGGAGTAGTGAAGCCCTTATCAAGCTTCTGTGAAAGCGACAGCGCCATAAGTGAATATCTTATATTAATTGTAAGCTGTACGAGAATCATCTCAATGAGAGCACCGCCTGCCGCAATTATGTCAACGCCTGCCGCCTGACCTGCCGATGTAAGGTTCACAGCGGAAATTATTGATGCCGCTGCAACAGAAAGTCCGGACTGAACCGCCTTTATTCCGAAGCCGAAGGACACCGAAAGGTATCCCAGGCATATCGGAATGCCATGGGATACCCCTCTGAAAAAATTTGATTTCATTTTAGTCAATAGCCTCGAAGCAATCCTCGTAAACGGTCATATCTCTTTTTTCAGCACCGGAAGAAACAATAATAGCCATAATAAAATCGCCTGTTTTTCTTACATACTGAATCTGACTGCATGAGTAATTAAGAGTGCCGTATGTTGATGTAAGCTTGAATCTGA
Organism: Ruminococcus sp.; assembly: GCA_017935095.1. GTDB lineage: Bacteria > Bacillota > Clostridia > Oscillospirales > Ruminococcaceae > Ruminococcus. The sequence continues at coordinate 40,179 of JAGBIH010000003.1, forward strand.
GGAACTCTTTGTTTCCGAATCTTACCTTTTCATAGTCACTGAAATCGCTGTATGTTACACCTGACATATTCTCAAGCTGTGATTTTACTATATCAAGGTAGCTCTCAGCAGTGATTGTATCAGGATTTATGCCCTCTTTTCTGAGGTTTTCATACATAATAATAACATTTTCACCGGTTGTTACATTCATAGCCTGTGCATCGTAAATAACAGCCTGTTCAAGGAGCTGCTTAGTAAGCTCGTTATCATTACCTGTAACATCAAGAGCGATATTCATCATAGAAAGAATCTGCTCATCGGTTGAATAAACCCATTCAGAAGGAGCTGTGAATTTAATTCCGCCGAATTCACTTGTATATGTTTTTCCGCTTACTGAACCACGCTCGAAGCCCTCAGCGGACTCGCCTTCATCATCGTCATCAGAATCTGTATTTTTATTTTCATCAGACTCTGTAACAGAAGAGCTGTTTTTACCTGATTTCGAGCTTTTTTTAGAGTCACCGCATGAAGCAAGTGAACATAAGCTCATCATAAGAGCAAGAAGCACAGCAAATTTTTTCATATAAAAACCTCCATAACAATAATAATATCTGGAATAATTATAGCACATCAGAACCTAAACGTCAAGCAGCGATTATATTTTCTTTTTCAGACCTGCCTTATCCA
>JAGBIH010000023.1 GCA_017935095.1 Ruminococcus sp.
GCCCCAGCCTTCGTTTGCCCAAGCCTTGAAGTGGTCTGAAACTGTGATATGACCGGACGTTCTCTTTGACTGACGTACGCTGAAATACTGCTTGAATGTTTCAGTGGTACCGTTGATTGTAGGACCTGTATGGTCAAGCTGGAAAACCTTGTACTGTGCACCGTCGATGGTGACAGTCTTGGAATTGTTGCTGCTCGGACACCAGTCAACCCAGTCCTCAATGATGTAATACTCAACAAGCGGTACGCCTGAGAGTCCCTTGTTCTGGAACCAGCCGTATACGCAAAGACGGGAGTTACCGTTTGCACTTCCTGTCTGACGATAGTCAGCCTCATAGTCAAGACCGATGTAGTCATAGGATGTTGCTTTCTTCTGTGAGCCGAAGTCAAGTCCACGACGAGCAAGGAAGTTACCGCTGGGAACACTTGCGTTCCACTCTGCCTTGAAGGTAGCTCCGCTGCCGAGAGTCATAGTACCGCTTCCGCCGGTTGTGTCGATCCAGATTTCGTAGCTGAAATTGTCGCTAACGCCTTTGTACTGGTTTTTGCCGTTTCCGACACTGAATTTGTCGCCAGCTGCGGCATCAGCAGTAAGTGACGGCACTTTCGGAAGCATCGTCATGCACATAACTGCAACTGTGAACACGCTGGCAATTTTACGTAATTTGCTTTTCAGGTTCATAATAATTTCCTCCTTCAGAATTTGTTCAGCAGACAAAATCTGTCTGGATTTCTTTAAATCCGATTCAACAATTATGTCGTCTGCCGTAAGTTTCCGCATACACAGCGGAAATTAAATCTGACTTCCGTATTGTACTACGGAATTCGTTTGCCGGTGAGAATCATCCCCTCCTTTTTTTGATTCCACTGTTCTTTTACAATTACATTTTATTACATTTTTGTTAACTTCACAAGTCGATTTTTGCTAACAATAATCAGACTAATCATTTTTTGCTAATCATTAGTTCATAATTAGTCCATTTATAAAAAAACTCTCCACCGCAAAACATCTGTTTTTCAGCGAAACACCGTGCTTTCACTTCCCAACCACCTTCTGCGTGTTAAGAGACTAAAGTTTGAAATAAGTTTTATATATTTTATTATTTTAATTATAAGAAATTTTGCTTAATAGGCAATAAAAATAAAGCAGCCTGTTAGGACTGCTTTATTTTTATTAATTATACATATACACTTCTGATTCCTTTACAAGTCTGATATCTACAAGAGCGTCAATCAGTGTACCATTTTCAGTATACTCCTCAGAAAAAATTTTTCCGTCGAGTCTTATTTTTCCTATCAGCGAGGTCTTATCGTAAGGCACAAGCAGCTTCATCCGCCTTGCCGTCTCCGGCAATTTCGCTGAAATGCAGCTCAGCAGACGCTCGAAACCGTAATTTTTTCTTGCACTGACCAGTACTGTAGACTCATCTTCAAAAATTGTGTCTATATCAATCGCAATATCTGACTTGTTCATAACATTAATCCGTGGAATTCCGCTGCATCCAAGCTCATCAAGAAGCCTTTCTGTGACCTCTGCCTGCTGCTTTCTTTCGGGCGAAGACAAATCCTGAACATTCAGAATAACATCCGCAGCCGCAGCCTCCTCCAGCGTTGATTTAAAAGCCTCAACCAGATTATGCGGCAGACGGCTTATAAGTCCGACCGTGTCAATAAGCATAACACTTCTTCCGTCAGGGAGTTCGATTGATCGTGAAGTTATGTCAAGAGTTGCAAACAGCTTATTTTCAGCAAGCACGCCGGCGTCCGTAAGAGCATTCAGCAGCGTGGATTTTCCTACATTCGTGTATCCGACAATCGCTGCACAGAGCACCCCGTCCTTTTTTCGTCTTGAACGTGAGAAGGTGCGGTGCTTTTTCATTTCTTCAAGCTCAGCCTCAAGATAAGAAATGCGCTTTCTGATATGTCTTTTGTCTGTTTCAAGCTTTGTCTCACCCGGACCTCTTGTACCGATTCCTCCTCCGAGTCTTGAAAGAGCAGTTCCCATTCCTGTCAAACGTGGAAGGCGGTATTTCTGCTGGGCAAGTTCAACCTGCAGCTTACCCTCTTTAGTCCTTGCACGCTGAGCAAATATATCAAGAATAAGCGTAGTACGGTCAATTACTCTTACCCCAAGAATATCCTCTATGTTGCGAACCTGTATTCCTGTAAGCTCATGATCAAAAATAACAAGCTCTGCTCCGAGTGATTCAAGCTGCTCCTGAAGCTCCTGAAGTCTGCCTGCACCCATACAGGTTGCTGAGTCGTATGCAGATTTTTTCTGAATAACCACACCTGCCACTTCAGCATTTGCAGTTGCTGCAAGCTCAGCAAGTTCCTTTACAGAGGCTTCTGCGTCAAATTCACCAGTATCTACGCAGGCAAGCACCGCCTTGACCGGAATATCGTCAATTTTATTTTCGTACATGACGTTTCTCCTTTACAATAATAAGGCAGCACTGTACAAAGACAATTCTTTTGCATTGCACAACACTGCATCAGGTCAGTTTATAACAGCGCTTCTATTTCCTGCGGTGTGAAAATATACTCCTTACCGCAGAAATGGCAGCATATTGTAGTATCCTTTTTCTCAGCGGCAATAGAGCGAAGCTCCTTTTCTCCGATACTCAGAAGAACTCTTTCTGTACGTTCACGGCTGCAGTCGCACTTGTATGCAGGTGAAGCCGTATCAAGCTCATTTGGTTCAAGTCCCTCAAGAAGCATTCCTGCAATTTCCTCAGGAGTTACACCTTCATCCAGCATCGCAGAAACAGGACGGATTCTGCTGACATTCTGCTCAATTATATCTATACACTTCTCGTCCGCAAACGGAAGAAGCTGTACAAGAAAGCCTCCGGCCGAGCGCACTGTGAGGTCGGGATTCACAAGAACTCCGAGACTGCAGACAGTAGGAATCTGCTCGCTTGATGCATAATAATTAGCGATATCCTCAGCAATTTCACCTGATATAAGCGGAATCACTCCCACATATGGCTCTTTGAGTCCAATATCCCTGACTACAGAAAGCGTACCGTTTCTTCCGACAGCACCGCCTACATCAAGCTTTCCCTGAGCATTCAGCGGAATCTCAACAACAGGGTTATTCACACAGCTTTTTACATTTCCCCTGCTGTCGGCAACTGCTACAAGCTGACCTGCCGGACCGTCACCGTCTATACGGATTGTGATGCTGTCATTCTCACCTTTAAGCATATATCCCATAAGCGAAGCAGCGATACTCAGTCTGCCAAGACCGGCAGTTACAACTGCTGAGGTTTTATGGATTTTTTCAATTTCCGATACAATATCCTTTGCATCCAGCACAGCAACAAACGCTGAGCCGTCAGCGGAAATTGCCCTGTATAAACTTCCCATATTATAGTCCTTTCATATTTGTGTTTGTCCGTTATTTTTACACCTTGCCACGTAAATTATACGCTGGGCATCCTCTGCAGGAGACTCATATGTATCATCGCCATACTTTGCAACAAGCTCAAAACCTGTCTCAGCAAGAAGCTTTTCAAGATCTGCTTCGCTGTACGCTTTTTCGGAAAAGCTGTCCGAGCTTCGTGAATAAAGACCGTTTTCCTCAAGCTCAAAAAACTCCAGATTCATTTTAATCTCATCTGTTGCGGGATTAAGGGTATTCTCCCATACGCAGTATACGTGCTCCGTTTCGTAGGTAAATGTATTGTCTGCAAGGATTCTGCGGTGCTTATAAAGCGTATTCACATCGAATATGAACAAGCCTCCTATCTCAGAAAAAAAGGCAGTCCGCTCAAACACCTTACGTACATCATCAAGACTTGAAAGATGATTTATGCTGTCAAGGGCACATATTGTCACATCAATCGTACCAAACATATCAAGCTTACGCATATCCTGACAGAGATACTGTATATTCAGTCCGCTGTCGAACTTCTTTTCAATTGCCATTCCGAGCATTTCATCGGAGCTGTCAACTCCGATTACATCGTACCCCAGCCCAGCCATTACCTCCGAGATACTTCCCGTTCCGCAGGCGAGGTCAAGGAGAATATTTTCTTTTGTTGTCTTGAATCTGCGTATAATTTCGTGGAAATATTCTCCACGCTTTTTATAATCTATATTTGCCGTCAGCTCGTCGTAATATCTTGCAAACGCACTGTAGCCGCTCATATAATCCTCCTCACTTCAACAGCAAAGGGCGGATAACTCAAATCCGCCCCATATATAATATTTACTGCTTATCCTTGCTCTTGCAGCACTTCTTGTACTTTTTGCCGCTTCCGCACGGACAAGGATCATTATCGCCGATTTTCTTTGAACGAGCCTGCTCTGTGAAGCTTCCGTCACCGGCACCTGCATTCGGAGCATCAGGCTTTGCAACCTGCTCACGCTCAGGAGCCTCCTTCTTCTGGAGCTTGACTGTAAGAAGCATACGAATAGTATCCTCACGGATTGACTCTACCATTGCGTCGAACATTTCAAAGCCCTCGTAACGATATTCGATAACAGGATTCTTCTGACCGTAGGAGCGCAGACCGATACCCTTCTTAAGCTCCTCCATATCGTCGATATGAGCCATCCACTTTGTATCAACAACCTTCAGGAGAATTACACGCTCAAGCTCACGCATAACCTCTGAGCCGTATTCTTCTTCTTTTGCCTGATAGATTTCTCCGGCCTTTGTATTGAGAGCATTAGTAATATCCTCTCTTGTAACGCTCTGAAGCTCGTCATCATCAAAATCAAGATCCTCAGGACCGATAAGCCAGCCGAGGAAATACTCCTTCAGACCAACAAGATTCCAATCATCCTTTACATCCTCATCAATAAGGTAGGTATTCACAGTAGAAGTAATAAGCTCCTCCATCATCTTGAGGATACTCTCATGGAGATCCTCTCCGTCAAGAACCTGTGAACGCTGCTTGTAAATGATTTCACGCTGTGTATTCATAACGTCGTCGTAATTGAGGACGTTCTTTCTGATGCTGAAGTTATGACCCTCTACCTTCTTCTGTGAGGATTCGATAATTCTGGTAAGGAGCTTGCTCTCGATAGGCATTGTTTCCTCTACTTTAAGGGTTCTCATCATAGCCTCAAGACGCTCGCCTGCGAAAATACGCATAAGGTCATCCTCTACTGAAAGGAAGAAGCAGCTTTCGCCCTCGTCACCCTGACGGCCTGAACGACCTCTGAGCTGATTGTCGATACGACGTGACTCATGACGCTCTGTACCGAGGATGAAAAGACCGCCTGCCTCCTTGACTGCGACTGCCTTTTCCTTGACCTCTGCGTTATACTTGTCATAAAGCTCACGATAGAGCTTTCTTGCCTCAAGAACCTCCTGATTATCGGTATCAGCGAAGCCGATAGCCTCGTTGATAAGCTCCTCAGGCATTTCACGCTTTCTCATTTCAGCCTTTGCAAGGAACTCAGCGTTACCGCCAAGCATGATATCGGTACCACGTCCGGCCATATTGGTAGCGATTGTTACCGCACCGTATTTACCAGCCTGAGCAACGATTTCAGCTTCCTTTGCGTGATGCTTTGCATTGAGCACCTCATGCTTTACGCCCTTTCTCTTGAGCATTGCAGAGAGAAGCTCGGATTTTTCAATTGAAACAGTACCAACAAGGATAGGCTGTCCCTTATCATGGCATTCGATAATTTTATCAATAATAGCGGAGTATTTACCCTTTTCCGTGCTGTAAACCTGATCGTTGTGGTCGATACGGATAACAGGCTTATTGGTTGGAATGGAGATAACGTCCAGCTTGTAGATTTCCTTGAATTCAGCTTCCTCAGTCATAGCTGTACCGGTCATACCGGAGAGCTTATTATAAAGACGGAAGAAATTCTGGAATGTTATTGTAGCAAGAGTTCTTGATTCACTCTTGATCTTTACGCCTTCCTTAGCCTCGATAGCCTGGTGGAGACCGTCATTGAAGCGGCGTCCCATCATAAGACGTCCGGTGAACTCATCAACGATAATGATCTCGCCGTCCTTTACAACGTAGTCAATATCGTTCTTCATAACGCCGTTAGCCTTGATTGCCTGATTGATGTGATGGAGCAGAGTCATATTCTCTGAATCCATAAGGTTTTCAACATTGAATGCCTACTCAGCCTTCTTTACACCTCGCTGAGTAATAGTAGCTGTCTTGGCCTTTTCATCAATGATATAATCGGCAGTTTCATTAAGCTCATCCTGATCAGCCTTGTCGTCCATTTCAACTACAGTTGTTGAAGTAAGAGTCTTTGCAAATCTGTCAACAATAGCA
>JAGBIH010000024.1 GCA_017935095.1 Ruminococcus sp.
ATATTAACTGCCCTATGAATAAAGAGGAGTACCTTGCTTTTTATGAGGCTCTGATTGCTGCGGAAAAGGTTCAGCTCAAGGATTTTGAAACACATCCTTTCAGTGTTTATGATGGCTGTATGCCGATTGAGGAGCTTGCCAGAAGAGGTATTGATACCATGCGCTTCGGACCTATGAAGCCTGTGGGAATTACCGATAGCCGTACTGGAAGACGTCCCTATGCTGTGGTACAGCTCAGACGTGAGAACCGTGAAGGAACGCTGTTCAACCTTGTCGGCTTCCAGACTAACCTGAAATTCGGTGAGCAGAAGCGTGTTTTCTCAATGATTCCCGGACTCGAAAATGCTGAATTCATGCGCTTCGGTGTTATGCACCGCAATACCTTCATAAACAGTCCGGAGCTTCTGAATGCTGACTTCTCAATGAGGAAAAATCCTGATATTTTCTTTGCAGGACAGATTACAGGTGTGGAAGGCTATATGGAATCGGCAGCAAGCGGACTTATTGCCGGAATTGCTGCTGTACGCAGAATAAAGGGTCTTGAACCGCTGAGGCTGCCTGTTGATACGATGACAGGAGCACTTTCTGCATATATCAGTGACTCCTATAACAGCGGAAAATTTCAGCCGATGGGTGCAAATATGGGAATTCTCCCTGATATCGGTGTAAGGATTAAAGATAAAAAGGAAAAATACGGCGTTTACGCAAACCGAGCGGTTGAATCGCTGAAACGTGAAATGGAGAGAGTCGGCTATGAAAATAATTGTTGACGCATTTGGTGGGGACAATGCTCCTCTTGAGGTTCTGAAGGGTGCTGAGAGAGCTGTAAAGGAGCTTGGCGTGAATATAGTCCTGACCGGCAGCAGTACCAAAATAAAGGACTGTGCTGCTCAGAACGGTATAAGCCTTAACGGTATAGAAATTGAGCATACTGATGATGTTTTTGATATACATGAGGAGCCGAAGGAGATTATCAGGTCCGGTAAGAATTCTTCAATGGCGCTCGGTCTAAGCCTTCTTGCGGACGGCAGGGGCGATGCTTTTGTATCAGCAGGAAGCACCGGAGCGCTTGTAATGGGAGCAACCTTTATCGTCAAGCGCATCAAGGGTATCAAGCGTATTGCTCCTTCACCGATCATGCCTGGTGACAAGGGAAGCTTCATGCTTCTTGACGCAGGTGCAAATACTGAATGCCGTCCGGAAATGCTTGTACAGTTTGCAGTCATGGGATGTGCATATATGGAAAAGGTTATGGGAATAAATAATCCTGAAGTCGGACTGCTTAACATAGGTGCTGAGGAAACCAAGGGAAGAGAACTTGAAATAGAAGCGTACAAGCTTCTCAGCAAATCGGGACTGAATTTCATCGGCAACATTGAGGCAAGAGATATGCCTAAGGGTGTGTGCAGGGTTGTCGTGACTGACGGATTTACCGGAAATATTGCGTTGAAGCTCTACGAGGGAATGGGCTCGTTCTTCAGCGGCAAAATGAAGTGGATTTTCTCAGGAACAGGAAAAATCGGAGCACTGTTCTCATTAGGAAAAATCAAAGCCTTCCGCAAACAGATGGATTATAAGGAGGTCGGCGGTTCTGCGCTTTTAGGTGTGAAAAAGCCTGTTATCAAGGCTCACGGAAGCTCAGACGGCACTGCTTTCTTCAATGCGGTAAGACAGGCAAAGCTTTGTGTTGACGGCAATGTGACAGGTGAAATTGAAAGCTACGTTTTACGTATGTCTGACGCTGAAAAGGAGTGATTTCACATGGAGAAAATTGAAAAATTTGAAGAGATTATCGGCTATGAATTCAGGGATAAAAAACTGATTCAGCAGGCTCTTTCACATTCTTCATATGCCAATGAAAAAAAGCGTCCCGGCGGCAGCAATGAGCGTCTTGAATTCCTCGGAGACAGTGTCCTTTCAATCGTGGTTTCAGACTTTTTATATAAGAATCTCAATGTTGCGGAGGGCGAGCTGACTAAAATGAGAGCGTCGCTTGTCTGTGAAAAGTCACTGCACGTATTTGCTCAGCAGATTCATCTCGGAGATTTCCTTATGCTAGGAAAGGGTGAGGAAAATACAGGCGGACGTGAGAGACCGTCAATTCTCGCAGACGCTTTTGAGGCAGTTATTGCAGCAATTTACCTTGATGGAGGAATTGAGCCTGCATCAAAGCATATACTTCGCTTTATGCCCGAGGATATTGAGCACGCTAAAAAGCCTGTATTCAACGATTTCAAGACGGTTCTTCAGGAAATTGTACAGCAGAATCCCGAGGAAAAGGTTGAATACGTACTCATAGGCGAAGAAGGTCCGGACCATAATAAAAGATTTGTAGTAGAGGTATGCCTGAATTCTCAGGTAATCGGCAGAGGCAAGGGAAAGAGCAAAAAAGAAGCCGAACAGCTTGCGGCTAAAGAGGCTCTGGAGCTTATGGGCTATGAAGCACAGTAATATTTCGATTTTTGTACCGCATATCGGCTGTCCGCATCTTTGCAGCTTCTGCAATCAGCATACCATAAGCGGAGCACAGTCGGCTCCTGCTGCAGAGGATGTGATTCTGACCTGCAAAAAAGCGCTCAGCGAGGTGAAGTCTCCTGAAAATACCGAAATAGCTTTCTTCGGAGGGAGCTTTACAGCAATTCCGTATGACTATATGACAGAGCTGCTTGCAGCGGCTCAGGATTTTATAGGCGAAGGAAAATTCCGTGGAATCCGTATATCCACACGTCCCGACTGTATTGACCGCAGAGTGCTGGAGCTTCTGAAAAAGTATAACGTAACAGCAATTGAGCTTGGTGCGCAGTCAATGGACGACGAGGTTCTGACGGCAAATGACAGAGGTCATACTTCACAGGACATTATAAATGCATCAGTTCTGATAAAGGAATACGGCTTTGAGCTGGGGCTTCAGATGATGATAGGACTTTATAAAAGTACTCCTGAAAAGGATATCGCTACATATCAGAGACTGCGCAAGCTTTATCCTGATACAATGAGGCTTTATCCTGTGGTCATACTTGAGGGAACGAGGCTTGCGGAGCTTTATAAGTCAGGTGAATATATACCGTATGCTTTTGATGATGCTGTTGAAATCTGCTCGGTCATAATGGAGCAGGCAGAGTATAACAATGTGAATATCATAAAGGTCGGACTCCATGCCTCGGAGTTTGTGGAAAAGGATATGCTGAGCGGAATCTATCACCCTGCATTCAGGGAGCTTTGCGAGGGAAGGATTTACCTCAGAAAGCTGGAACATCTTGCAAGGAATCACAGCTATCTTGAGGTTTCTGTACCTGCACGCAGTCTGAGCAAGGCTCTGGGACAGAAGCGATGCAATGCAGAATATCTTAAAAATAAAGGAATCGAACTGAAAATCGTTCCGGACGAGACTCAGACGACAAGTATAAAATTAATTGAACGGCGGTGAATGAATGTACCTGAAATCACTTGAAATACAAGGCTTTAAGTCCTTTCCGGATAAAATCAGCCTGACCTTTGACAAGGGACTCACGGCGGTTGTTGGTCCCAACGGCAGCGGAAAAAGTAATATCGGCGACTCGGTTCGCTGGGTTCTCGGAGAGCAGTCCACAAAGACGCTCAGAGGAAATAAAATGGAGGACGTTATTTTTTCCGGTACTGTTGCAAGAAAACCTATGGGCTTTGCCGCTGTTACGCTTAATATCGACAATTCTGACAAAACGCTCTCAGAGCAGGGCGATGAGATTGCAATCACAAGAAAGCTCTACCGCAGCGGCGAGAGTGAGTACATGATAAATGGTAAGCAGGTCCGGCTGAAGGATATCAATGAGCTTTTCATGGATACCGGTCTCGGCCGTGACGGATATTCAATTATCGGTCAGGGACGCATAGCGGAAATTGTCGGTGTAAAGAGCAGTGAAAGACGTGATATTTTTGAGGAAGCGGCAGGAATTTCCAAGTTCCGTTACAAAAAGCTTGAGGCGGAGCGCAAGCTGACGGCTGCACAGGAAAATCTGCTTCGTCTTACAGATATACTTTCTGAGCTGGAGGGACGTGTAGAACCGCTGAGAATACAGTCGCAGAAGGCTGAAAAGTTCATAAAGCTTGCCGAACAGCGAAAAAAGCTTGAAATATCAGTATGGGTTAACCGACTTGATGACCTTAAAGCAAAGCTTGATGTTCTCGAAGAAAAAATCCTGATAAGTCACAATGAATATGAAAATATCGGAAACGATATCAAGCGTGAGGAGCAGAAAATTCAGGACGGCTACCGTAAAATGCAGGAAAGTACCGTCAAATCTGATGAGCTGCGAAGAAAAATGCTTGAGGAGGAGCAGTCGGCTTCCGGCATGAAATCGGAAATTGCTGTTTATGAAAATGATATCAAATACTGTTCCGATGCAATAGAGTCGGCAAGGAGAAATATAGAAAGCTCTGAGGCAAGCAGAAATGCCCTTGCTGAGGAGCGGAAAACAGCTGAAATTAAGCTGTCTGAGCTTAACGGACAGCTGGAGAAGCTTGAAGAAGAAATTGCTGAAACAACCGAAAGCTTTGAAAAGGCAGAGCGTGACAGCTCACGTCTTGGTGACAGCGTTGATAAGGCAGGCAGCGAAATAAACGGACTCTACATAAAGCAGAGTGAGTATCGTTTTGCCTGTGAATCGTCAAAATCGGTGATTGATGAGGAGACAAAACGTCTTGATGAGCTTCGTGAAAGCGGCAGGAATTTTGAAAAATCCATTGAAGAATACAATGAAAGAATAGCGGAAGCTCAGGCTGAAGCAGACAAAAACATTATAAAAGCATCTGAGCTGAAAAACAAGCTGAGCGGTCTTGAAAGACTTTATAAGTCGAGGCGTGACGGCTTTGAACAGACTAAAAATGATTTCGAGCGCTCTTTATATGAACTTAAAGATAAGCAGCAGAGGAAAAAAATCCTCAACGATCTTGAAAATAATATGGAGGGCTTTGCAGGGAGCGTAAAGACAGTACTGCGAGCGTCAAAGCAAGGAAGAATCGGCGGTATTTTAGGCACAGTTGCCCAGAATATCGGTGTTGAGCCTCAGTATGCAGTTGCTGTTGAAACGGCTCTCGGCGGAGCAATGCAGAACATAATCGTCGAGAACGAGGACATTGCCAAGCGCTGTATCCGTTTCCTGAAGGAGCAAAAGAGCGGACGTGCAACATTTCTTCCGATAACATCTGTCAAAGGTCATGAGCTGCATGAGCAGGGACTTGAAGATTGCGAGGGCTTTGTTGCAAATGCAAGCAGAATTGTTACCTATGACCGGAAATTCAGCGGAATCATTGCCTCACTTCTCGGAAGAATTGTCATTGCCGAGGATATTGACACAGCAACCCTGATTGCAAAAAAATACGGCTACAAGTTCAGAATTGTAACACTTGACGGTCAGGTTATAAATGCAGGCGGCTCGTTTACGGGAGGCTCTGCACAGAAATCAGGCGGAATTATTACCCGGAAAAATGAGCTTGATACTCTTGATGTCGAAATTGAAAAGCTGACCGCTCAGAGCGAGTCTCTGAAAATGAATGTTGAAAAGCTGCGTTCAGAGGCTGAAAAGCTACGTTACGATACGGAGGCAGTTAAGGAAGAAATTTCACAGTGCGAGTCTGACACTATCCGTATAAATGCTGAGCTGTCGAGCCTGAAATCTCTCATAGAACAGATGAATTCTCAGTCAGATAACGCTGAACGTCTTATCAGCGAGGCTGAGCAGAAAATATCAGCTGCACGTAAAACCATATCGGATTCCGAAGCGGCACTTGCTGAAACCTCCGAACAGATTTCTAAAGCAGAGGAACAGATTGCTCAGGGACAGGACAGCCGTGAAAAGCTTCGTCAGCAGAGAGCTGAGCTTTCTGAAAAGCTTTCACAGCAGAAAATAAGAAGCATGGAGCTTGCTAAGGATGTTCAGGCTCAGCAGCTTGAAATATCACGTATTGATCGTGGAATGGACGATCTCAGACATGGCAGCAGCCGTTTTGAAGCGGAGATTCTGCGTCAGGAGAAAATTATCTCAGAAAAACAGGCTGCGATTGAGGCGGTCAAATCAAAGCTTGAAAGCTTCAAGGATAATACCGACCTTTATCTTGAACAGATCAAGCGGTATCAGGATATGCATACCGAGCAGAATCGTCTTGTAAATGAGCTTCAGAAGGGCCTTAAGGAAATCAATGAGACAAAGGAAAAGCTTTCGGGCGAGGTTACAAGGCTTGAGGAACGCCGTGAGTCGATATGCCGTGATTCTGACAATATCATAAGACAGTTACTTGAGGTCTATGAGCTGACTCGTTCAGAGGCTATTCAGCTCGCAGAGAAAATTGACGATATGATTTCAGCACAGCGTGAGCTTACTGATATAAAGAATAAGATCCGTGCACTCGGAAATGTCAATGTTGAGGCTATTGAGGAGTATAAGGAGGTTTCTGAGCGTTATCAGTTCATGTCGGAGCAGATTGCCGATGTGCAGCGTTCAAAAGCAGAGCTTGAAAAAATTATCAGCAGTCTTACTGAAGAAATGTGCCGTATTTTTGCGGAAAGCTTTGAAATTATCAATTCCAATTTCAAGGAGATTTTTGTAGAGCTGTTCGGCGGAGGAAAGGCAGAGCTGATACTTACAGATCCTGAAAATATTCTGGAATCGGGAATTGAAATCAGCGTTGCACCTCCGGGAAAGGTTATAAAGAATCTTATTTCACTTTCCGGCGGTGAGCAGTCGTTTGTGGCGATTGCTATTTACTTTTCTATTCTGAAGCTCAGACCTGCGCCGTTCTGTATTCTTGACGAAATTGACGCAGCTCTTGATGAGGTAAATGTAAGAAAATACGCACAGTATCTGAAGAAATTTACTGATACTACACAGTTTGTCCTCGTAACTCACAGACGAAGTGCTATGGAGGAGGCAAACGTACTTTACGGAGTAACCATGCAGGAGGACGGCATATCCAAGCTCCTGAAAATGGAACAGGTGGATTTCCAGAACGAGGCTGGGGATATACAATAAATAATACGGTTAAAACCGTTTCAATTCAGCAATAATCTGCATACGGGAGGATTTTATGGGAATATTTTCAAAAATTGCAGCAGGTCTCAGAAAAACCAAGGATAATTTTCTGGGAAGACTGAAAAGAATTTTCAATTCGTTTACAAAAATTGATGAGGACCTTTTTGAGGAGCTTGAGGAAGCAATGATCATGAGCGATATCGGAGTTGAGACCTCCGAGGAAATCTGCGACAGACTCAGAAAGAAAATCAAGGAGAGAGGTATTACCGACCCTAACGATATCATGGAGCTTATTCAGGAGATTATCGCTGAAATAATGGGTGACGATACAGGTCTTGATCTTACTCAGTCACCGGCTGTAATCATGGTAATCGGTGTAAACGGTGCAGGAAAAACCACAACAATCGGAAAGCTCTGTCATCAGTTTAAAAATGAAGGGAAAAAAGTGCTTGTTGCGGCAGCAGATACGTTCCGTGCCGCAGCTATCGACCAGCTTCAGGTATGGACTGACCGTGCAGGTGTTGATATTGTGAAGCACGCAGAAGGCTCCGACCCGGGTGCTGTAGTCTATGATGCTCTTGACGCTGCAAAGGCAAGAGGATGTGACGTTGTGGTCATTGATACGGCAGGACGTCTGCATAATAAGAAGAACCTTATGGATGAGCTTGCGAAAATCAACAGAATTATTGACAATAAAGCTGCTGACTGTTCAAGAGAGGTTCTGCTTGTTCTTGACGCAACAACCGGTCAGAATGCAGTAAATCAGGCTAAGCTGTTCAGTGAAACTGCTCCGATTACAGGTATTGTACTTACAAAGCTTGATGGTACTGCAAAGGGCGGTATTGTAATTTCAATAAAGAATGAGCTTGGAATTCCTGTGAAGCTTATAGGAGTAGGAGAGAAGATCGACGACCTTCAGCCGTTTGACAGCCGTACTTTCGTTGAAGCTTTGTTCAGCGATGCCGACTTTGATTCCATTGACGCTGAGGAAGAAGAGGCTGAGGAGCTTATCGACACTGAAGCAGAAGAAGCAGAGTACGAAGAGGAAGATGCTTCAGAAGCTTATGAGGATGACGAGGGGACTGAAGAAACCGAGGAAACTGAAGATACTGAGGAAACCGAGGAGTCAGAAGATAATCAGCCGGTAATCGTGGACTACGACGAAGAAGACGACGAAGAAGACGACGATGATGATGACGAAGAAGACGACGATGATGATGACGAAGAA
>JAGBIH010000025.1 GCA_017935095.1 Ruminococcus sp.
GGTCAGCCTGACGGAGACCTTCCTTATATGCAATTGAAGCTGCTGTCTTGAACGCCATTTCCGATGAATCAACGGGATGATATGAACCATCAACAAGAATGGCTTTAAGTCCAA
Source organism: Ruminococcus sp. (assembly GCA_017935095.1). Classification (GTDB taxonomy): domain Bacteria; phylum Bacillota; class Clostridia; order Oscillospirales; family Ruminococcaceae; genus Ruminococcus. The sequence continues at coordinate 115 of JAGBIH010000025.1, forward strand.
CTACAGGACAACCTGCAAGAACGCCTTTCTTTACTGAATCCTCCAGACCCTTCTGAACTGCGGGGAAGTAATTCTTCGGAACTGCTCCGCCGAAAACCTTTTCCTCAAATACAAGGGTGTCACTTACACAAGGCTCAAATTCAATCCATACATGACCATACTGTCCGTGACCGCCGGACTGCTTCTTATGTTTACCCTCAACCTTTACCTTCTTGCGGATTGTTTCCTTATATGCAACCTTCGGAACTGTAAGGTTGATATCTACACCGAATTTACCCTTGAGCTTTGCAGCTGCAACCTCAAGATGCTGCTCACCGAGTCCACTGAGAATCTGCTCCTTTGTTCCTTCGTCCTGAGCATATGTAAGGGTTGGGTCCTCCTCAATCAGGCGCTGGATACTTGTAGAAATCTTAGCCTCATCACCCTGAGCCTTTGCCTTAACTGCCATTGAATAGCATGGATTAGGGAAGCTCATTCCTGCAAATTCCACAATTCTTGAAACGTCTGAAAGCGTATCTCCGGTATTAGCTGAAATCTTGGACGCAATAACAATATCGCCTGCGTATGCACAGCTGATTTCAGTCTGCTTTTTACCGCAGAGTCTGTAAAGCTTTCCGATTTTTTCGTTATTTCCTGTTGATGAATTTACAACATCACAGTTTGAAGCAAGCTTGCCTGACATAACACGTATCATTGACATCTTTCCAACAAACGGGTCAGCAATTGTTTTGAAAACATAGGCTGAGAGAGGAGCGTCATCAGTACAGGTGATTTCCACAACATCCTTTGAAGGTGTATATGCTTCAGCTGCATACACCTCGTTCGGTGCAGGAAGAAGCAGTTCAATTTCCTTGAGAAGCATATCAATTCCTGCAAGCTCAGTAGCAGATGCACATACAACAGGAGTGATAATACCACGATTCATACCATCGTGGATGCCGTCAATAAGCTCCTTCTGTGTGAAAGCCTCACCCTCGAAGAACTTCTCCATAAGCTCATCGGAAGTTTCAGCAACAGCCTCTGAAATAGCTGCAATAAGACCTTCGATTCTGTATTCAAATTTTTCAGATATTTCAGCTGTAGGCATATCAGTTTCAATAGCATTACCCTTAGCGTCATACTTATATGCCTTCATCTCAATAAGATTTACATATGAAACAATAGCTCCGTTACTGATTACAGGAACAACTACAGGGCAGACTGTAGGACCAAAAACAGTTTTCAGCTCAGTAAGGACATTGAAGAAATTAGCGTCCTTGTCGTCGATTTTTGTAACGACAAACATCTTGGACTTGCCCTGCTTTACAGCCTCATCGTAAGCCTTGCGTGCGCCGACCTTTACTCCGGATTTTGCAGAAACTGTAATCATTACAGTATCAGCTGCACGAATTCCCTCAATCATTTCTGCTGCGAAGTCGAAAAGACCGGGTGTATCAAGAATATTGATTCTGTAATCGTTATATTCAAATGAGGCAAGAGAAGTTCCGATTGAAATACCTCTCTTGATTTCCTCTGGATCATAATCGCAAACTGTTGTACCATCAGCTGTTTTTCCAAGACGGTCAGATGCTCCTGCCTTACAGAGAACAGCCTCTGCGAGAGAAGTTTTGCCTGAGCCATTATGACCGGCAAATGCAATATTTTTTACTTTGTTGATATCATATTCTTTCATAGTGAATTTCTCCTCTGATATGAATTATCCGTTCTTTATGCACGGCATACAAATATTATAAAACATTTTTGAATAAAACGCAATACTATAACAATATTTTCTACGTTTCATATTACTATCAGGCACGATTATTGTTTATTTTGAACAAATTAAGTTCCCTTTTTATATCAAAAAGCCTTATTTTACATAAAGCCCCATATATTCCAAAGTAACCTAAAACCCAGAGAACAGTCATAACAACCATAGTAATTATATTTTTTCCCTCAGAGGCTGCGATATTTGTAAAAAGCTCAGCAGCATTCATTGTGAGAAATGAATACAGTATTGGCAGAAACACCAGCTTAAGCGGTCTGAATTCCATTCCTGTAGTGCGGAGAAGCTTTATGAATCTTGAGCAGTTACCTATAACATTACTTGCGTAATATGACGCTACTATGCCGTAAAAACCTATCCGAGGCACAAGTATGAGTACAACAGAAATTCTTATAACATACTCGGCAAGATAATTCAGGGAGGAAAACGCCTGCTGTCCCATACCCTTGATCAGCGCCTCAAGGACAATTTCCATATATATGAAAGGTACTACGGGTGCAATTACCGTAATCATTCTGCCTGCAAGCTCACCGCCGCCAAGAAGCTCACCGATCAGGTCTCCGAAGCGGATAAGTACTGCCGCTGAAATAATTGCATACATCAGCGTCCATTCTATAAGACGTGAGGCTATACTTTTTATCCTTTCAGCGTTTCCTGCTGCCGCTGCTCTTGCCGACTCGCTGACTATTATTCCGGACATGGAACACAGTACTACCGACGGAAAAAACAGCGTCGGAATAACTATTGCTTCAAATATCCCGAAACGGCTTAATGCCTCGGAGACGGAATTCCCATACTGACGCAGACACATCGGTATAAGCGCATCATTGGTACTGCTCAGGACAGAGGTCAGTATTCCTCCTCCCATAATCGGAAACGCAAACGATGCATACTGACGAAAGCTCAGACTGCATTTTCCCGTATAACGCTTATGAAGCTTTATGTAGGCTGCAAGAAAATATATCAGCGAAAAAATATTGCCTGCGATTATACTTCCTATCATTATTCCGCAGACCGTTCCTTCGTCAGGATTTTCAGCAGCGAGTGTCATTATAATGATTACCGCTGATTTTACCGTAAATTCCATAATATCCCCTGCTGCAGCCACCGAGGCTTTACGGCTTGCATTGAAATACCCTTTAAGGCAGCCCGATATCGCTCCTGAGATAAGCGCCGCAGGCATAAGTCGTATTGTTGAGGCCATCTGCACTCCGCTGAAAAATCTGCAGCTGAACGGCTCTGCAAATAATAAAAGTATTGCCGATACGGCAATACTCAGTATCACGCAGAACTTTACCCCATGAAACAGCACACCGTTCGGATTTGAGTCCTTTTTTCCAAGCTCCTCGGAAATCAGCCGACTTGTGCATAGAAATGCGTTTCCGTTTGAAATAGTTCCTGCAAGTACAAGAAACGAGCCCATAAGTGCAAGTATTCCTATTGCCGATGTTCCAAGCTGTTTCGTTATAAATACATTAAGCAGCAATGCAGCTGTATCAAGAAAAAGCTGCATAACTGTAAGTATTGCTGTATCCCTGAAGATTTTACTTTTTATAAACATGACTTCCTCCTCCGGCAGTAATATTACATTCTATGAGAGTAGTCCGCTTTTAATGACAAAAAAAGACAGGTGAATTCACCTGTCTTTGTCATTATTTATTCAGCAGTCTGTCCAGCATTACCTTTCTGCAGTCCTTTTCAAGCCTGTCGTCAAGAACACTCAGCTCAACAGATTTTGTCACGCCCCTGTTTATACAATAGCTTATCATATAATCGGAAATTTCAGGATTTTTTGAAAGAAGCGGACCGTGAAGATATGTTGCAATTACATTCTTCTCAAAATAACCCTCGGCTGAGCTTTTTGAGCAGTTTCCATTACCGTACAGAACCTCTCCGAACGGAGTTTTTACCTCCTGAGTCTGACCGCCATGATTCTCAAAGCCTACGACGTCCACAGTCTCTCCCGTAACCATCGTACGTATCACTATATTTCCGATACAGCGCATTTTACGGCTGGACGGTGCTATGGTGAAATAGTCAAACAAGCCGAGTCCAGGAATTTCATTTCCGTCAGCGTCACGGTAATATCTGCCCATAAGCTGATAACCTCCGCATATCAGGAAAAGAAAGACTCCCTCATTGTATGCCTTTACAATTCCATCCCTGCATTTAAGCAGGTCCGCCGAAATATGCTGCTGCTCAAGGTCAGCTCCGCCGCCTATATATATCAGGTCATAAGACGAAAAATCAGGCATCTCTGAATCAATCGAGTATTTATCAATTCTGCACTCAATCCCTCTCATCCTACAGCGGTAGTTAAGAATTTCCATGTTGCCACTGTCACCGTACAGGTCAAGCATATCCGCATACATATGGAGTATTTTAATTGTTTTCATTCTGCTTACCTCCATGCTTTGCGATATAACGGTTCAGTGCTCCCCTTGTAGGCTGAACCGCTGTATAATTGGCTATTACAAACTTTCTTCCGGAGGTTTTTGCAAGCTCCTCCACTGCTTCATCAAGGTCAGGACAAACCACAATTTTTGACGCATCATAACCGGAGCATTTGATTCTCACCGCTATATCGTGCGCTCTTGTTCCGGAGGTCACAACCCTTGTCACTCTCTCAAAAACACTGAAATTTATGTCCCATATCCATGAAACGTCAAGTCCATCGGCAACATTATCATTCAGTACGAAAAGGAGCTCCTTTTCACCCTGCATTTCATTCATAACACGAAGCGTCATATTTGCTCCTACCGGATTTTTTGCAAGATTCAGCGTGGTTTTTCTGTCACCGAGCATGAAAGTCTCCATACGTCCGTTATTGACAGTATATGTGGAAATAACCTTATCAGTAACCGACTGCTCTATACTATAAAGCTTTGCCGCAGCTGCTACAGCAGTCATGTTATATATATTGTAAATGCTGTTGAGCTTAGGTGTATACTTGTGACCATCAGCCATGAATACGGGCTTTTCAAGATCAATATCGGTTGCGGTGATGTATGGCTCATAGTCCCCGAAGCCGCACTTTTTACAGCTGAATTTTCCGATGTGGGAATACTGATAATAATCATATACCAGAGGCTCGCCGCAGAACGGACAGAATCTTCCCTCTGAAGCCTCAAATATTTTATCAGTAGCAAACGCATACGGTTCAGCATGAAAATATTTCACATTTTTATTTTCGGGATTTGCTCTGCCAAGACGTGCCGTATTAGGGTCATCACCATTAAGTATGAGATTTCCGTCAAAGCTTTTGCAGAAGCCGTTGATTTTCTGAATAAGCGTTTCCATTTCGCCGTTACGGTCAAGCTGGTCACGGAAAAAATTCAGCACAACAAGCGTATCAAGCTTCAGCTGTGAATAAACTACCGGAACATGGGATTCGTCCGTCTCAAGAATAAGATAGTCTGCATTTACACGTCCTGACATATTACAGTGACGCAGAAGAAGCGAGCATATTCCTGTATCAAGATTGTTACCCTCACGGTTGATAATAATGTTTTTTCCGCTCTGTTCAAAAAGCTGTGCAATACAATTCGTAACCGATGTTTTGCCGTTTGTTCCGGTTACAGCTATTATCGGACAGTCCACTCTGAATATTGAACAGCATTTATGTCCAGATAAATGCCACAGGACTATTCCCGGCAGATTTCCTGCATTCCGCCTGAAAAGCCGCAGCACCTTTACTATTATTTTTCCTATAATTATCAGCAGTCTTTTCAATTTTATCCTCCGAAAATTTTATTTACCGGTATAGGTGATTCTTCCGTCCTCTGAAAACTCCACTATTCCTCTGATTTTTGCTTCCCTGATTCCGAGGGATACGGCAGTTTCAACAGCTGTGCCAAGTCTTGTAAAGCCGAACAGATGCGCTGTTTCACGAAGCAGATCTTCTCTCTGCATTGCAAGCTGACGTGACATCACAAGCTTTATACCCGCCGCAATTTCCTCCGGTGCTATATCGTCAATATCACGACGGTTATCTGCATCATACAGCGCACGGCATTTATCATATTCAGACGGCACCTGCTCCGGAAGCCATAAGAATTCATTTTCACCGCTCTTTGCTGCCTGTACATCTGCCTTTTCAATTGCTGTATCGAGCGTTTTCTTCATTGCTGCACCCGGTCGGGTTATTCCCCAGCAGGCAAAGACCTTCCTTGAAAGTGCCTTTCTGCTTACCGGTGCCTCAGCCTTCAGCACATCGCTGACACATTTTGCTATTTTTCCGGTATTGCTCTCGTTGAAATTTTCTGAGATACCATATTCCTTTACCTTGAACGGTATATATCTCTCACAAGCATCGGAAAGCTGTTCGGCCTCCTCAGTTTCAAAGGTAAGCTCCTGCTTCGGTTTCTCCTGAGGTGCTTCCTTAACGGGGTTTCTGTAACGCTCAACCGCTTTTTCTATTTCGTCCTTGATTTTTGCAAGCACTCTTTCCTTGTTATCAAGCCAGTCAAGAATATAGACCGTCATAACATTCCAGCCAAGTCCCCTCAGTACTGACGGCTGTGAAATATTTCTGTCATTTGCCGTACCGCTTCGGTAGTTCGACTCACTTCCGCAATTGATTCCGAGTATATAGGTATCAGGTTTATCGGGATTGCATACAGCAATATCAATCTTATAGTCAGAGCATCCTACTCTGCATTCTGAATGATAACCCATTTTTTCAAGCTCATCAGCCACAACCTTCTCAAAACCGTTTTCGGCAGTCTGTGAACCTCCTCTGACAGCAAGTGCACTTCTGCCCTTTGCTGCAAATTCAAGGAAACCTTTGAGACCTTCTACGCCTTCGGAACGTGTTCTTGAAAGGTCAATCATATCAGGTGTTATAACTGAAAATACTATCATTTTGCGTTTTGAACGTGAAATAGCAACATTAAGACGTCTCCAGCCGCCGTCCCTGTTAAGAGGTCCGAAGTTCATTGAAACCTTACCCTCCTTATCAGGTCCGTAGCCGATTGAGAAGAGAATGACGTCACGTTCATCTCCCTGTACGTTTTCAAGATTCTTGATGAGAATAGGCTCGTACATTTCATTTGCCCACGTTTCAAGCTGAGGATTGCTTCTGTAGGCATCCATCAGCATATCGTCAATGAGATTCTGCTGCGGCATACTGAATGTAACTACACCGATGCTGTATTTCCTGAGTTCAGGGTCGGAAAGGCGGCGTACAATCTCGTCAACAATCGCCTGCGCCTCAGCTTTATTCTGCTTTGTCGAGCCTTTATCATAGTAACCGTCAACGTGAACCCAGCTCACCTCGGAAATGCGGTCGTCAGGTGATGGGAACGTATAAAGCTTGTTTTCGTAATATCTGGCGTTACTATATGCAATGAGGCTCTCATGACGTGAACGGTAATGCCACAAAAGATGCTTCTGAGGCATTGACAGGGCAAGACAATCGTCCAGAACACTTTCAAGATCCTCTTTATCGTAATTTTCCTCATCAACCTGATTTGAGCTGAAGAAGCTTGTAGGCGGAAGCTGCTTCGGGTCGCCTACTACAATGACATTTTCACCTCTTGCAATTGCTCCGACTGCCTCGCAGGTCGGAAGCTGTGAGGCTTCGTCAAAAATTACAAGGTCAAATTTAGGATATGAAGGGTCGATATACTGCGCTACTGATATCGGACTCATAAGCATTACAGGACACATTCTGCGAAGAAGATTCGGTATGCTGTCAAACAGCTTTCTTATGGACATCATTCTGCCGCCGCTCTTGATTGCCCTCTGAAGTATTCCGACCTCAGAGCTGCCTGCCGATGTACCCGGTGCAGGGATTTTCGCTGATAATACCGCTACCAGCTCCTGCATTGTAAGATTCGAGAAGCTCTCCTGAACCTCACCGAAGCGTCTGATCGTATCGTCAAACAGTGCACCCTGGAATCCCGAAAGGATACTGCTTCGTGAAATGGCTGATGTGACCATCGCCTCAGAGATATCGCAGTCAAATGCGTTCAGAAGCTCTTCTGTACGAACCTGTCCGTCAAGGTAAGCCTGTGCAACATTGCCGATTCCGTATTCGTCAAGCTTATTGCATACTGCAACTATTCCCGTCCACGATTTAAGCATCGGGAGTGCACCAATAAATGCGTCTGCCTTATCAAGGGCATAGCCGCACCAGTTTTCATCACTGAAAAGCTTGTCGGTATTGACTGCATAATTCTCAGAAAGCTCAGCAAGCGTCCTGCCAAGAGACTCAAAATCCGCTGATATTTTTTCGGTTAAGGCAAGATTTGCCTGCTTCTGTGAAGGAGTACCGAACCGCTCGCAAATTGATGAAACAAGCTTTGCTTTCTGCTCTGCACTGAACGGAGAATCCGTTATTTTTTCACGAATTAGCTGTGAAAGCTCAGACGATTTTGAAATCATATCCCAGTCGGATTCCTCACCAAGCCATAAGCTTCCGAATACTGCTGTAATTTCAGGCTTCACCTCTTTGAATTCACGGCTGAGTGCGCCAAGATGATTGAGCTTCTCATAGTGTCCGACGATATTCTTCTTATTTACTGCTGTTGATGATTTTGCGTGAGCCGCAAGCTCTCCGACAAGCTTTTTGCTCTTGAAGAATTTTGAAATAAACCACTTGCTCTGAGCTGTTTTCCAGTTCACAAGTGCACCGCTGCTGTCAAAAGCAAGTACGGACGTCTCAAACTGAGCAAGAACCTCGGATTTGACCGTTTTTAATTCCCTGCCGCACTGAACAAGGCGCTCAGCTGATGTTTTACGTATTTCCCAATCATTTCCGCTGACAATCTGCGGAAGAATATAACCATCCCCTGCAGCAGTCCTTATTATTTCAGCTGCTGCACAGCACTGAGAATAGGTCATGCTGTCTGTACCGCAAATTTCACAGAGCTGCTCTGTATCTTTTTCTGCTGCTGTCAGATTCCCTTTAAGCTCACTGAATTTATTTTCAAGCAACCCTCTTGTTTCCGGAGAGCATGAATCAAGTCGGCAGATATTCAGCGGAGTCACCGTAATATCACCGAATTCACGTCCGGCAGCCGTAAGGCTTTCCAGCACCTCACGCCACGTCGGATACGACTCACTGCTCATAGAATCAAGCTGCTCCTGAGTAAATCTGAATTTACCGCCGTATTCTTTATTCTGCTCATATTTCACTGCTGCATCGTAAAGCGAGAAGCCGTAATCCTGCTTCCTGTGGATTTCCTCCATTACAGAGTTAAGCTCCTTACGCATTGCAGATATTTTTTCAGCCTGAGCCTTGTACTCCTGAGGATGCTTGATTCTGCCGACATTGAGCGTATCATCAAGCTGCTTGAGCACTGCTCTTTTCTGTGCTTTGTTTGAATGAAGCTCCAGACAGAAGGGTCCAAGTCCTACCTTATTGAGGCGCTTTTCTACAACCGACAGCGCTGCCATTTTCTCAGCTACAAAAAGTACTGATTTTCCCTGATAGAGCGCACTTGCTATCATGTTTGTGATTGTCTGGGATTTACCGCTGCCGGGAGGTCCATGCAGTACAAAGCTCCTTCCCTGAGCCGCCGCATATACTGCTGCAAGCTGTGAAGAATCTGCTGACAGCGGAACTGCAAGCTCTGTCGGTGAAACATTATTGTCAAGATCAAGAGGAGAAATCGAAATATCAACGTCCGTCCACTCAGTCTTACCTGAAATAAGACTTGCCACAACCTTATTTTCTGCAAGCTCATCGGCTCTGTTGCGTATATCATTCCACATAATGAAACGGTTAAACGAAAACTGTCCGATAAAGGCATAATCCTCTATATCCCAGCGTGACCTTGCCATTATTCCCTGACGTATCGTACTGAAAATAAGCGGCAGATTTACTCCGCTTTCGTCCTCCGGAACAGGATCAAGACCCTTGATGTCTATTCCGAAAAACTGCCTCAGCATTTCAAGAAGCGTGATATTGACCTGTATTTCCTCGTCACGTATACGGATTGAATAAGACTTTTCCTGAACCTTTCTTATAATATCAACAGGTACAAGTACAAGCGGCGCATAACGTGCCTTTTCGCTTTTGTCAGTCTCATACCACCGCAAAAAACCGAGCGCAAGATATATGGTATTGACACCGTTTTCCTCAAGGCTTACCTTTGCCTGACGATGAAGCTTTTTCATTATCTTGTCAAGCTCGCTCTCACTGAGGAACGTCCTCAGCCTGTGGCTTTTGAATTCGGATTCGGAAATTGAAGATATAAGGTCACGATTATTTTCAATCTCATAAATTTTGCTGTCTGATACTGTCAGTGTTATGTCATTAGGCATAGGCATAACCCTGAAATCAACGTCTTTTGATATTTCATCTTCAAGTTTTGCAAGATTATCGGTCATAAGCTGGACGCTCGTTGACGATGGACGGAAATTAAGCAGACTGTTTCTCAGACTAAGATCAAGAAGCTTGCGCTCCCATATAACCTGCTTGGTCACCTCTCTTGCAGTACCGTCATCAAGCGGCTGGCATACTATATCAATCTCACTCGGTGCAGATGTAATTTCTTTGCTTTTTCTCGTGCCGTAATCAACTGCTCTGAATGTTCCGTTATCATTAATCCTCGACGGCATCGGACGTATTCCGCTTGATCTTGTACGGCTTACGTCAATTGAAAAATAAAAATCCGAGGGATTATCAAGATGCCGGGCTGCGTGCTTTTCTGCTGTATTGAAATCCACGTTCTTTCCGACTACAAAATCTGTACACTCCACAACGCTTATTGCATCTATTCCATGAGCTATACGCTTTGTAATGGCAGCCATATCGTACTGGATACAATCAGGAAATGTTTCATTTTCAAGCCAGCAGCCTGCAAATGCATGACCTTTTATGATTGTAAGAAGCGGGTTCAGTCCCACAGCCTCAAGGCACGCACAGTAGAGTATGGAAAGATCAAGACACGTTCCGGATTTCCCTTCAATAACTGCGTCAGGCATACGTATGCGCTGAGAGTCCTCATAGCTTGCGGGCGGCATTGTATATGCAATATTCATCTCCTGCAGCGCCGCATAAATCGCTCCCATCTGCTGCTTTACAATGTTAGGATTTTTCGACTGGTAGCCTGTAAATGACGGATCTCCACACCACTTCTGCAGATAAAGGCTTGCAGAAGAAATGATTTCCTGAACCTTCGGATGATTCGGTGTGATAAATGCTGCTGCGATTTCAGGAATAAAAAGCGCACCTGTCCACTGGTCGTATGCAAGAAGCTCAATGGTCCTTGTCTCCGACGCAATCACCTTATCTCCCTGAACAGCCTCAAGTGTTACACTGCCCACAAGCTTTTCTGTAAGGCTGAAAAGATAATCAGACAGCATTACAATGTTTATCGGTGAAATCTCTGCCGGCTGATCAGGCTTCAGATTGACAGGAGCTGATTCAAAAACCTTCGCAAATTCAGGCTCAGATGTTATTCTCAACCGTACTCCGGAAAGCTCCGAAGCGGAATTGTTTGTCATAAGTATATTGCGGAATATCGGTATATAGTTCTGCTGCATCGCAAAATTTATCTGTGCGGTCATGTTGCCGCCGAATGTAATTAGATTTTCCATATGACTCTCCAGTCTGCCAAAGGCATTTATTTCTGTACATAGACATATTATACTTATTATATCATACCATATTTTGTCAGATTTTACAATAGGTGCTATTGAATTTATTATAAAAAAAGCAGTCCGCAAGGACTGCTCTGATAATGATTCTACAATTTTTTTACGATTACTCCGCCGGTTTTGTATATGCTTTCAGAGGGAACTACTCCTCTTACACAGCTTGTAGGATAAATGTTTGAGTTTCTGCCGACTATTGTTCCCGGATTGAGAACACTGTTGCATCCAACCTCAACGAAATCGCCAAGCATTGCTCCGATTTTCTTGATTCCTGTTTCAAGCTGTCTGCCCTCCGACTTGATTACTACATTGGTCTTATCGGATTTGACATTGGAGGTTATTGAGCCGGCTCCCATATGGGATTTGTAGCCAAGTATACTGTCTCCGACATAATTGTAATGCGGAGTCTGCACGTTATCAAATAAAATGACATTCTTAAGCTCAACAGAATTTCCTACAACGCAGTTTTCTCCGACAAGTGCACTTCCTCTGATAAAGGCACAGTGACGAACCTCGGTATTTGCTCCGATTATACACGGTGAGCCGATATATGCACTCGGAAATACCTTTGCCGTTTTGTGAATCCAGACATTTTCAGACGGATTATCATACTCATCGGGACTGAGTGTTCCACCAAGCATGATTATAAAATCACTGATACCCTTTAACGCCTCCCAAGGATATGTAAACTGACTCAGATAATCACTGGCTGCTGTATGTGTGAGGTCATACAGCTCACTGATTTTTACACTGTTCATATTATTCAACTCCTGAAAAAAATATTTGACAATAATATTATACTATCCTGATGCCAAAATGTCAAGAAAATTACAGCAAATCGGACAAATTCGCTGTTTTGCTTTACTTTTTTTTCTGTTTGTGGTAAAATATTCCTGTCTGCTATAGTATACCCTTATTTGTACATATATGGTTGTTTACTGTCCGCAGACTGACATACAGCCATGAAAGGAATTTTTATGAAATCGTTTCCCGCAAAAATTCTTAAAGCGCCGGCATTCTACATTATTCTTCTTATTATTGCAGTTATAGCAGTACTATGGTTCGTTCTGGAACATTCCCCCGCTGAAAAACCGGACGGTATCACAGAGCCTGTTGTCTCTGAAACTTCTGCCACTACTGCAGCCGTTACGTCAACAACCTCATCTACATCAACAACAAAAAAAACTTCAACCTCAACATCAACCACTTCAACAACCTCAGCTACCAATACCACCTCAACAGCCGCAACAACTTCAATTACCACAGTTTCAGAAACGACCGCAGCAGCTTCAACTGCTCCCGTAACACAGACAGATGCCGCACAACAGACCGAAGCTCCTTCGACAGCTCCGCCGCCTGCCTCGCTTTCTCCGTATATCGGCGTAGGTGATTCTCCGAACAGCGCTCTTTATCAGGAAAAACTTGTGATTGCCGGCGACTCCATTGCTTTTGGCTTTAATGTTTACGGATTTATTCCCAATGAACATAATCTTGCCAAGGAATCGCTTTCTATGTGGAATCTGAAAAATTTCACCTTCAATTTCGGATATGGCAATGTCGGTCTTATTGATGCTGTTTCTGCTATAAAGCCTGAGCTTCTGTATATGTCGCTTGGCATGAATGACCTTAATATGAATTCAGGCGAAGGCTTTGCGTCTCGCTACAGCGATGTTATTCGCCAGATTAAACAGAATAATCCCGATATCAATATTGTTGTTGCCGGAATTACCCCCATTGCCGATTACGTTACATACTCCAATAACGCTAATATAAGAAGCTACAATGAGGCTCTCCGCAACGCTGTCAATACTATCGGATTACCTGATATATATTACTTCGATGCTTACTCGGTTCTGGCTGACCCGAATACGCTTGCTCTGAGCAGTAACTGTTCAAGCGGTGACGGAATTCATATTTCCTCTGCCTCTTATAAACAGCTTCTTACCGCTTTATTCAATTTCCTCGATACTACTCCTGTAAAAACAAAAATCTCATGATTTATAAAAAAGGACGGATTGATTTCCGTCCTTTTTTATTATGTGTGCTTATTATGAATTCTTGTCAACCTCGTGGAATTTCTTCAGATTTCCGATTTTTTCATTTCTTTCGTCAAGAACTCTCTCAACCTCAGACCAGTCAAGACCCTGATTTGCACAGAGAACCATGATGTGATAAAGCAGGTCGTTGATTTCGTTCATAAGCTCATCATTGTCGCCGTTCTTTGCAGCAATTACAGTCTCTGTTGCCTCCTCGCCGACCTTCTTGCAGATTTTGTCAACACCCTTTTCAAAAAGATAACAGGTGTATGAATTCTCAGCAGCAGTTCCGCTTTCATACTGCTTTTTTCTTTCCTTGATTACTTCAAATATCTCCTGATATACGTTCATAATTTTACTCCTTTATAAATTTTATCGGACACAGTTCACCATGTCTCTGCAATTATCCCTCTGCATTATACAGCTCATTGAA